>CALHQH010000019.1 GCA_938036625.1 uncultured Candidatus Saccharibacteria bacterium | reverse complement strand
GTGCGTACCAGCTTTAATCACGCTCCAGCGCTTAATCTCTTCTAGCCAGGGGCACTCGTATTCATAGCCATTTGTCTGTCGAAATTGCTCGTACTGTCGGACTGCAAGCGCTGGAATACTATGTTTTTTTAGTGGATCAAGAATGACCTGCTGCAGAACTTCCTCGTCCATCTCGCTACCAAATGGCATATAGAACTGACGTAAATCAGCCGCAAGCTCCTCAAGGCTACCGTATAAGAAGCACTGGCGACATAACACGCTTTGTTCCATATCTTGCCGACGGAATGTATCAAGCTGCCGAGCTTGCTCATCTGTATTACTCTTTGCGGCACCAATCGCCTCTGCGATACCGTCTTTCGTCTGCCATTGTTCAGCAAAATCGATACGATCCACCCCAGCTACCCGGAGCGCACGAGCAAGCTCTCGGCCAGCCGGGAATACTTCTGCATCGGCCTGTCGCAAGCGCATATCGCAATATGCATCTCGCCACGAAGTAAATATATCATTTAGTTGCCCTTGATCCTCACCGATCGGCGGGTGGTTACGTATAAACTCAGCAAAATCATCCTTCGTTGGCAAGACAAACCCCAGCTGCTCTTGGTAGTGCAGCACACCTGGATGCGACGACGTACGGTCATCAAACCAGTCGTCCAACACTGTCCTCATTGTTGTTCGCGCTTGGTCAACCACCGCTGGATCGACCACTTCACTTTGCTCCGCAATCAGCGCAGAGAGGTCCCATTGGTATACTTGTTTTGTTGTTGTACTGTCAGTAAAATCGAAGGTATCTAGCTGATCAAGTGGCAGTATCATAATGCGATGGGTCATTTGCTACATAATCCTTCAATGCCCTGAATATCTGCTGAAAATCACTTGGTGGCTTTGGTGTATATGGGTCTTTTGGCTCTTGTAGCCTACGTGGGATTGATGCCTCGCGTGTCATAATGCGCCTATATCTGTATTATTTACTATTGGTCTATACCATACTCTCTATTTCGCTCAATGTCAACTGATTACATATTGTATACACAACTCCCAAATCCACACAGCCATACAAATGCGCCCTCCACCACAGGAAGAGCACTTATCCATGTACTGCGTTATGAGCTTCTTGGTCTAGCAGACCTTCAACAGTCCTTATTCCTACTACGCTACAAACTCTGCTGAGAGATAGCTTGCAAGCTTATTGAAATAAATAGAAAGGGATGCCACTATATGCTATGATGTTGCCATGGATAAGGATTCTTCACAAACGCCACCACCATCTCAAGATGCTATGTCGCAGCGTCACGATGGCACATCACACCCTCAGCCTGAGACAGTACATCAGCAAAGCAGCTTGACGCAGCAACCACGCCCCTCGCGCTTTGATCATATGACGTGGCCGCAATTGATAGGCTGGCTCGGTGGTATATATGTATCAGCAATAGTGATTGAGTACGGCTTAATATTCAGCCTAAGTTATATTCACGAATCGTTCCATCCCTATCATAATTCGCCTATCTCGATCACCTCGATCGTT
>CALHQH010000018.1 GCA_938036625.1 uncultured Candidatus Saccharibacteria bacterium | reverse complement strand
ATAAGGAGAAGCCGTGCCATTGCCAGCCCACAAGTCAGCCTTGCAGCATGACATTCGCCATGAGTGTGCGGCGCTGTGGCCACTGCTTGAGGCGGCTGTTTCCTGGGCGGATAAGCAAGTACTCTCGGGGCAGGTGAAGGGCACGATGATAAGCCCTCACCAGCTAGCCAGCTACCTACTGGGATGGGCTACCACTATACTAGAGTGGGGAAATGTATATCGCCAGACGCATACTGTGCCGACGATTATTGCCACTGGCTATGGTGTGGTAGCACGAAAGTTCTATGTGCAATATGCCGGTATAGCATATAGTGCTGTACTAACAAAGCTCCATGAAACAGTAGTAGCGATTGAGCAGTTGATCGAGCAGACATCAGAGGATGATCTCTATCATATCGTATGGTACCAGACAAAGACGAGTGGCCGGGAATATACCATGGGGCGGATAATTGAGCTCAACACAGTTGCGCCACTGCGGAATGCACGCGGCAGGTTGCGTAGAGTTATGAAGGAAAGAGGATGAGCACTATGCCGCAGAATAATCGTGTGACGAGCTTTGCAATCGATCGGGAGTATGATTACATTATGTATGATACGACTGACATGATTCGCGCCATGAATTTTCCGCGGGAGATTGCGGGATTGCTTCTAAAGACTGATGAATTTCATCTGTCGCTGTTTGAGGTACTTGGTGAGTATGGGGTGGACGAGGCTGGCTATGAGCAGCTCGAGCGACTCTCGCGCACGGCTGGTGCAGCGATGACGACAAAGCCAGAATTGACAGGTGAGTTCTGTAGATTGGTCGATAATGCAAAGGGTCGCGAAACAATTATTGCACTTGCCCAGTGGAGCGAGCTTGAAGCGTGGCGTGATGCAATTCGTGAACTGATACCTCAGGCAGAGTTCATGATTCCACATGTCACGTTATATACCAACCATAATGGCGCAATTGGCTATAGCGACAGAGATGTGTATCGAGCCCAGCCGCTTGATGCAGCAATAAAAGCAACGCTCTACTCTGTATACCAAAAGCGAAAAGAAGTGGAGCACAACCATGTATGAATCTTGGCAGCGGCCACATACACACGAGAAAGCACTTGCCTGTATTGCAGTAGCTCTGCCAGGCAGCGAGCAGTTTGCGTTACTCAAGCAAGATATGGGTATTTCTGATCGCTATGAAGCAACGCTTACAGAGCTGGCTATGCAGGGCAAGGCGGTGGTGTTTGCTGCAGTGGAGGACGGCCGTTATGTGGG
>CALHQH010000017.1 GCA_938036625.1 uncultured Candidatus Saccharibacteria bacterium | reverse complement strand
CAGAGGCTACAAAAGAGTTCTGCGCAAAGACAGTAGTAAGTTGGCTCAGGTAAGTTTGAGAGACTTAATGTAGGTGTAAGTGTCGTTAACTTTAGGGTTGGTGGTATATCATCAAAGCAAGTCCAGCAGTTGAAAGCACTTGAATATCTAATGTAGTTATTATGCGGTTAGGAAAGTTTGATGATGTATTACTGTGTTTTTGTGGTTGCTGAGTGCAGATATTCTGTAGGTCTAATCTCTGTGCCACCATAGTGGTTTAGGCAATACCATAGTGATTCATTCTCTGCAGCTACCGCAGAAAACGCTGATGGAGCAACTATTACCACTGATACTGTATCGTGATCTGGGTTTTGGGCTCCTTGTAGATTTCCTCCTAAAGTATCATAAGAACACTGAACAAAGAACTCTCGCAACTCTGCTGGTGGTATCTCCATTCCGTAGGCAGCTGGGTGTGGAATGTCGATTATCATCAAGCTTCCATTAACTGAGCTATTTGGTTGACCATCACAGAGGTTATATTGTTCACGGTGTTGTTGGTGTAGGGTTCTTGCTGCTCTTTGTAGGGTGCTATATGGTTCTGCGTGTGACGATTCTGGATGTCCATCTGGTAAAAACATTTCTTCGGCATTGAATAAAAACGCTTTGCGTTCACAATCCTCTGTAGACGTGCCTTCCCAGTCGCTGACAATTCGGTTGACTACAGCTTCGTGTGGCATTTTATCTGGTGTTAAGATCATACTAATACCAGCTAAGTCTGGGGTAGAAAACTCAAAATGTATCCGTAGAAGATCGAGGGCGTCATTAACAATCTCGTCGTCCCGATCGGTATATTCGTGACCAATGTCCGGGTTGCCGTTTTTGGGTAAAAGCTCGTTCATACTGTTATTATGCATGCTTAGTCATATATGTCAAGTTCCAAGGGTGAGATCAGGGATACATCGAGTGTATTACAGTAATTATTGAGTGATCCACCTCACTTTGCGACTTTCGAATACAATTTCCAATCAATATATTATTACCTTATAGGCAGGACGCGAGACGATGGAAGATAAATATATATCTTGGCAAAGATTTGATAAGGAAAGGGCATGCTTTTTGACATCATAACGCCACGCTAGTATAGTATAAGTACTCACACAGTAACCCATCATATCATTTAGAAGTTATAGTGTAGTACTACCAAAACAACCATGGAACAGCGTCATCAAACATCATCTCTAAACTTTGTGGGTCGGATGGACCAAATTCTTAACCAACCACTGACAGTGAGTACGGTTGATAGCTATGCTGAGCATGCTTTGAGTGAGGTGATCGAACTAATTGAATCGGCAGAGGATGCATATAGTCATCGCCCAGCCGACCCATGCAGCGACAGAGGATGCCGCGCTCCATTACTATGGCCTTGATGATACAGCAGAGGTACTTGATCATCTCAGCGAGAAGGATGCTGAGCTACGGGCAATCGACCAGCGTATTGCAGCAGTTGCGACGTCTCATTTGGTGATAGTCCCACCAGACATGCAGCCAAGTGGCCCAAATGGGGTGAGTAGAGACGTTGGATCGCATGAGCGACCAAAGACCCAGGCCAAACTCAAGACAATCCTATTCTTATTAGCAAATGAGTTTGAAGTTACGCTGGATAGCCCAGATGAAGTGATGATTACTGAGGGTAGTGTAGACCCCACTATGATACGTCAGCTACCATACTATGAGGTAGTCGTACCCTCGCTGAATCGCACAATATTGGTATGTGATGAGTATGGCAATGCGACATATGTCTTTGATACACAAAAGACCGAGCAACTCCTGCAGCAGCAGAACGGCGCTGAGCCACTCTGTAACCGGACGAAGCGTGAGCTCACAGCACTTATCGCTCAGCAGCCTGATTGCGGAACGGCATTGCGGACGAATAAGAATTTTGTAAAAAATATTACGATGGCACTCGGTGGTTATGATGATGGTGCTACTCGCCCGTGTGAGGCAAAGTATCTCAAACCAAATTATCGATCACAAGATCAAGACAAAACAACCAGCGCTCTTGCCCGTGAGCTTGGAGTAAATATCCGTACAGTTGAGCGCGCGTATCAACGCGTCCTACCGTCACTTGGCGACGTTGCAATGTATCCATGGCGTGGTCACCTCAAGCCGCTATTCACCGAGCAGCAAGCGACAATTATTCAACAAGATCTTGTAGAGCGCGGCATCCTTACATCGCCACCACCAGCAGAGTACATGACAGTGCAAGATATGGCAAACGCATTTGGAGTA
>CALHQH010000016.1 GCA_938036625.1 uncultured Candidatus Saccharibacteria bacterium | reverse complement strand
GGCGGATGTGGTGTTGAAGCTGAAGGATAAGAAGCTACGGGCGTAGCGTCGGGCGCAGTACGGCCCACGTCACTTGCTATACGTGAAGCGACCGGGTTGACCGACGATGATCAACTCATACAACCCCCATCTCGAGCAAGAGGTGCGCGAGGCAGAAGCCGGAGGCGCACCTTTTTGCCTGTAATTAACTGTCGCAGAATAGCGACCTCAGCTATACTAGGTACAATGACTACCCGCCATTTCAAGCTATACCCCAAGCCGCTTGCTACCATTTCCCCCAAACCACACTTCACGCTATAATAACCGTATGCATTTTTATCAATCATCAAGCGACGAGGCGCTGCGGCGACTTAGTTCCTCGGATGGCGGCCTGAGCGCGGCCGAAGTCCAGCGCCGCCAAAAACGCTATGGCCTCAACATCATCAAAATCCAATCCGAACCGCTCTGGCGCATCATTCTCGAGCCATTCCTCGACATTTTTATGCTCGTCCTGCTCATCGCCGCCATCATCAGCCTCTGGCACGGCGAGGCCATTGACGCCATCATCATCTTTGTCATCACCGCCATCTCGGCCGTTATTTTCTACATTCAGCGCTTCTCAACTGACCGTGTGCTACGCAGCCTGTCCCGTCACGACGCCCAAAAAGTCGACGTCCACCGCGTCAATCGCACCACGCGCATCGACGCCAGCCAGCTAGTTCCGGGCGACCTCGTCTCGCTGGCTGAGGGCGGGAAAGTTCCCGCCGACATCCGCCTCATTCGTAGCGCCAACTTGCGGGTGGACGAGGCGCAACTGACCGGCGAATCACTGCCAATCTCCAAACAAACCGACGCCCTCACCGGCACCAAAGAAATGTACGAGCAAACCAACATGCTGTTTCAGGGCTCATTCGTCGTCAGCGGCACCAGCACCGGCGTGGTCGTTGCCACCGGCAATCAGACAGAGTTCGGTAATCTCGCCATGCTCTCCAAGCGCGAATCGACCCAAAGCCCAGTCCAGCGAAAAATCGACACCCTCATCACCAAAGTCATCGCCGCCGTCTCGGCCATCGCCCTCGTCGCCTTTGGGCTGAGCTTGCTGCGCGGCATGGATGTACTCGAGAGTCTGCGTTTTGTCATGGCCCTCGCGGTAAGTGCCGTGCCGGAGAGCTTGCCGATTGCCATTTCCGTGGTGCTGGTCTTGGGGATGCGGCGGATGGCCGCCAAAAAGGCGCTGGTGCATCAAATGCGCGCCATCGAGACCATCGGCGTCATCACCACCATCGCCACCGACAAGACAGGTACCCTGACCAAGAACAAACTGACCGTTCAGCAAACCTGGACACCGGACGAGGCGACAGAGAACATCGACCGCATCATCGGGCTAGCGGTCAACCGCGCTCACGCCAAGAGCCACGATCCGCTGGACATCGCTCTCAATGAATACGCCCGCAAGCAGAGCGCCAGCCCGCGCCACGCGCCAGTTCGTGACCTGCCATTCAGTCAAGCCCACGCCAGGTCCGCCACCATCTGGCATCACGGCCGGCAGTTTCGCTTGTACGTCAAGGGTGCACCCGAAGCCATCCTGGCGGCCTGTCGCGTGTCGGCCCGCACCAAGAAGCGTGCCCAGCAGATGCTTGATGAGATGACCGCTCGCGGCTACCGAGTGATTGGACTGGCGACGGGTGAGCTGGACGAGGCAATTGATAGCTTTGATCAGCTCGGCAAGTTGACGTTCGCCGGCTTCGTGGCCGTGGCTGATGTGCTGCGACCAGAGGCGCCGCGAGCTATCCGGGCCGCCCTGAAAGCGGGCGTGTCGGTGCGGATGATCACTGGCGATCATTTCGAGACAGCCTATCAGATTGGCCGGGAGCTCGGCATGGTCGAGAATCGCGACGAGGTGTTCGACTGCCGTGATATGGCCAAGCTGTCCGACGATCAGCTAGACGCCATCGTCACCAAAACCAAGGTCTTCTCCCGCGTCATCCCCGAGCAAAAATACCGCCTACTGACCATTCTCAAAAAGCATCACATCACCGCCATGACTGGCGACGGCGTCAACGACGTACCGGCACTGACCAACGCCCATGTCGGCGTGGCTATGGGTTCGGGCTCGCACATCGCCAAAGACGCTGGCGATATCATTCTGCTCAACGATAATTTCAAGACCATCATCGACGCCATGCGCGAGGGCCGCACCATCATCGCCAACATCCGCCGCATGCTGTTTTATCTACTATCGACTAACACTGGCGAGCTGATCACCATGCTCGGCGCACTGCTCATCGGCATCAAGACGCCGCTGGAGCCGGTACAAATTCTGTGGGTTAATTTGGTGACCGACACCTCGATGGTCATCCCGCTTGGCCTGGAACCAGGCGAAAAGCAGGCCATGAACCGCTCGCCCGAACACCCCGACGCACCGATTCTCAGCCATCAAATGATCTGGCGAATGGTCATCGTCGCTGCCACCATGTCAGTCATGGCGCTGGCCGTCTATATCTTTTTCGAGAAGCATTACGGGCACGACTACGCGCAGACGCTAGCCTTTATCTCGCTGGTGGTCAGCCAGTGGGCCAATGCCTTCAACGCCCGCTCCGACAGTGAATCAATCTTCACCCGCCTCAGGGTCATGAATGCCAGTTTTTACGCCGGTATCGGCCTGTCGGTCATGTTGCAGCTACTGGTCTTCTTCGGCCCGCTTGGCACAATCCTCCACATCACACCGATCAACTTCTGGCACGGCGCACTTACCGGCCTCGCTTCGTTCGTCATCCCGATCATCACCTGCGAGATACACAAATGGTGGGGCAGGAGGGATGATCATGCCTGAGCTCAAACATATCCGAGCTGGCTATCGCGTGTCAGTCAAGGGACTGATTTATGATAATAATGGAAAGTTACTATTCGTCCGCGAGAGGAGCGATACATGGGATTTACCCGGTGGCGGGCTAGAGCACGGCGAGGACATAGCCGAGGCCTTGCGGCGTGAGTGCCGAGAAGAGCTGGGCACCGAGATAGAAATTGCAAGCACAGCGCCGATCATCATCCCAACATGGAGCAAAAAGTTCGACACCCCAGTGCTCATTATCGCCTACCACGTTCGCCTCGCGTCGCTACCCACAACCACGACAGATGTCAGCGAGCTGCGGTATATTGGGGTCGATGAGCTAGGGCAGGTTGAGCTTGACTCGACACTGTCGGCCAATATAGATCAGTTTTATATATAGGAACTACCTGTGACAGCCGGCGTAACAATACGCGGCGTCGATTGAACCGGAAACCGGAGGAGATTTAGAATAATTACGCGTCTTTGCCTATCTCGCTTTTACGAGTCTACTCGTAAATGGCTGGGCCGGAGGGATTCGAACCCCCGAATGCCAGGACCAAAACCTGGTGCCTTACCACTTGGCGACGGCCCATCACTGCGTGGCGCCTCCGTATTGTACCATGCTTGCGAGAGTGGATCAATAGTGCGTAGTTTGTCAGGGCTGCGCTTTATATTGAATGTAGAGACTCTGTGATTGATCGACTTTTGGTGGGTTGCGGTGTTGCTGATAAAAATAACAACAAATTACCCCGGCCACTGTCACGCTCTCTATACAACAGAGGTCATGCCAATATAGTCGTTGTGAATATCACGCTTGACCCACAGTATATGGAGTAGTATAGTGCATAGTAAGCGCTATATATGGTGTCTATAACACTAGTAATCGATGCTTGCACAATCATAAAAACAAGGATAAACACTCTGTTGTGGCACAGGTGCTGCCATGGCAGGTAAAGGGAGGGATATGTATCACACAATTACCAAACGCGATGGGCGCATCGTGGCATTTGACGACACAAAAATTATGGCAGCAATCGAACGAGCTGGCCTGGAGACGGGTGAGTTTGCTGAGGAAGAGGCCTATCAGTTAGCTCAGGCGGCGATTGCCCAGGCGCAGCAGACTATAGCGGATGATACACTCACGGTGGAGCAGATGCAGGATGCGGTGGAGGATACCTTGCTTCGCTCGCCATATAAAAAGACCGCCAAGGCGTACATTATTTATCGCGATCAGCATCAAAAGCTGCGCGAGATTGCTGCTAGTGCACATGTTGACCTGATTGACCAATATTTGCTCAAGCTTGACTGGCGGGTTAATGAGAATTCCAACATGGGTTACAGCCTCCAGGGGCTGAATAATTACATTTCAAGTGAGGTGAGCAAAACCTACTGGCTAAACAAAATTTACAGCCCAGAGATTGGTCGTCTTCATCGGTCTGGTGACCTCCATATCCACGATCTTAACCTTGTGAGTGTGTATTGTGTGGGCTGGGACTTAATGGATCTGCTCCGGCAGGGTTTCACTGGTGTGCCAAACAAGATTTCGTGTAAGCCAGCCCGACATTTTCGCACGGCACTCGGCCAGGTCGTGAACTATTTCTACACACTGCAGGGCGAGGCAGCTGGTGCTCAGGCCTTTAGCAATTTCGACACCTTGCTCGCACCATTTATTCGGGCGGATGGGCTAACGTACGATGAGGTGAAGCAGGTGCTGCAAGAATTCATCTTTAATGTTAATGTGCCAACGCGTGTTGGCTTCCAAACGCCGTTTACGAACATCACGCTTGACCTCGAATGCCCTAAGCATATGGCGGGCACACCTGTAATCATTGGCGGAGAGATGCAAGAGAGCAACTACGGCGACTACCAGAATGAGATGAATACCTTCAATCGGGCACTGCTTGAGGTGATGACGGAAGGTGATGCCAACGGACGGGTCTTTACTTTTCCGATTCCGACGTATAACATCACGGCTGATTTCGACTGGGATAATCCTGTGATCGACAACCTGTGGGAAGCCAGTGCAAAATACGGCATTCCATACTTTAGTAATTTTGTGAATAGTGATATGAGCCCAGAAGATGCGCGCAGTATGTGCTGCCGCCTGAGGATTGATAATCGTCAACTGGAATATCGTGGTGGTGGCCTGTTTGGGAGTAACCCAATGACGGGGTCAGTTGGTGTGGTGACGATTAATTTGCCTCGCTTGGCGCTGAAATCGAGTGACGAAGCAGCGTTTCGGGCTGGTCTCGTCCACCTTATGGAGCAAGCGCGTGATAGTCTCGAAGTTAAGCGCAAAACACTCGAGCGCCTAACCGATGCCAACCTCTACCCCTATACCAAGTTTTATCTGCGCGATATCAAGCGGCGCTTTGGTGAATACTGGAAGAATCATTTCTCGACAATTGGCCTCATTGGCATGAATGAGGCAGCGCTTAATCTCCTTGGTGCGGATATTGGTCAGGCTGCAGGGCGGGAATTTGCCGAGCGGACGCTCGATCTGATGCGCGAGACGCTTGTAAAATTCCAAGAAGAAACTGGCAATAACTATAATCTTGAGGCAACGCCAGCTGAGGGCACGACCTACCGCCTAGCGCAGATCGACCAGCGCGACTACCCAGAAGCAGCGCATTTTGCCAACGGTATTGGCAAGGCGGTGCCAGCGCCGTTCTACACCAACAGCACACACCTGCCGGTCAATTACACCGACGATCTCTTTGAGTTACTTGACCTCCAAGACGAATTGCAGACCAAATATACTGGCGGCACTGTCATCCACTTCTTCCTCGGTGAGCGAATGGATGACCCCACAACACTCAAAGGGCTCGTGCGAACGATCTGCCACAATTACCGCTTGCCATACTTTACGATCAGTCCGAGCTTTAGTGTTTGTAAGAATCATGGCTACCTGCGCGGTGAACATGAGGCGTGCCCACAGTGCCAGGAGCCGTGTGAGATATATTCGCGGGTGGTGGGTTATTTGCGGCCGGTGCAGCAGTGGAATAAGGGCAAGCAAGCAGAGTTTGCGCTGCGCTACCACTACGACAAAGCAGCCGATACAATCGATGCTTAAATAATAGGAAGAAGGGAGGATGGTGATGGTTCAGATCGGTGGTATCCAAAAGTTTAGCACAGTCGACTACCCAGGCCACACCTGTGCGGCAGTCTTCTTGATTGGCTGCAATATGCGCTGCGGTTACTGCCATAATCCAGAACTCGTCTTACCTGAGCAGTATATTGGCTGTATCCCTGAGGCGGAGATTCTTGATTTTCTTGCGCGGCGGGTTGGCTTGCTTGATGGCGTCGCGATCAGTGGTGGTGAACCGACGATGAGTGAGGATTTGCCTGACTTCATTCGGGCTATCAAGCAGCTCGGTTTCCTCGTCAAGCTCGATACCAATGGCACCCACCCGGTGATGCTGCGCCAGATGCTGGATGAGCAACTGCTCGACTTTGTAGCAATGGACATTAAGGGACCACTGGAAAAGTATGTAGAAATTGCCGCGCGGCCAATTGACACCGATGCGATTATGGAAAGTATCGACCTCATTCGAAGCCGAGTCGATCACGAGTTTCGCACGACGATTGTGCGGGGGCAGCTTGAGCCAGCAGACTTCGATGCAGTCGGGCAGATGGTGCACGGTGCACAGCGCTTTGCCCTGCAGCATTTTATTGCAAGTGATACGCTGGTGAGTAGCCGCTTTTGCGATGAAACGAGCTTTACCGACGAGGAGATGGCCCAGGCTCAGCACATTATGCAACGCTATGTAACAGAATGCGTGGTGCACTGATGCAGTACTATACAGGGACAATCCAGCAAGTGATTCAGCATACGCACGATGTAGCAACGCTGGTGTTTGATGCCAAAGGCGACGCACCATTTCGCTATACCGCCGGACAATACATTACCGTTATCAAGCCAGAGTCGCGCACGCCTGAGGGTAAGGCATATAGCCTATCGAGTTGGCCCGGCGAAACACATCTGAGCATTACCGTGAAGGATATTGGCGGTGAGTATTCCCACTACCTATGCAGCCGGCAGGTGGGCGACCAACTAACGTTTTCGGCGGCGTATGGATACTTTAACCCATTGACAGATCACCCGCTCGTGGGAATTGCAGCAGGAGTCGGTATTAGTCCGGTGTGGAGTATTATCAAGAGCGAATGCGCGCGTGATCCGCATCGGAATATTCAGCTCATGTATAGCAATCGGACCATCGACGATATCGTCTTTGCGGCTGACCTTGCTGCATATGAGGTGCGCTACCCACAGCTATTGCTCCACCACTTCGTGACGCGCCAAGCAACAGTCCCACCCAAGATACACCAGGGGCGAATTGACCTCGATATGTGTATCAGCCCAGCGGCACACTACCTGGTGTGTGGTTCAGTTGCATTTACGCGAGCGATGTGGCAGGGGCTCACTGCGCGCGGTATTGCGAGTAAACATATTGCAACGGAGGTGTTTTTCGAATGAGTGAGCAGCTTGCCAAAACACCAACCAAGCGCTCGCCGGAGGAAATTGCAGCTTGGCAAGAAAATGCGCGGCGGATTGCGCAGGAGCGGATTGGCCAAGCGGCCTGTAATGCATGCCCACTTGCCCGCATCTGCAGTGTTAAGAATCCCGAAGCCTGCAATCCGAACCAAATTGCTCAACAAGCTGGTGGAGAATACACTGGTAGCGACAGCGCAGAGGTGTCATACAAAAAAGTCCTTGACGACGACCGTATTAATGTTGTGATTGCCAATGTCAAGAAGAAGGAGCAAACCAAGCCAAAAGCACAGCGACCTCCTGAAGTACAAAGACCCCCAGCTAATACGATCAACATGCCGCCAGCTAACGTTATCAAAGCTCCACCAGCACGTCCGAAGATGGAACAATCGACCAAGCCAACAGTCATCCAGCAGATCATCAATGCGGTTGGAAAGTTGCTTGATGTCCCGAAGGCAAATCAGCAGCCTGCTCGACAGATACAAAAGTGATCTTAGATGTGGATTAAATCCATCACACAAAACCCCCGAGCAGTGGTATAATAGGGGTATGAATGCCATTGTTCGCTTGGTTGCTGATGGACTGATGATCCCGATTGTCGTTATGGCTCTTTTTGCGTTGTTCTTCCGTGCGCCTCAAGCCCAACGCTACCAACGTTACACGCGTGTATTTATGGCAGGCCTAACATCCTATTGGTGTGCGAAGGTTATTGGTGCGCTCTGGCAACCCGAGACGCTCCGGCCATTTGAAAAGCTTGGTACAGACCCAGGTGCGCTCTACCTCAATAACCCCGGCTTTCCGTCCGATCACGCACTCTTTGCAATGTTTCTTACCTTAGCGGTGTGGTATGTGACGCGCCAGCGGCTGCTCACCGTGGCGCTATTTGTTATGACGGTGTTGGTGTGCCTTGGCCGCGTGGCGGCACTGGTACATACACCGCTCGATGTTGCTGGTGGGGTGGCTGTTGCACTGCTGGGCGCTGTATGGTATGTGCCACATCACAAAAAATTCTGGCGCAGACTAGCAAAATCGGCAAAAACATAATATAATAGCTCCCAGTAAGGAATTGGAGCTAGATAATATGGACGAACAGATATACGCACGCACCGCTGACCCAGATGAGGTGGCGGAAGCAGCGCGCCAAGCTAAAAAAGCAAAAACTGCCAAGACGGCGACCATTACCAAGACGGTGCTTGACGATGGGCTTGACCACAGCCGAGCAATCGACAACCCCTTTGCTCAGGGTGGTGTGCTCGATACATCCGAAGACACCGAGCATTTTGTGAACTTATCGTGGCCAGATATGGGGCAGATTATGATAGGTGCGGCCATTACTGGCGTGGTGACGAGTGCAGTACTACTGCTCGTTGCCAACCTTGGGGTGTTTGGTGTGGTTTGTGGCCTTGGTAGTGCCAATCCAGCAAGTTGTGGCACACCCACGTTCTATACAGTCTTGAGCGCAATGGTTGTGGCAGTGATCGTCGGGCTTATATTTTTGGTGCAGCGCCGTGTGTATCGTCCTGCTCTTGTTATGCTTGCGACGGCAGTCGGCCTCTGGCCAGTGCTCACGTGGCTGGCAGCATCGTCATGGTATGTGGTCGTGCCAGTTATCACGATTTTGATGGCACTGAGCATTGGCGTGTTTTCGTGGATCTCGCGCCTGCGCAACCTAGCAGTCACGCTTGGTGCGATGGTGGCGATCATTGTGTTGATATATCTTGCAACACTGTAAGTATCTCCAAACTCCACAATAATTTGCTTGGTGGTTATTCGCATACTCAAATGAAGCGATTTCCATTCTCCCTCTTTTATGCAGCTCCCTTGTCTGAATTTCAAGTTCTAGCCAACTCTTACGTCACTTCCTTTAGCGAATACATAATAAAAAGGTAATTCCCTGAGAATATCAGACTTCTCGCGTTAGCGCTGAAAAACTCATTACGACACTCTACTTCTTGTGTTAAATGAAAAGGACACACTCACAAGAAGCTGACACGCCCCGCTTAATAAAAACAACATGAGTGGCTGTTTCTGAGGAAATGCTATACTAGAGATATGGAACTTTCTCTTGTGCTTGGAATTATTCTTATCGTTGTCCTCGTTGGCTGCGGTGCAGTACTGAGTCTACTGCTGGCGAAGCTTAATGAGCTCAAAGATCAGCAATCGGTGGCGCTTCTCAAGAGCGACGTGACGGAGTTGTCGCGCACGATAGCCTCTATGCAGCAGTCGGTTGGGGATAAGCTCGAGCGCTCGGGTGCTGCTATGCAAACATCAGTCCAGAAGCAGCTCTCCGAGAGTGCCAAGCTAGTAGCCGATGTGACGCAGCGCCTCACCAAGCTAGATGAGACTAATCGACGCGTCATCGACGTCGCAGATGAGCTCAAGACACTGCAAAACGTTCTGCAAAACCCCAAGCAGCGCGGTGTCTTTGGTGAATATTATCTGCAGAGTGTGCTTGAGAATGTGTTGCCACCGGCTCAGTATCAGATGCAATATCGCTTTGCCGATGGCGAAGCGGTCGATGCGGTGATCTTTCTTGACAAGGGGCGGGTGCTGCCGATCGATAGCAAGTTTAGCCTTGAGAACTACAACCGGATGATCAACGCCACGAGCAAAGACGAGCGCCAGCAGCTACTGAGCCGCGTTAAGCTCGACCTCAAGCAGCGCATCGATGAAACGAGCAAATATATTCGCCCAAATGAAGACACAATGGACTTTGCCTTTATGTTTATACCCAGCGAGTCGCTGTATTATGATCTGCTTATCAACAATGTCGGGCAGGGTGGTTCGAGCCGCGATCTGATAGAGTATGCCTTTCGCGATCGACGGGTGATTATCGTGAGCCCAACCAGCTTCTTGGCCTATTTGCAGACGGTGCTGCAGGGGCTGCGTAGCCTCCAGATCGAAGAGCAAGCCAAGGATATTCAGCTACGGGTTGGCCAGCTTGCGACGCATATCAAGAAGTTTGATGAATTGCTAGGCAAAATGGGTAAGAGCCTCGCCGCAACGGTTGGCCACTACAACACAACCTATCGCGAGCTCGGCAAGATGGATAAAGACGTCGTACGTATCGCTGGCGGTGAACGCCAGAGCGAGCCACAGTTGCTCGAACGACCTCAGCGTGGGGATGAGTAGTTTAGTTTTTTCGACAAAGAAAACTCATCACTACTCGGCGTCGTGTATCGAGTAATCTGCTCCATTCTGAATCAAAACTTGCCTATCACCCAGGAATATAACATCATCTCGCTCCTGAGTAAGCTTTGCCACTGTCTTGGCAAATGCTGGAGTGTCGGCGTGAGGTAAGATAGTCTTATCAAGCAGTTTGAGGCCATCCCACACAATGTACTCGGCAAACTCTGGTTTATCGAGCGCAGCAATATGGCGCAAGCTGGCACCAGCAACCACTGCACCAGCACTTGCTCCACCGTAGACGACGGCGTCCTCATTGAGTAAGCGGTGTAGTATATCATCAAAGCCAGTCTGTGCCATAGCATCGCGCAACATAAAGGTATTGCCGCCAAGCACCCAGATTAAGTCATAATGCTTGAGAGCGAGATATTGATGATCCTTTAGTCTTGGATCAGCGAAGTGCTTTAGGCCAATCACAGCAGGCCTCTTCTCGACGCCAAGTGAGCGAAACATCTCCCTCGCCTCAGTGATGCGAAGCATACGAATTCGCCGGATGTAGCAGTCTAGCGCGTTGGGAATCAGTGCAATATTCGTCTCGGCCGGCTCTTTGCCAATCAATGCGAAGAGCTGGTCTGGTGCAGGAACGGTGCAGGATGATAAATAGAGTCTCATGGAAAAATACCTCACGAGTTAGGATTATGTTGATATGAAGGTCGACTTTGAAGCGAAATTACCTGATATCCGTCGTGATCAATCTCTCGTGAGTGACCGCTACCTGCTCGAGAATATCATCCGGCTCAATCGTAATATCGGCGACAC
>CALHQH010000015.1 GCA_938036625.1 uncultured Candidatus Saccharibacteria bacterium | reverse complement strand
TCGCTCGCGTAACATCCCCGCCATTAAGGCTATGCAAGAAAATGAGCGCAATAGGCGCGGCAGCACCTGGCAGACCATTCGCGAGATGGGCGACAGTGCTTACTGTACCCAGGGTGCAGATGCCCAAGCTGGCCTATCGAGTGCCATCGGGAGCTGCGGTACACGCCTCGTCGACCATGTCAATGCCATCGCATCTTTGGCGCGGATGGGCACCTACACCCCACAATCAACTGTTCTCAAAGTAACCAACAGTACTGGCCAAGTCCTTAAGCAGTACACAGCCTCTACGAAGCAGGTGATCGATCAGCAAGCTGCCTACATCGTCAACGACATTCTTGGCGACTCCAGTGCGCGAGCCAACCTTGGTGGTGGGCAAGACTACATGCCACAAATGAACCGCCTCAAGGCAAAGACTGCCGTCAAGACCGGTACGTCAAACTCCGAGATTAATGGCAAGGTGGTAGCAAAGGATATTTGGACAGTCGGCTATACACCAGCATTGTCGATGGCGGTTTGGCTGGGCAACTCTGATACGTCACCGCTCCGCAACGGTAACTCGCTCATCCCCGCTATGCTGCTCGACTACACCATGGCCGATGCGACGCAATATTACGTTAGTCAACACAAAGCATCATACAGCGACTGGTTCTCTGCACCAAGCGGCATTCAGCGGATTAACAACGAGATCTATCCATCGTATTACAACAAAAACTCTAACCGCAGCAGCAACACAATGTCATTCGACCGGGTGTCTAAGAAAAAGGTCACAAACTGTACACCAGAGTCAGCTCGTGTGGATATCCCTGTTACTCGGTCGAAAGACTCGTCAGGCAAAGAGACTGTCTCAGCTCAAGATGGCTATGATGCAACCAGCAATGACGATACTCATCGCTGTACCGACTCCAAGCCAAGTGTTTCCGTCGCCGTAAGCTCTAGCGGACAATCGGCGACGGTATACTACCGCCAGGGTAGCCACCCACTCCAGCAGCTGGAGGTGAAGGTGGGTGACCAACTCGTTGGCACGCGCCAGGTCAACAGCGATGGCGACACCAACGTCTCTATACCCTCCTCTGCTGGCAAAAACTTCACCGTGACTGCCACATTGACAGACAGTGTATACTACAGCGACAAAAATACCGCTCATGGCCAGCGAACAAGCTAGTGCGTTTGTAGAGAACAATGAAATACCCTGCGACTGTATGTGCAGGATTTTTTATAGTGGAGTTTAAATATAGGATTATATATCTACTCCAAGCTTGTTATTTATCCCCTAGAAGTAGCCTACACCCTTCGAATAAGATATCGGGGGATAGGCATCTCCATAATGGGAATATCAAGAAATTTAGGGCTTACGATTAAAAATAGAATACATCTGCTTTGGAGTCGATCATCGCGATTCTAGCTCATCCAAGATACATCCTTAGCCTATTATCTCTTACAGCATGCCTTCGCGCAATCAGCTTACACTCCGCACTTCATTACATTTTCTCCAGCTTCACCGGACATAATTGGGACTCACGATCATACAGAGACATTATGATCACAAGGAAAGCAATAAAGGTTCCACCACCCCCACCAACTGCCGATGCAGCTCCGGCGCTCCCGCCAGCCAGGTGAAGTTCTCGTGAGAGCGGTTTAGGGCGTCGTGATAATCCATGGGGTTGCCGGCAATATCGGTATAGACACCACCCGCCTCCTCAATAATGATCTGCTGCGCGACGTTGTCCCAGATCTTGCTCGTTTGGTTGGCGCAGGCACCATAGGCACCCTTCGCAACCATTGCTTGGTCGACGACACTATTAGACGAGCGGAGATTACGGATCGAGAGGATGATGGCACCAAGTAGCTCAGCCTCGCGCTTTGTCCGGGCTGGATCCTCAGGGTGACCGTCAACACCATACGCGACGAGACTATTGGCAAGGTCGGTTTCACGCGAGACATGGATCTTCTGGCCATTACACCAGGCACCTGCATCCTTGGTTGCAATGTAGATCTCGCTAAAGGCAGGCAGGGCAATGCCACCAGCCACTGGGGTGTCGTGATCGAGCAGCCCCAGCATAATGCCATACTGCGGTAGTCCCGCTGCGAAGTTGCTCGTCCCATCGATCGGGTCAACCACCCAGGTGCAGTGCGACCCGTTATCGACACAGCCCAATTCCTCATCGATAATGTTATGGTCAGGGTATGCTGTGCGAATTGCGTCCGTCAGGAAATGACCGATCTCCAGGTCGGTCTCTGTCAGGACTTGATTGCGATCTCCCGCCTTGACCGAGTGAGAAAGGTTGCCAAAGTTCGCGACGGCAATCTTCGCGGCAGCGGTGAGGGTGGTGGTGAGAAAGTCTCGATAGGTATGCATAGTCGCTTCCCTTTCATGGTACTACTACCATCAGTATAGCACCCTGAGAATCATGTATCAAAAATCAAACAATATCTCTTTGCTATCCGCTAGCTTTGTAATAACCCCTCCTGAGACCAGTCTAATCTTCAAGCCATGGTGCTCGCGCATGAATTGGGACGGCTTCTGGCATCGTCATGATACGTTTATCTATGTACACCTTCAGCTAAGAAATATAAACTACTAATCCGTCTGCTTTTTTACCAAATCAAGCAGCGCTGCTTCGTGGTCAACACGGCGACGTGATGGCGAACGAGCGGTTCGTTTTTTGGAGGTAGCTTGCGTGGTTGCTTGTGAGGTGCGGCCCGTTGTTGGCTGCTTGGCATGTCCGGATTGAGAAGATGAAGCAGCCTGCGGAGATTTCGGAGCCGTAGCGGCTCGCGCGCGAGAGGTACGCTTGGCTAGCTGCTTTGATTGTGGTTGCTCTGCTGGCTTTGTTTTCTCACGAGCCACACGCGCCGTTCGCTGGGGCTGACTTGAGGCTGGCTGGTCATTTTTCTTGTCTGTTTTTTCTGCTGGAGCTGTGGTAACACGAGCCTGCGCTGGTTGGCGAGAGCGCGAGGTCTTTGCTGGCTTGGGCCGAGTAGATGGTTGAGCTGCTGGCTCCTCTTGCGCTGCTGCTTTTTCCGATAATGCTTCAGCTGAGTGCACTTTGGCTGGCTGAGCTGCTGGCTTTTTGACGAGCTTGGCAAAGATCATCTTGCCTGCAGCGGTCTGAAGGTTGCGAATAATCTCCACTTCGCAGGTGCGGCCCAGCTGGCTGCTGGCTTGCTCCACGACCACCATTGTGCCATCAGGTAAGTGCCCCACCGCCTGATGGGCGTCCTGCCCCTTCTGGAGGAGCGCTAGCGTCAGGTGCTCGCCAGGCAAATGCGCCATCCGGATGCTCTGCGCCAGCTCATTGATATTGAGCACGCCAATCCCCTCCACAGCGGCAACTTTGTTGAGATTATAATCAATCGTGAGCAGCCACGCGCCATGCTGCTTGGCCAAACTCAGCAGCCGCTCGTCAACCCCTTCACGTGCTTTGCTGCCATCCTGCAAGAGCTCTACTTCAACTTCATCCATCGCCTGCAGTTCCGTCACGACGTCGAGGCCATAGCGCGCACGAGCTCGCTTGTCGCTGTCTGCGTGATCTGCCAAAAATTGCAGCTCGCCCACCACGCTCCGTGGGATCACCAGCGTGTCTCCTATAAATCCTGTTTTGGCAACGGCCGTAATGCGGCCATCCATCAGCACTGAGGTATCGACCAGCAGCGCTCGCCCCTTCGTCTTAAGTGTATTGCGTGGCAGCCGAGCCAGGAGGTAGCTGACTTCGCCAAGGATAATAAGTGTGATGATAAGCAACACAATAGTAGATAATTGCATGTTGTTCCTTTTATTATGTTTTTAGATAGGTAATGAGTGCGCTGCGGATATCGCGCACATCATGGATGAAGGGCGTCTTAAGGCCAGGATGCGGGGCAATTGCTTTGGTGAAGCCGAGCTTTTGCGCCTCAGCAATGCGCCGCTTGGGCGCTTGGGCGCTGCGTACTTCACCGCCAAGGCCCACCTCGCCAAACACTACTACACCATCATCAAGGCGTCGACCAGCAGCAGCACTAGCAATTGCCATGACGACGGCTAAGTCGGCCGCCCGATCAGCCAGTTTGAGCCCACCGACAACGTTGATGTAGATATCTTTATCGGATAATTTCAATTTGGTGCGCCGCTCGAGGACAGCGATCAAAAGGTTAAGTCGGTTGAGATCAAATCCGCTGGCTGTCCTCTTAGGATACCCGAAATGGGTTGGATTGACAAGTGCTTGGATCTCGACAAGGATGGGGCGGTTGCCCTCAAGGGTGGCCAGCACCACCGATCCATCAGCATTTTGGCGCTCGGCAAGCAGTGCAGCCGAGGGGTTCTCGACCACCGTTAGGCCATGCTCACCCATAGCAAAAATCGCCGCTTCATTCGTGCTACCATAGCGGTTCTTGATGGCCCGCACCACCTTAAAGCCGCCATAGCGATCGCCCTCAAACTGCAGCACCACATCCACGAGATGCTCAAGTACCTTGGGCCCCGCGATCGACCCTTCCTTCGTCACATGACCTACCAGCACCACCGCCGTCCCTGATTGCTTGGCCGCTTGAATGATAACGTTGCTGGCATTGGTAATCTGGCTCACGGTGCCTGGTGCACTAGTGATCTCAGCCAGGCTCAGTGTCTGAATCGAATCGACAATTACCAGCTGGTATTGGCCAGTACGGATGGTAGCCGCAATATCATCGGCGCTCGTGCTCGCCGCAAAAGACAATGCCTCGTGCTGGTCGGCACCCAGTCGCGTCGCTCGCAGCGCTACCTGCCCAGCCGACTCCTCGCCACTGATATAGAGCACCGCATGCTGCCGAGCAACCGCATGCGCGACCTGGAGCAAGAGGGTACTCTTGCCCATACCCGGTTGCCCCGCCAGAAGAAGCACACCACCAGGCAAAATACCACCACCCAGCACTGCATCAAGATCGGCAATCCCCGTTGCAAGTCGTGCCGCTGGCTCATCCTGGCTTGCAGCGGCGGTAATTGGCCGCGGCTGTAGCAACGTACCCTGGCCAGCGCTGCGTGCCACGGCCGATTTACCCATTGGAGCTGGCGCTTGCTCAACGAGGCTATTCCACTGGCTGCATTGTTCACACTTACCGGTCCATTTTGGTGAGCGCGCACCACACTGCTGGCAAACAAACACCGTGCGAGCTCGTGCCATTACACTTGCTCCTTGGGTTGCTCAATGCCATTAATGCTTTGGTTCAGCTCATTAGCGCGTACCGACAAGGCATTGAGCCGAGTGATCTTCGCATTATATATCTCAACGCGTTGATTAATCGCTAGCCGCTGCGCCTCAAGCGCTCGCTGACGTGCTAAGAGCTTCTTGCGCACTGCCTGGAATGATGCATCATCGCGGAAGCCGCCATTTTGGGCTCTCGCATTAAACACCTTAATATCAGCCGACAGCTGTTCAGCCATCTCTTTATACTGTGCTTGATCAGTGGGGAGCTGGGTAGCTTCTTGGTTGATTGCTTTGCTGAGCGCTTTGGCTTCTTGATCGACTTTGTCAAAGACAGCTTGGTAGGCATCACTGCGTGCGACAATCGCCGCACGGTTACGAAAATACCGGCTATAGTGCTGCTTTAATTCGCTGTTGATTGTACCAATCTGCGTGCCAATAATAGAATGAAGCTCATTATTACGCTCGCCTGGTTCGGCCTGGTCATAATACTTCACCATTGAGGCAATGACCGGATTGGTCTTGATCTTGGCGTACTCTGCTTCGATAAGCTTGTCGATCCGCTGTCGCTCGCCCGAACCAAGCCGCTCATATGCGGCATGTAATAACTCGTGTGCTGTCGTGACGGGTTCGGCATTAGTCAGTTCTTGATTCTGCACATTGTAGACGTAAATCCGGCGCAGATGGTAGCAACCAAGGATAGCTGCTGTGCGCTCTGTCGATTTGCAGCTTTTGTTAAACTCAGCCTTGTCCTGCAATTGTGGCTGACTCGCATAGAGCAGATGCCGACCTTTGTCGGTCAGCTCAAGCTGATCAATCACCGCTTGCATTGCACTATCGGGCTGGTACCGGCTCGCCACTGCAGCATCGTAGAGCTCCGGGCCATAGGTCAGCCCAGCCCAGGCCATACCACCGATCATCACTAGACCGACCAGTGTTGAGAGGAGGCGCTTAGGCCTTTTCGCTACGTGCGTCAATCGTCAGCTCCCCTTTTCGTACTCCAACTGTCAAGACCGACCCTTTGGCGTAGTGACGAGCCAGAATTCCCTCTGCAAGGCGATGTTCCAGCTCGTCCTCAATCGTGCGCCGCAGCGGCCGCGCCCCAAAAGTGCGACTGTAGCCCTGAGCAATCAACCGTCGCTTTGCCGCTGGCAACACCTTAACGGCAAGGCTCTGGCGCGCCAAACGCCGATTAAGCTCAGCAATCTGCAAGTCGAATATCTTCCCAACCTCTGGCTTAGTGAGTGGGCGGAAGGTGATGATTGCATCAAACCGATTGATTAGCTCCGGTCGCATGAATCGCTCCAGTGCCTCACGAGTATACGACTCATTGCGTCGCTGCTGCTGCGCCGTATCGTCCTCGTCGGCCAGTTTGGCCTGGAAGCCGAGGCTGCGATTGTGCTGCATCTTATCTGCACCAAGATTGCTGGTGAGGATGATGATTGTGTTGCGGAAACTCACGACACGGCCAGTCGAATCGGTCAATGTACCGTCCTCAAGCAGCTGCAGCAACATCTGGAAGATATCGGGGTGAGCCTTTTCGATTTCATCAAACAACACCACACTATAGGGCTGGCGCCGCACTTTGTCTGTCAATTTGCCGCCATCGTCGTAGCCCACGTAGCCAGCAGGCGCACCAACAAGCCGGCTTGCGGTGTGCTTCTCGCCAAACTCACTCATATCGATCTTAATCAGCGCGTCGTCTGAGCCGAATACCTCACGGGCAAGCACGCGCGCCAGCTCGGTCTTACCAACACCAGTTGGCCCCATAAAGACAAAGCTACCGATCGGCCGCTGGCTGCTCGCCACCCCACTACGACTGCGCCGAATAGCTCGAGCCACTTTGCTAACTGCTTCTTCTTGGCCAATCAGATACTTCCCAAGGTGCTTCTCGAGATTACGCAGTAGCTTCGCCTCACTTGTGCGAACTTTCTCAACCGGGATGTGTGTCATCACGGCAATAGCATGAGCAATATTGTCCTCAGTGAGCACTAGTGGAGTTTTGCGACCTTGCTCGCGGCGTGCTTGCTCAAGCTGGTCGGTCAATTGGCTAATACGCTGTTTATAGAGAGCGGCGCGCTCATAATCTTCTGCCGCTACGGCGTCTTCCATCTTCTCATTGAGTGCTTTGAGCTCACGGACATACTCGCGCTGCTTGCTTGGCTTGTGCCCCTTCTTGACGCGCACTAGAGCTGCTGCTTCGTCGATGACATCAATCGCCTTGTCGGGCATAAAGCGATCGGCCACATAGCGGTCACTCATATACACTGCTGACTCGATCACGTCATCGCTGATCTTCACCCCGTGGTGCTTCTCGTAGTAGCTGCGCAACCCCTTGAGGATTGCCACCGTATCCTTCACACTTGGCTCCTTAACGAGCACTGTCTGGAAGCGACGCTCCAGCGCGCTATCCTTCTCGATATGCTTGCGATATTCCTCTAACGTCGTCGCACCGATGAGGTGCAACTCACCTCGGGCTAGCGCCGGCTTGAGGATATTAGCTGCGTCCATTGCCCCGCCCTCTGCTGAGCCAGCTCCTACAAGCATGTGTAATTCATCGATAAAGGCAATGATGTTGCCCTGCTTGGTAATCTCGCGAATCAGTGCCGTCAGCCGCTCCTCAAACTGCCCCCGATACTTAGTACCAGCGACAATCGCCGTCATATCGAGCATAACTACTCGCTTGTCGAGCAAATTATCTGGCACATCCTCGCGGACAATCCGCTGCGCGAGGCCCTCAACGATGGCCGTCTTACCTACCCCTGGCTCACCCAGCAAGACAGGGTTATTCTTGGTGCGACGGCTGAGGATCGTCACAAGGCGCTCGGTCTCGCGCGCTCGCCCCACCACAGTATCGAGCTCGCCATCGGCCGCCTTGGCCGTGAGGTCAGTACTGTATTTGCTCAGGGCACTGCCACCGCGCGGCATTGGCCGACGCTTCGTGTCGGTGCGAGTGCTCGTGCCGCCGCGGCTCTCTTCACGCATATCATCAAAGTGGGCTTCGAGGTTGCGAACGATCGCCTCGGTATCTGCCCCCATTTCGCGTAGCAATACAGTTGCACGGGCGTTATTTTGCTTGAGCAAGCTATAGAGAATATGCTCTGTGCCGAGCTCATCATGCTCATACTCCTTCGCAATTTCCCACCCCATCCGAAGTGTCAATAGGGCCGTCTCAGAGAGGCCAGTTGCCCCGCCAGTCCGCACCGTAATACTCTTGAGCGGCTGCAGGTGGAGTGAGTCCTCCGCCCGGCGCAGCGTAATGCCAGCATCGGCCAATACCTTAGTACCGAGGCTGGCACTTTGGCTCAGGATACCAAGCAGTAAGTGTTCGGTACCGATATAGGGGTTGCCATACCCGCGGGCGATTGCATCAGCATACTGGACACTCAGGCGAGCATCATCACTCAAATGACTAATAAAATCTGCAAAATCATCTTCCATGTCGTCCTCCAAAATCTGTGGCCAAAAAGCCACCCTACTCAGTATACGCTGCTTATTAGCACTCGTCAAGGTGGAGTGCTAATAATACGCAAAACCCTACTCTATTATGAGCAGGGTTAGCGTGTCGCAGCGCTTTGCAATTTTACGCTTGGTTTTCAATGGCGCTAAAGAGATCATCCTCGATATTCTTGCGTGGCTTGCGCTCAGCTGGCTGGCTTGCTGCTGTCTCGATATCAAGCTCAAAGCCCGTAAGGCGGCTTGCCAAGCGAACATTCTGCCCACTACGGCCAATCGCGATCGACTGCTGGTCTTCCGTCACATATACCTTGGCGTGCTTGTGCTCGCGGTCAATCTCGACCCGCACTACCTCGGCAGGGCTGAGAGCGTTGCGAATGTACGTGTCGGTATTTTCGTCGTACATAATGATATCGATCTTTTCTTGGTCACCAATCTCGTTAACAACAGCATTGACCCGTGTGCCATGCCCACCCACGAAGGTGCCAACAGGGTCGATCCCTGGCACGGTACTCAGAACGGCTAGCTTGGTGCGGCGACCTGCTTCGCGGGCGATCCCCTTAATCTCAACCGCCCCTGTCTCGAGCTCTGGTACCTCTTGGCGGAAGAGATACTCAATGAAGGCTTCGTTACCACGGCTAAGGATGAGCTGTGGGCCGCGATTGTCGCGCTCAATGTCCTTGATAAATACTTTAATGCGACTGCCTGGCACATAGCGCTCACCTTGGATTTGCTCACTCTGCGGTAAGATGCCAGTTGCCTTGCCCAGTTCAACCCGCACGACGCGCGGCTCAACCCGCTGGACGATACCTGTCACAACAGTGCCAATCTTGTCCTCAAACTCTGCCAGCACTACCTCACGCTCAGCCTCGCGCAGGCGCTGCAACACCACCTGCTTAGCAGTCTGAGCCGCCACACGGCCAAAGCTCGTCACATTGTGCGTCTCCTCAACGGTACCACCCAGCTCGGCATCGGGGTTTGTCGCCCGTGCTTCTTCTAGGCTGACCTCTGTCGATGGGAAGTTAACTTCTTCAACGATCTCACGAATGACAAACACCTTGGCGGTGCCGTCGTTGAGGTTGAGCTCTGCCCGGACGTTTTGGTCGCGCTCGCCATTGTCGCGGCGCCAGGCGGCAGCAATTGCTTGCTCGATCACACCCAGGACAGTTTCCTCAGGTAAGTTCTTTTCGTCAGCAATTGTGCGCAAGGCTAACGTAAGCTGCTTAATATTAAGGTCTTCCATATTGTGTTACTCCTTTCTATGAAAAACTCCGACCTGCCGGCCGGATATCTAGGTATTAGTGTAGCGGATCGTACGAGGGATGTCAAATGAAGCAGTAGAAATTCTTATTCAACAATCGTCAACATATCACGAAGATCAGCTATAACCCATCGTGCATATCTGGCAGCGGGTGAGCCGGCAAAGGTTACCCCATTACCTGTCGCAGCAAAGAGCGGTAGGTCGTTCGCTCCATCGCCCACCACCAGGCAGTCGCTCAGCGAAGCCTGCTGCTCGGCAGCTAGCTCGCGGAGCTGCTGTAGCTTGGCCGCTGCATCGTTATCTGGTGCATCAATCTGGCACAGCATGTCGTGGTCATCAAAGATAAAATGATTGCTCGCCCGCCAAAGCACCACGCCAAGCTGCTCTGCTACCATGCTCACCAAGATATCTATCGCACCAGAGTTGATGGCCACGCGGTAGCCCCGCGCTTGGAGCGCCGCAACGACCATTTGAGCATGTGGCATATAGGTGTACTGGCTGAGGACACGCTGCACCGCCTCTCTGTGGCAGTCGCCCCGCTGCTGGTAGCGCTGCAATAGCCAGGCTTGACCCTCGGCATCAGTTATCTCACCCCGAGCGGCGCGTGCCATCAAGGCAGCATCCTCTTCTGGGGTAATGCCCATGGCGAGATTGAGATTGCGCCAAGAGTTGTCGCGAATCAAGGTATGATTGAGGTCAAATACAATAAGCTTCGGCTGCATTAGCCAGGCACTCCCTGCCCGGGGCACGTGGCGAGGACGCGCTGCATGGCGGCTTTTTCGCCCGAGGTGACCCAAAGGTGGTATTTGCGTTTGATGGCAATCTGCCGGGCAATGTATTGGCAGCGAAACGGCTTATGGCTAGGCAGCCACGTGGCGGCATCACCATCGCCCTTTTGTTGGTTGGCCGGGCCATCGACCGCCAGGAGCTCGAGCGGGTCATTGGCAAGCTGCTGCCGCTGCTCACTACTGAGCTGCTGTGCACCAGTTTGCCAGGCATTACTGAGAGCTACAACGTGGTCGATCTGCACCGCGGTACTCGTGCCACTCCCTCGCTGAAAGGTGATGCGCTTGCCTGTGTATGGGTCGTCGAGCTGGCCACTGGCTACCTTGCAATTGCCGCTCACCACCGCCTGCTTGAGGTCGCGTGCGAGGATGATATTGCGCGTATCGCAGCCACCCGTCGTTGCCCAGCCCGCGCCAAATTGGCTACGCGCATATCCAGTCTTGGGTGCGCGACCTTTAACGGGCAATGCCTCCAGTGCTACTAGCGCCTCGCCATTACCCTGTGGCGAGTGATTTGACTGCGCCACCTGCCACGCTGCATATATCGCGAGCGCAACAATGACAATACCAGCGAGCAAAAACATCGTGATGATGCGGCGACGGCGATATTCCATAGTTATATCATAGCATAGGGTTACTTATAGGCTTGTACACTCCATCAATGAAGCAGCAAGAGGGGTTACACTGAGAAACGAGGTTGAAAATTGAGATCCACCACCAGGTATCTCCAGTAGCAGTATAGCGAGCAGTGCCTAATTCCGGTATACTAACCTTATGCAACAGGTTACTCATCTCATCGACTTTTTTATACCAACTCACTATCAGCTGGTACTGGATATCAATCGCCAGCAGCGACACTTTGCAGGGCAAGTGACAATCACTGGCGAGACGACGCAGGCCAATACACCAATTAAGCTCCACGCCAAAGACCTCACGATCACCAGCGCGATGATCGACGGCCAGCCAGCCTCTGTGGAGCATAATGATGACGAAATCTCGCTGCACCTACCAACGCTGAGTGCTGGCACTCACACCATTACTCTCACGTACGAAGCAGCGATTACTGACTCACTCCACGGTCTCTACCCCTGTTATTATCAGCACGACGGTGCGAAGAAAGAATTGCTCATGACGCAGTTCGAGAGTCATCATGCGCGCGAGGTCTTCCCGTGTATTGATGAGCCTGCCGCCAAAGCAACCTTCGACATAACCGTTACAACCGAGCCAGGCATCACGGTGCTAGGCAATATGCCCGCCCAGTCGCAGCAAGAAGCAGATGGCCGACTCACCACTACCTTCGCCCAGACGCCGCGCATGAGTACCTACCTGGTGGCGCTCGTGATGGGTGAGTTGCAGCACATCACTGGCCAAACAAAAGATGGCGTGGAAGTGTCCGTCTGGGCCACACCAGCGCAAGCCCCCGCCAGCCTCAATTTCGCCCTTGAGCATGCCATCCGCTCGATTGAGTTCTTTAATGAATACTTCGACACGCCCTACCCCTTACCTAAATCCGATCACGTTGCAGTACCAGATTTTAGCAGCGGTGCAATGGAGAACTGGGGGCTCATCACCTACCGTGAGTCTGCCCTGCTAGCCGATCCAACCACGACGACCATCGCCGATAAGCAATACATTGCCACCGTCATTAGCCACGAGCTCAGCCACCAGTGGTTTGGCAATCTCGTGACGATGAAGTGGTGGGACAACCTCTGGCTCAATGAGAGCTTTGCCAACATGATGGAATACCTAGCAGCCGATGCTATCCATCCCGAGTGGCACGTCTGGACGGATTTTTGCAACCACGAGGGCGCGCTGGCCTTTGGCCGTGATGCGATTGATGGCGTGCAGCCCGTCCAAACAGCTGTTCATCATCCAGATGAAATTAGCACGCTCTTTGACGGAGCGATCGTCTATGCTAAGGGTGGGCGCCTCCTCTATATGCTCATGCATTGGCTGGGCGAAGACGCCTTTCGTACTGGCCTGCAGGCATACTTCGCCACCCACGCCTATAGTAATGCCGAGGGTGATGACCTATGGCACGCGCTGAGTCAAGCCAGCGGGCACGATGTTGCCGCACTGATGAACCATTGGATTCGCACTCCTGGCTACCCAGTTGTCACGGCTTCGCTCAGCGGTTCGCAGTTAGTGCTTGAGCAGCAGCGTTTCTTTATTGGCCCACACGCAGCCGATGACACTACTTGGCAGATCCCCCTTCATAGCACATCACCAGCTATTCCAGCACTGCTCACCACGCAGCGCACAGTAGTAGAGCACAGTCTGGATGAGCCAGTCCTTCTTAATCATGGCAACGTCTCGCACTTCATCACGCAGTATGATGACATACTACTAGAGCGTTTGCTTGGCCAGGTGCGGCGCGGTGAGCTATCTGTCGTCGATCGCTCACTCTTGCTCACCCAACAGCTGTTGCTAGCGCGGAGTGGCCGCGTATCGAGCGCCAGCTTACTTACCCTCCTTGACGCTTACCGCAATGAGACAGACGAGCATGTCTGGAGTGTAATGTCATCAGTGATCGCCCATCTCAAGCTCTTCGTTGAGCCGCATAGCGCTGCCGAGCAGGCACTACGGCAGTTCGTGGGCCAGCTCGCTCAGCAGAGTTATGACCGCCTTGGCTGGAGCGCCCGCCCCGATGAGCCCGAGAACGACACCAAGCTGCGCTCGACGATCATCGCGCACATGCTCTACAGCGAGCAGCCTGCGGTGATTGCCGAGGCGCAGCAGCGCTACGCAGCGGGTGGCCTATTGGCTCTCGATAGCGAACTGCGCAGCCTGATTGCCAGCAGTGTTGTCCGCCACAGCCAGCAGCCACAGCCGCTGATCGATGAGCTTCTGGCACACTATCGGGCAACTGCCAGCAGCGACCTGCGCCAAGATATCGCCAGCGCCGTAACGAGCACGCGCAACGCCGCGAGTATTCGCAAGCTCCTTGCTCTCATGATGGATACCGAGACAGTCCGCACCCAAGATACCGTCTTTTGGTTTGTCTACCTGCTGCGCAACCGTGATGCACGCGACGCTACGTGGCAATGGCTGCAAGATAATTGGCGGTGGGTTGAAGAGCACTTTGGCAGCGACAAGAGCTTCGATTACTTCCCCCGCTATGCCGGCAACATTCTTGCTTCGCGCCAGCAGCTGAGCGAATACCAGCGCTTCTTTGCACCACTGCGCAATGAGCCAGCCCTCACCCGCGTGATTGATATGGGCATTACAGACATCACCGCCCGCGTCGAGCTCATTGAGCGCGATGGCCCGGCGGTTGTGGCAGCGCTCACGAAGGTATAGCGAGGCGCAAACCGCGCCCTTGCATTTCCCAGTACTACTGGTTTTTACAGGCGCAAGCTAATCTGTCAGAAAACAGAGAACTCTTGCACTCTACCGAGTGAAGCGGTAAGGTGCGATTGTGCAGGAAAAGCTATAGATCTATGTAGCTTAAGTCACAAAACCACCACTACTCAACAACTTCAATCCGCACCACCCGCGGTGGGCTGCCACTGGTAGCAATCGCGATAAGCTGGAGATTCATAGTGGTGATGCGTTCGTGGTGCGCATAGAACCGCGCGGCATAGTGCATTTGATTGCGCTTCTTGCGGGTAATCGCCGCGAGGCCATCACCTGCATAGTCATCCGTGCGATGCTTCACTTCAGCAAAATACAGCGTATCACCATGCTGCGAAATAATATCGATCTCACAATATTTTGTCCGCCAGTTGCGCGCCACAATCTGATGGCCGCGCTGCTGCAAGGCGTCTGCTGCAGCCGTTTCGCCAGCATGGCCACGTCTGGTCGTCGTATCAGCTTGCTGCGTGGTGTGTGCTTGGTCTGCTGAGTGAGGGCTATCATTGCGGTAGTGCTGGAGTGGTTTGAAGCTGAGCCGATGCAGTGGTGTCACTCCGTGGGTGGCAATCGCCGCTCGGTGCTGCGCTGTGCCATAGCCAGCATGCGCCGCAAAGCCATAGCCGGGGTAGAGCACATCTTGCGCGGCCATATACTGGTCACGCGCCACCTTCGCAATGATCGATGCCGCCGATACGCTCGGCACCAATGCATCTGCCTTAGGCAGCATCGTAACGTACTGTTCTAGCGCCGTCCCAGCCAAGAAGTTCACCTTACCATCGATCACAATCTCGGTGAGAGTAATAGCTTTCTTGCGGCATTGCCGCTGCACGGCCTCCACTGCGCGCCGCGTTGCTAGGCGGAGGGCTTCGCTCATCCCTACGTCGTCTAGCTCCGCTGCATTCACCCAGCCAAGAGCGTACGCTGCTGCCTGCTCTTGGATGACTTGAGCAAGGGCTTCGCGGCGCTTTTTTGTCAATTTCTTGCTGTCGTCTAACCCATCTATTGCCGCACCACCCAGCACCACTGCGCCAACCACCAGAGGCCCCGCCCATGGCCCGCGCCCTACTTCGTCAATCCCGAGTATCATACTATGATTGTCTCATATTTTATAGCACCATGTATACCACCGAGCTATATGCTAGTCCAATGCTGCACCATGCGATGTATAATATACAACTTCTATCTCTGTTTTTGTTCACTTCTCTTGCTGATTTGTCTATTTTCTGTTGCGAGAGCGTAGCTAATCAATTACAATCAGAGCAAGCCTTCGGCTTAGCAACTATTACTTCATCACAAGGAGGAGCATGACAAGAATGCTTTGGCACACGCTTTTTGCTACCGGAGTGTTTGCCTGTGCTATTGCTGGATGCGCTGGCGTCCCTACTAAGCCAGTTGCAGCAGTGCCAGCGCACACCATACAACCACACGAGGTGTGCACACATCAACACCATACGGGTGCATACACGCTTGATAAGAGCAATCCATATGGCTGGTCGTGCTACAATCTCGCCTACTCGATATCGCTCTTCTCGGGCTTCACATTCACAGCCAAGGGTAGTCTCAATATGCAGGCATATTGTACAGCCCGCTATCACGGCACACGTGCCATCGTCTACCGTCAGCAAGCTCAGCCAATCTGGCAATGCGTGCCATAGCATTCACCACACAAAAGATAGAACAAATAAACTGTATAGCGTCATAGTAATAACACGAAAGGATCATTCATACCCACCATGGAAATCACTGGGCCAGCACCACTCCTCATACTAGCAGTCGCACTTAACGTCGTGTATTTTATCTTGCTCATCTGTGGCATCTGTTGGGTTATCCGGCAGGGCCGACGTACCAAGCAGATCAGGCGGCATGTGGCTGCGATCGACGAAAACCTCGAGGCAATTCGCGCCATCCTCACCGAGCAAGCAGAATCTCGCAAGACAAAGTAATAACATCTCGTATGCAGCAGTATAAAAGCCACCCTCAAGTGGTGGCTTTATTCTTGCGCCAAGTTATTTAGCTGTCTACGTATCGCGGCGAACAATTCGCTGCCACCCCGCTACAGCCAGCGACACCAGCCAAACAAGGAGCGCCCCAGCAGTATTGGCTGCAATATCCCAGTTGGTGTCATCCAGTGGCAAGCGAGCCACGCCAGTCTTCGCCACCAGCAGCTCAAATAGCTCATTCATGCAGCCAAGTGCCGACACCAGCGCGAATAGCGAGAATGCCTCCACTAGCCAGTAGCGGTGCCACCCCAGCGCATACTTAAGATAGAGCCACAGGCAGCCAGTAAATATCCCACCACCGATGAAGTGCGTCATAAACGCCGTGTCTTGCCCATCGATCAACGGCGACGGCACATACCATGAGATAAAGAACAGCCCACACGCCAGGTACAGTAACCAGCGATAGCGCTGCTCACGCGTATAGCCATAATGCTGCAAGATAGGCGGTATACTACTCGCCAAGACAACTGGTATAACAATCGAAACAATGGTAAAGATACTCATATTATTTAGTATAACATCAACTGCAAGCTAGCTGCCACAGGTCTGTCGCGTATTATGATATACCTACCTCAGCAAATATACTTTGATACTTTGGTATGTTATCTCCGCACCTTGCCCATTACATCATGCTCTCGTTTCACACTCAAGAGAAGTTACTGTCAAAATATCACAAGACAAGCGTCCAAGACTGAGTAGGCTAAAGACTAGCTCCCATACAAATCCGCCCCTGACATAGAGGCGGATGTAAAAGCTTTCTTATAGAGGCTATTCTACGCAGCCTCGTGGCGAGCGGCAACCTCGGCAGCCTTAGCGTCTAGCTCAGCTTGCTTGGCGTCTTCTGCCGCCTTTTTCTCGGCAGCATCCTTAGCCTTCTCTTCTTTGAGGCGAGCAGCCTCGGCCTCAGCATGAGCATCGTGCACGTTGTTAACCGCCTCGCGGTCGAATTGTACGGCAGTCAGGCGAGCCGACTTACCACTGCGGCCACGCAGGTAGCTCAAGAAGTTACGGTGCACCTTAGCGCGGCGCATCACCTCGACCTTCTCAACGAGTGGACTGTGCAGCAAGAACGACTTCTCTACCCCCACACCGCTGGTAATCTTGCGTACAGTAATGCGGCTGGTGTGCTGGCCTTTGTTGTCGGTGCGGATCACCACACCTTCAAACATCTGGATACGCTCTTTGTTGCCTTCTTTGATTTTTTGGTGGACGCGGACTGTGTCGCCGCTCCGCACATCAACAACGGCAGGCTTCTTCTGCTGGTCATTGACTTTTTGGATCAGTGCAAAACTCATGACTTTCTCTCTATTTAATTATTAGATGACAATTCAGTTATTGATTGTACCATATTTTGTGTGCAGGGAGAAGAGGGAGAAAGTGCTTTTGCACCAATACCCCAAACATCGCTCAACGCGAACTAGCAACAGCCCCGCTCAGCACCACGAAGAAGTTTTTTATTATAACAAAGAACCTCTCTACCTTACTTTTTGGTGTGTTGCATCATGTGCAGCTTTAATTGTCTGTCCTTTCGACGAAGTATCAATACCAACTGATGATGCCATTAGCACCAACACGCCATCTTCAAAATTACCCTTTACAACAGTCAATTTACCATTACGAACCTCATATACATCGCTGAGCTTGCTATCTGATTCATTTTGCCCCTGAGTATAAAACTCTACTTTTTGGACTGGTAGTTTCTCTGCTTCATTGCCTTGCTCGTCTATTCTGTAGCTGCCTGGAGTCTTTAAGTCAACTGTAGACCAGTTTCCTTGTTGGTCCTGCACATAGAAGGTCATGGTTTTATCAGGTGATACATCACCTGTAATATTACCATGCTCATCTCCAACGAAAAGGTTAGAATACACTGTACTCTTTCCATCTTCACCTGTTGGAACAACCAAAAGACCACGCAAAACATTGATTTTTGTCCTGTTTTTTAGCGCTTCATCGACTTGTGTACGAAAGGCCTCATTAGCTTCCGCAGACAGCTTCTTCTCACCAGGCCGAGCCTTTTCTGCTGATTGCTGCTCAGACGATTGGGTTGGAGACGCTGGGAACGATGGTATCTCCGTTGCTTTGTCGGTAGAGTGAGATCGCTCAGGCTGTGAAGTCTTGTTGCGTGCTGGCGCTTCGATGGATGGATTTACGGTTGGTGTTGCTGACGACGTTGCTTCGGCAGTGACAGCAGGTTGAGCGGACTGTGCTCTATTCTCTGGTGCTTTTTCAGAAGAGCCACAGCCTGCCACAGCACCAGCGCCCATAGCTATGGCTGCAGTCAGAGGGACATACTTTTTGCGCATTTTTTCTGCGAGACTATACTTATTCTGTAAGCCGCCTTCTTGCCTGTTTCTCATTTTTCCTCCTCTTTCTCTGTATCATCACTGGTAGATGATGCCTATTTTGGATTTATAATCTAAACTATACCGCACTTTGGTATATATAGCAACTAGTTTAGCTGGTGGTGCTTTCTTGGGCTGCGCTTGCTCCACCTTCGCGGCGGTTCACTACCTGTGCAGCTCTGTTCTCGTACGCTTGCTGGAATTTATGCTGGAGCACACGCTTGGCAGCATCATTGCGCACTAGGTCATACATCGTCTGCGGGTCGTACGCATAAAGGATAAGCACAAGCGCTTCGCCAGCAGACGGTAGCGCACGATTGCGCAGCTGTTTTTTGTTGATGAGCCCAGCCTGCCGAGCTTTGTTGAGGAATATCTCTAGGTCGTGCTCGGAGGTGTATTGGCTCTCTATCCCTGGCAAATCTTGAATGCGAAATACCTGCTTGTCTGCATTATCGTCGGCGCTATTTTCTCGCAAGGAATCGATCAGTGGCTGCGCAAGCTCTACAAGCTGCTCGATCTGGACGCGCACTTCTGCACTGAGGGCGGCCTCTGCAGCGTGGAGCGCTTCTTGCTGCTCTTCGGCTTTTGCCGCTTGACGGTCAGCAGCGGCACGGGCAGCCTCGAGTGCTCGCTTTGCCAGTGCATCATCGATGCCTAGCATGCTGCTGGCCGAAGCTTCATTTTCTGCACTACTAGCGGCTGGTGATGTCTCGCTGCAAGCTACGCCCGCTTTATGCGCTGCAGCTGCAGCCTTATGCGACATCCACTCAATCTGCTGTTTGCCATAACGACCGCTTCTTTGCTCTTCTACTGATTCTTGCCCAGCAACCTCAGCCGACACCGCACGATAAACAGTGATTGGATCACGTCGTCGACCATGCTCGTCTATGAGGTATCGCCGGCCACGCTGGAGGATAAGGCTGTAACGCGCCAGTTCGTTTGAGATAATCGCACTGCGGTTATCTGGTCTTTGGTCAATATTTAGCAGGGCACTCACTCGATTGTATCGCCCGAGTTTTGTACGCACTTTCTCTGGGTCGTAGACCTCGTCACCTAATTCTTGCACCGTCCACGCTTCGCCAGTAGACTCCACAAGCACCTCTGCTATCCGCAGGCTGGCATCTTTTTTGATAAACTCTGGTGTAGCACGACTTGCATATCCCCGCTTGCTGCCTCGGTGTTTTGTTGGGCCATCATCAGGAAAGACATCAATATGCCCGGGCTCGCTCTCATTGTCGGTCGACTGCGCTTTCTCAACCGCTTCTTTACCCCAGATACGAATTGCCGTCTCCTCAGATACGACTGCCAAGGGTGGCTCTGTGAGGCCCATATAATATGCCAGCTCGGCGTTGATCTCACCAATCCTATCTTTAACGATTTGGCGCTGCTGCTGTACGTCTTTGCCAAGCGGGGTTGCCTCATACATTTCATCAACCCGCTTTGCTGCTTTATTGGGCGTCAATGCCGCATGACCAAGATCGGCCAGAATCTTCGCTATCTTACCTTCTGTTTTGTAGCCGCCCTTCTCCATTGGCTGTTCTTCTTTTTCGGCTATTTCGGTAAGAGTAGCCTCGCAGCTCGCTCGCTCCTCTTGGTAGCGTTGGAGAACGCCTGCTGGTACTACGCTTTTGTCGCCAGTCCGCACAAACTCCTCGAGCGCTTCTTGCTGATCGGCTTTGATCGTCGGCAGAGCCTCCTGATTATAGATATCCTCCTCGTACTCTAAGATATTTGCGTCGTGAAGGGCCAGCATGACTTCTCTGTGATGCTCATTATCTTTGGCAATCGCTGTCGTTACTTTTTCAAGCGGGTCCTTAGCACTAGTCTCATGTGGTGATGGCTGTTGCTCTGTAAATTTCTCCATTATCACTCCGTATTATGAGCCGCTGCGGCTATGCAGGGCTTCTTGCTCGGTTTGTATTATGCATCATATAATAGCATTTGGCGCGAAAGTATTGCAATAACGGCTGTTTGTCCTTGTATTACTCCTTTCTCTTTCTTGCCTGTGTGCGGTATACTAGAGTTTATGGATTATAATAAACTTGCACTCGACCTACACAAAAAATATAAGGGGAAAATCACCACCAGCCTGCGCGATAGCGATAAGCTTGACCGCGATAAACTCAGCAGCTACTACAGCCCCGGCGTGGGCGCAGTCAGCAAGGCAATTGCAGATGACCCCACTACTCTGCCCACCTACACCTGGACGAATAACCTTGTAGCGGTGATTAGCGACGGCTCGGCCATCCTGGGCCTGGGCGACCTTGGCCCCAAAGCCGCCATGCCGGTGATGGAAGGTAAGGCACTGCTGTTTAAGCACTTTGCTGGTGTCGATGCCGTGCCAATTGTGCTGGATGTACATCAGCCAGAGGAGATTATTACTACGGTTAAGGCGATTGCCCCAAGCTTTGGCGCGATTAACCTCGAGGATATCGCCGCGCCCAAGTGCTTCGAGATTGAGGAGCGCCTCAAGGCCGAGCTCGCTATCCCCGTCTTCCACGACGACCAGCACGGTACGGCTGTGGTGGTACTAGCTGGACTCATCAACGCTGCCAAGCTGACGGGCCGCAGCCTGGCTGATAGCAAATTCGTCGTGGTCGGCGCTGGCGCTGCTGGCACTGCTATTATTAAGCTGCTGCATACTTACGGCGCTCGGCACATTGTGGCGGTTGATAGCAAAGGCATCGTGGGTAGCCACCGTACCGACCTCAACGCCGAAAAAACCGCCCTGCTTGCCTATGTTGATACCGCGCAGCAGGGGTCGCTGGAGGACGCCATGGCAGATGCTGATGTATTCATTGGTGTATCGCGCGCTGGGTTGCTGACTCCAGAACTCGTTGGGACGATGGCCAAAGACCCGATTATCTTTGCCCTGGCCAACCCAGTGCCAGAAATCATGCCAGATAGCGCCAAAGCAGCTGGCGCGGCCGTCATCGCCACTGGCCGCAGCGACTTCCCCAACCAAGTCAATAATGCCCTGGCCTTCCCAGGTATCTTCCGCGGCGCGCTCGATAATGGCGTGCAAAAAATCACCGATGAGCACAAGCTCGCCGCCGCCCAGGCGCTAGCAGCGCTGGTCGATGAACCCACGGCAGACTACGTCATCCCCTCACCATTTGATGAGCGCGTGGTTGGGGCTGTGGCGAAGGTTATTCGGTAGGTTGATATTTATACCCGCTAAGACCTACATTCCTAAATCTTGCCTCTCACTTTATATACCTCACGTAACCTCGTAGAGCACTGGGTATATCGGTGAGTTTTGTCACGCAAGAGACAGTAAACCTAAGAAATAAAACTACGTAGCGTACAAAGCCACGTAGTTTTATTTCTGTATAGTTTCTCTTTAAATGCTGCCTACGCGCTGTTTGCGTAACTCTCGTCGAGAACGTCCAGTGATTTCTGCTAGCGTTGCCAGCTGGTGCTGCTTGTCACAAACACCGATCAGCATGATCAATTCGTGCACCTGCATTGCTGTGAGTTGCTCACGCACACTCGCAAGTCTATTGTCCATCTGGTTAACGCGTAGGTTCGATATGTAGACACGCATCACATTGTGTTTCGCGTCCTTACTGTAAATCACAGGGTGCGGGTAAGTCGATTCGCCGTTTTTATCAACGCTTGAGAATTTACCAGCATGAATTAAGCCACCATCCGACATAGCCACCTGAGCATAATGTGTGAGACGTTGCTGTACATTTGGTGCTATATAACCCCATGCAGTTGATTGATAACCATCCATCCGACGCTCAATTTCTTGCAGTGCTTTGCTACGGCAATCGATCACAAGCGCCCCAGGTACGTTATCGACAACAACTTTACAACTCACCATACTATCACGACTATCCACCTCAAGCCATGGTACAAGCTTGTGCGGCAAGGTAAGGTAATCAAGCGACACACGTTCGGTTTCTGCACGAGGCTGTAGTAGCTCTGATACTGGCAGCGACGTGACATTATCTGGCTGATTCGACTTGTTAGGCAGCAGGCCTACTGAGCCTTCCATGCTGCGTCGTTTATTGCTAGATACATTTGGCAAATCATGGGTTGCTAGCTGGTCAGCTGTCGGTTGGTACGCTACCAATGCATTGGCTAGCCGTTCAGCCGCCTCGGCAATGATCTGTTCCGTTTGCATATCAATTAACTGACGATCAGCGTGCTGTGCACTCTTTGGCCAGAGGCGATCAACCAAGCGCTGTGCTATATCGTGAGTTATCACCTTATCCGATCGATCAAACCATTGTAAGAGCGCAATTTGCGTCTGGCTAATTTGTGGTACATGCTCTGTGAGGTAGTGGCAGAAGGACAGCAATGTATCAGCCGGTACCGTTGTATATTCCTCGTCTCGCGATTGTTCAAGCTGCCGAGCTTGCGCAACTAACGCTGTATGTTCTGTTTGCAATGCATCGAGATGTTGACTCTCCGGTTTACAGATTGCAATTTCGTCATCGTAGCATGGTTGCTGTAGCTCATCAAAAGCTATCTGTTCGCACTGCGCCACCGCCCAATCGACTGCCTCCTGAACTAACTTTTGGTATATATCGTTAGCTGCCGATGGCAGCAAAGCTTTATCCTGCTGCCACTCAGTACGCTTTGGAATAGCCGTATGACACCAATCTGGCACCTGCACTATTCCGCTAGCCACAAACACTGCCTTAACGGCGCGCACGCTTCGCATCGCTAGCTTGTCGCGCTGCTTATTGATGTATTGCTGTGCACGCTCCGCTGCTGCCGGATATAACCGCATATTTGTTGTACGCCACGAGTCGGTTTCGCGCAATAGTGCACGACGCACACAGTATTTATACCTCTCACTCGTAAAGTGGCACTGCCGAAGCGTATGCTCAGTATTTTGCATAGCTATAGCCGCCTCCTTATGCTGTTGCATCACAAGCGATAAGTGTTCAAGCACACCACCAAAGACTGTAAAACTCGCATTGAGTGATGCTATATCTTCTTCTAATTGCTGTTCGTTTAGGCTCGGCTCACGCTCACTAGACGGCATTTTACCAACACTGTCTGGTAGCGTTATGCTAAGCTCTTCTCCGCCAGGGTTACGGTCTATGGCAGGCTCTTGAGGCACTTCGGGCTCTTGTAGATAATTAGTCTGTTCATGCGACATGCCATAGTATAATACGCAAAAAATGATACTTTGTCAAAAAATCCGCTATGTAATACATAGCACAGATCGGCCCTAAGTACTCTTCAGCAAGATAGCGCGTTTATATCACCCGCCCAACTTCCTCGAGCGTTGTCTCGCCGCGCAGAGCAGCAAGGACGCCAATTTGCTCGAGGGTGAGCATGCCTTCGCGCTGGGCAGCTTTTTCGATGACGTCTGGGTGGACATCGGTAAAGTCACCACGGATAAACTTCTGAATACCTGGGGTGACGATAAGCTGCTCCATAATCACCATGCGGCCCTTGTAGCCAAATGGTGCATCGTCGCTCGGCACTGGCCGCCAGAGCTTGAAGGTGTCGAGATCGGGATGCTCCACCTCTTCAGGAATATCAGCCAGGACTCGCTTGACATAGCTGCGCGTGGCGTCATCTGGCTCATAGGCTTCCTTGGTCTCATCCACAAGCCGCCGCACCAAACGCTGCGCCACCACGAGGCGGATAGCACTGGCAAAAATTGGATTTACGCCAATCAGGTCGATCATTCGGCTAAAGGCCGCGCTACTACTATTAGCGTGGAAGCTCGACATCACCAAGTGGCCGGTAATCGACGCTTGAATGGCAGTGCGCGCCGTATCGACATCACGGATCTCACCCACCATCACGACATCTGGATCGAGACGAAGCACGCTGCGCAAACCCTCACCAAAGCTTCCACCAGCGTTGGTATTAATTGGGATTTGCGAGATGCCAGCCAGGCCATATTCGATTGGATCCTCTAGCGTAATAATCTTGCGGTCGGTCGTATTGAGGGCATTGAGCATGCTATAGAGCGTGGTAGACTTACCTGAGCCCGTTGGCCCAACCATCAGCACAAGGCCGCGCGGATGGCTGATGATTTCATCAATCTGCTGGCGCTGCTTGGGCGGGATACCCAGCAAATCAAGATTAAGCAAGCTCTCATCGAAGTTAAAGAGACGCAGCACGGCATCCTGCCCATACATGGTTGGCACAGTCTCAACACGGATGTTGAGCAAGTGTGTTGCATTGCCATGCGTTACATCCTTTTGGATGTGACCTGACTGCGGCTCCATCGAAGCACTTGATACACCAGCACGGCTGGCGAGCTCACCCATGATCACACGGTAGCGGCTGCGACTAATCGTCGCTACGGGGTGGAGTGCACCATCGACACGAAGGCGAATCCGGATATCATGGCGTTCATTCTCGATGTGGATGTCGCTCGCACCAAGCATATCCGCCTGGTTGATCAAAAAGTCGAAAACCTCCTCACTACTGACTCGCCCAAGCGTCTGGCTCACCTCGGCAATGGTCTCGCTGTCGCCCGCTTTGGCAATCTTGATATCATCGTAGACGATCTTCTTTGGTGGGTCGAAGCGGTTCATCAACACGCGGTAAGCACTGAGGCTAATCAAATAAAATTCGACAGGTAGCCCTCGGTCTTGATACGTGCGCCGCGTCCGCTGGATAACCGACTGGGGCGTTTGTGTCGTAACGGCAAACTGATACGATTCCTGCTCATTACCGTCAGTTAGCGGCAGCATATAGAGGTTGTGCATCTCCTCGATCGTCATTAGGTCGCGTGCTAGTGGCAGCGTCTCTTCGATGGGGCGCATATCAAGGTATTTGAGGCCAAGAATGCGCGATCGTTGCTCGGTCGACGCCTCATCTTGCTGGCGACGACGTTGTTGGACTTCATCTTCATTCATCCTTCTTAGTGTAACAAAAAGCTCGTGGTAAATATAGGGGCAAGTCCAAAGCACTTCAGGTATAATACAACTATGCCAGAGATTATTGTTATCGCGCACAACATTCGCTCAGCGCACAATGTCGGATCGATCTTTCGTACCTGCGAAGGATTTGGTGTGCAGCGGCTCATCCTCAGTGGCTACACGCCCTACCCCGATCTTGCCCTTCAGCCAACCCCACCACACTGTGCCTACCAGCCTGAAGAAACCGTGCGAGGCGACCCACGTTTGCCGCACATCCGCGAAAAGATTACCCAGCAGATCCACAAGACGGCGCTTGGTGCCGAAGCTCTTGTGCCATTTGATTACCAGCCAGAGCTCGACCTGGCGCAGTTTGCTGGGTATCGCATTGTTGCGCTCGAGCAAGCTCCTACCTCTGTTAATCTTTCGCAGTATCAGCCACCAGATAAGCTCGTCCTTTTGCTTGGCGAAGAAGTCCACGGCATTCCGGCCGAGACGCTCACGCTGGTGGATGATATCATCGAGATTCCGATGTATGGGCAAAAGGAGTCATTTAACGTATCAGTCGCGACCGGTATCGCGCTCTATGCGCTCACAACCGCTGGATAGTTATAGTGTCATATGTACCCATTTTGTTTGCGTTGTGGCAAATATCGGGTTATACTAGCAGCAGGTGGCACGACCAAGCCACCGCCCACAGCTTGCCTGTGCTTGAGCTTATTTCGCTCGCCTCGCAAGTATCTGGCCTCGCGCCGCCCTGGTCGTAGACGCTACTGTTCGAAGTAAAAATTGCACGCACAGCCAGCAGACTCCCAGGGTGGCGTGAGTCACCCCCCGACGTGGGGACGGCATTATTTGACAACAACGCAGTCTCTACCGAGGATTTGTGCAAGCTCATCCTGCAATCGCTGCTGCGCGTCGACCCGGAATGGCAAGCGAATTGCCGACGTTTTGTCATCACCCAGCATCATAATAATGTCGTGCTGGCCTGGATTTTGTGTACACAGCTGCTTAAACTTCGTGAGAGCAGTCATATCGTCGGGGTTCTTGACCCGCACATAGACCGTTGGGAGTGTATCGAGTGGTTTGGGTGGTGGGCTCGCTGGCGCTGTCGTACCTGTCGATACTCGCGCTGAGCGCTGGGTAGCATTCTTCTGCGCCGATGACCGGCGGCGCGGCGCGGCTGCTGGGCCGGTTGGCGCAGACATCGTGCGGCCAGTTGCTTGGTATTCGGCTAAGTCGGTATCAGTCACGACCGTAATTTCATTGGCAATTAGCTTCGCTTCATCACCAAGGTTGCCATCACGATCGCGCGCGCTCACCTTGCCGCTGGCAGTGATTACCACATCTTGCTCCAGCTGGCCAGCCAGCTTCTCATACAGATTCGGGAAAATAATAATCTCGCTCTCACCCGACTTGTCCTCAACTCCTACAAAGGCCATCTTGCTGCCCGACTTCGTCACAATCGTCCGCAGGCGCGTCACGAGGCCACCAATCGTCACTGTCTGGCCGTCGATCTGTGGTGAGACAGTGCGCAGTGGCACGGTCTGCTCAGCAAAGAACGTGTCGTAGTGGTCGAGCGGGTGCGCACTAATATAGAGGCCAATCAGCTCGCGCTCCCACATGAGACGCTCTTTGTCAGTGTGTTTGACGGGTGCTGGCTTAAGCTCAATTGACGGCATAACCTCTGTGGAGCTGTCGGCTAGGCTGCCGAAGAGGTCAGTCTGACCACTCAGTGCTTCCTTCTGTAATTTGCTGGCAAAAGCAAGGACGTTCTCAAGATTAAAGAGGAGGTCAGAGCGATCACCTAGCGCATCAAAGCCGCCCGATTTAATGAGCGACTCCCAGACCCGTTTGTTGCACTTGCTGGTCGAGACACGCTTGGCAAAGTCCTCCACAGTCGCAAACTTCCCATCGCGGTCGCGCATTTTGACGATCTCTTCCACTGCCCCCACGCCAACACCTTTCACTGCTGCCATACCAAAGCGGATCTGCTTCTTGCCCGGCACCACCGCAAATTCTTCGTACGATTCATTGACATCAGGGTTAAGCACCGTCAGGCCCATATGCTTACACTCGGTGATCTCGATCGCCAGTCGGTCGACGTCATCGTGGTCACTTGTCATCAAGGCCGCCATAAAGGCATCGGGGTAGTGCGCCTTGAGGTATGCCGTCCAGTAGGCAATGAGCCCGTAGCACGCCGCATGGCTTTTATTGAAACAGTAATTGGCAAACTCTTCCAGCTGCGTCCAAAACGTCTCGGCCATCTCACGCGTTGCCCCACCGACCTTCACTGCTCCTTCGACAAACTCCGGCTTAACCTTCTTCATTAGGTCGATCTTTTTCTTACCAACGGCCTTGCGCAGGGTATCGGCCTGTCCACCAGTAAAGCCACACCACTCCTTGGAGATCTGCATAAACTGCTCTTGATAGACCAAAATACCATACGTGTTCTCAAGTGAGCTCTTCATCCCGGGGTGGAGGTAGGTGATCTCCTCCTCACCGTGCTTGCGCCGAATAAAACTATCGATAAACTGCATTGGCCCTGGCCGGTACAGTGCCACCATAGCAATGATATCCTCAAAGTGCGACGGCTTGAGCGCGCGCAAATAACGCTTCATCCCAGCCGACTCAAGCTGGAATACCCCTGTTGTATCCCCCCGCTGAAAGAGCTTGTACGTTGCTTCGTCATCAAGTGGTAGCGTGGAGAGGTCGATCGTATCGCCATAGACTTTGCGGATAATCCGCATTGCATTGTTAATAATCGATAGGTTCGACAGGCCAAGGAAGTCCATCTTGAGCAAGCCAAGGTCCTCTACCTCGCCCATCGGAAATTGCGTCGCCACCACGCCTTTCTGCGCCTGCTCAAGCGGGATATATTTGACGAGCTCGTCGGGCGCAATCACCACGCCACACGCGTGTACGCCATGGCTGCGAATTGTCCCCTCTAGCTGGATAGCATAATCAAAAACTTGCTTGGCAGTTGGGTTTGTCTCGTACTCGTGCTTGAGGTCGGGGTCTTCTTTGGTGCTGATTGCCAGCGGAATGTGCCGCCCCTGAGCGGGTGGTGGCACCATCTTGGCCAGGCGGTCACTTTCGGCATACGGCACCTCCAGCACACGCGCGACATCACGCACCGCCGCCCGAGCCGCCATCTTACCAAAGGTGACGATATTACTGACGTGGTCATGACCATACTTATTTGCGCAATATTCTATTACCTCATCGCGCCGCGTATCCTGAATGTCGACATCAATATCCGGCATGCTAATGCGATCGGGGTTGAGGAAGCGCTCAAAGAGCAGACCGTACTTGAGCGGGTCAAGATCGGTGATATTAAGCGCATACGCAATGATCGACCCTGCGGCACTACCCCGGCCCGGCCCAAAGACAATCCCCTGACTCTTGCCCCAGTTGATGAAATCCTGCACGATGAGGAAATACCCCTCATACCCCATGCTTGCCATGACGCCTAGCTCCATCTCGGCTCGCTCACGCACGCTATCGGCCAAGGTGGGGATGATCTGCTCGGGGAGCTGATCGGCAGTATCTTCGGGCTTTGCGCCATTGTAGCGCTGGGCTAAGCCACGATACACAAGCTTGTGCAGGTAGCTATGTTCACTCGTCTCGCTCTCAGGCAAGGGGTACTTTGGGATGAGGATCTTGCCCAGCTCGATATCAACATTGCAGCGGTCGGCAATCTGTTTGGTATTGGTAATTGCCTCAGGCAGCTCTCTTCCCCAGCGAGCAATGATATCACGTGGGTCGGTTAGATGAAGCTCGAAGTCTTTCAGGCTCATTCGCTTTTCATCACTCAAGAATGAACCCGTCCCCACGCAAAGCAATATCTCATGCGCATCCTGGAAGTCATGGGTCAAGTAATGGCCATCGCAGGTCACCACTAGAGGGATGTCCAGCTCCTCAGCCATGCGGCGCAGACCCTCGTTAATCTTCGCTTGCACATCCCAGTGCGTATTGGAATCGGGGTGGCCATGGTCTTGCAGCTCAAGGTAGTAGCGATCGCCAAATACACGCTTATACCACTGAGCGATCTCGACTGCCTTAGCATAGTCGTCATAGCGCAGTGCCTCGCCAATCTCACCACTCGCACAGCCACTCAGGACGATTAGCCCTTCGTTGAGCTCCTCGAGAAGGTCGTGGTCAATCCGTGGCTTGTAGTACATCCCCTCTAAGTTTGCCTTCGTGCTGAGCCGCATCAGGTTGTGGTACCCCTGATTATTCATCGCAATGATCGTCAGGTGGTAGCGCATCTTATCCTTGGCAGGGTCACGGTCGAAGCGCGATCGGGCGGCAACATATGCCTCAATGCCAAGAATTGGCTTGATGCCCGCTGCGTTGGCTGTCTTGTAATAGTCCAATACTCCACTCATCGTCCCATGGTCGGTGATGGCCGCTGCTGTCATACCATAATCTTTAACAGTACTGACAAGATCGCTAATCTTCGTCAAACCATCAAGTAGCGAATGATGGGTGTGGTTGTGCAGGTGAACAAAATCTGACGGTTGCAAAGCTGATGAGTGAGAAGTCATACCTATCCAGTATAGCAAATGAACGAGGGATAAGGCCAACACTCCATCGTTGTGATTAGCAAAAATAAACTTAACTACTCTCGCGTTGCGTGCGCCAGTCGTTCATCACTCCATCTAGTGGAGTGCAATGATCTACTGCAGAATAAATGGGGCCTTACCCCCGTATAGCATATCAGTGCCGTGCGTTCATCACCTTAATAACACTATCAATGAAGTCGGCCAAGCCTGGCACCAAGAGACCAATAGCATTGAGTAGCCAAACAAACAGTGCCACAAGAATCGTCCCACCAAGCACGCTTCCGAGGCCAAAAAATATCCCGCGGATGAAGTTCATTTTGTAGACTTCTGCGCGGCTTCGATGAAAATCGTAAAATAAATCCTCGAGGGTAGCCTTGCGTGCATCGGTCTCGTTGGCTTGTTTGACCTGCCGTGTAAGCTCGGCAACTGGCCCAGGATGATCATGCCTCTCACAAGTCGCTGACTTGTCTGATGGGCGCTGTGACGGTAGTGATTGCTCTGTCATAATAATTGCAAGGGTGCGGCGAGCTTGCTCCCCCCTAGGAGGATACTCGCCGTACCCATTTGTAGCTTACAGGCTACTTTTTACCCTTAGCAAACTCGTCGCGAGCACTGCGCAAAGCACGGTCACTGCGGCTATGAAGGTCGCGAGCAACATCACGTGCTTCATAGTACACCTTCTCGCCCTTAGCGCGCAATTCGTCACCCTTTGTAGCGGCGTCTTGCTTGAGCTCATGCGCTTTTTTCTTGAGGTCGGTTCGTGTTTCTTTACCCGACTTTGGTGCTGTCAAGAGCCCAGCTACCACGCCAGCAGCAGCACCAAGGACTGCACCAAGGACAAATTTACCTTTCGACATTCTTATATTCTCCTTTATCGATTACGTTTGGTAATAAACAATTTTTTGATCGAAGACATAGCCGTCTTAGCCAGCCAAAATGGCGAAGTAAATCGGGTGATATTATCAGTTGTTGTCTCAAGGTTGGTTGCCACGCGCTCAGCTAATGCTGCCACTGCACTAATCCGCTTAGTAATACGAATCAATATAACCGTCAAGACAATCGCAAGCACCAGCAGCAGCGCCAGCAATACCGATAACATGATAACTAATATCTGGGCCCACTCCATGCGGTATCTCCTTTATGTTAGTAGCATATATACTATGCCTGAGTATCAGTATAGCGAGCCCGTAGGTATTTTGCAAACTCCGGGCCAAGCACGGGGTCTTTGAGGCCAAAATCCACAACGGTCTTGAGGTACTCTAGCTTATCGCCAGTGTCATAATATGTACCGTTGGTAATCTCCACGCCAAAGAACGCGTGGTCGTCATCAATCATCCGCTGCATAATAGGCTGGACGGTAAACTCGCCATGCCCATCAAAATGCTCCTTCGCGTGCTCGAGGTAGCTAAAGAATTCGCCGGGCAGGATATAACTACTGACGCTAGCGAGATCGGATGGTGCATTAGCCTTGCCTGGCTTCTCAACGATGTTGCTCATCTTAATAACACCGTCCGATAGCTGCTGGCCAGCCACAACGCCGTAGCGATCAAACTCAGCATCATCGACGATCTTTTTGCACGATAGTACCGCACCATCGAGCTCTTGCGACGCAGCGATCATCTGCTGGAAGCGGCTTGGACTGGCAGCAATGAAATCATCGGCAAAGGTATAGATGACGGGCTCGTCGCGGTTGATGAGGTGCGCTGCGCAAGCCAGCGGTGTCGCGTTGCCGTATGGACCCTTTTGGCGGATGTAGATAAAGTTTGCCATCTCCGAGAGCTGCTTGACGGTATCAATCAATGGCTGCTTCTTTGGCCCACCGGCCCGAAGGTTAGCTAGCAGATCCTCATTTGGCACATCAAAGTGGTCTTCGATCGCACGCTTATTAGCACTCCCCACGATGATAATGTCGCGAATCCCCGCCTGGACGAGCTCCTCCACCACATACTGAATGATCGGCTTATCGATCAGCGGCATCATCTCCTTAGGCATCGCCTTGGTCTGAGGCAAGAACCGCGTACCAAAACCCGCGGCGGCGATGATTGCTTTTGTTGGTCGTTTCATTATGATTCTCCTTTTATATCCTTTAGTTGCTCACTTCAGCCTCTCGCGAATCAGTTTCTGCGCCAGAGCTGGATTAGCTTTGCCGCGGGATCGCTTCATGACTTGCCCGACGAGGTAACCAATTGCCTTATCCTTGCCAGCCTTGATATCGGCAATGGACGCTGCACTGGCTGGGTCATTCATCACCTCATCGACAATTGCGCCAATCGCCCCCTCGTCTGATACCTGGAGCAAGTTCTTTGCCTCAGCAATCGCCTCAGGCATCTTGCCAGTATATTGCTCGTCAAAAAGGTCAAGAAAGAGCTCCTTCGCACCAGTCGAGCTGACTTTGTTGTCCTCCACCAACTGTGAGAGCAGTAAGAGTCGCCGCGGCCCAACAAAACCCGATTCAACCTTACTCATATCCATCAACTCTTCTGGCGTGGAAGCAAACCAGTTAAAGATCCGCTTGACAAGCCGCTCATACACCGACTCATCAATGCCAAGGCTCTGCAAAATCGACGCAGCATTATGCTCTAGTGGGTAGATACTACTGAGCAAAATAGCCAGTAGCTGATGGCTGAGCACAGTATTAACCACCGAGTTATCCAGCGCAAGACTCTGCCACTGCGCACGGTATTCGCCTGGCATCGTCGGTACGTCCTGCTGGACACGGGCAATCTCTTCATCCGTTAGGACAATTGGTGGAATGTCTGGGTCGGGCATGTAGCGATAGTCCTGTGCATCTTCTTTGCTGCGCTGGCTCGTGGTGATGCCTTTATCGTCACTCCAGCCACGGGTCTCTTGCACAACACGCTCGCCGCGCTCGAGCAAAGCTGCCTGACGCGCAAATTCATACTCCACTGCCTTTTCTACACTACGGAAGCTATTGAGATTCTTCACTTCGGCACGCGTCCCAAGCTGATCTGAACCCTTTGGCGCGATTGAGATATTAACGTCAAAGCGCATATTACCATGGTAGAGATCGCCGTGTGTGACGCCAGCATAGGTCATGAGCTTATGAAGCTCTGCTGCGTAGGCACGAGCCTCGGCTGCCGAGTGAATATCAGGCTGTGAGACGATCTCGATCAGTGGTGTACCCGCCCGGTTGAGATCAACTAGCGAGTAACCATCGTGGTGTGTTAGCTTACCAGCATCTTCCTCCATGTGAGCATGGTCGATCCGGACGCGCGTGGTGCTGCCGTCATCAAGTGGCACATCGACATAGCCCGCCAAGATAATCGGCTGATACATCTGGCTCGTCTGGTAGCCTTTCGGTAGATCTGGATAAAAATAATGCTTGCGATCGAAGCGCGAGACACGAGCGATGGGTGCATTGAGTGCCTTACCGGCTCGAATCGCAAGATCAACAGCGTGGCGATTCAGGACTGGTAGCATGCCAGGCAGACCGAAGTCGATCGGGTGGACTTTGCTATTGGGCTCGGCATCGCGGGCATCATTATCGGCTGGACTAAAGAGTTTCGTGTCTGTCGCCAACTGGACGTGGCATTCGATACCGATCGTCACTTCATATTTTTGCAAAACATCGTGAGAAACTGCCATAATTATATCGCTCCCAAATCCTTTAACCCCTGTTTATACGCAGCCAATGCCCGCAAGGCAATCTCGCGCGAGAGCCGCACATTAGCCTCGTGTGCCAGCTTGTTGCGCACCTTGTGAGCACCCCATACGTGGTTGCTATTACTCCATTGTTCGCGAGCCGACTTCATGCGCTCACCCATTGTATCGCCAGCAAAGCCACGCTCGCGCAGGGCAAGATCGAGTAACTTATCTGCCTCGAAGATAGCCAACTGATATGTGCCAATGTTGGATTTGTCGAGGCTATTCTCAATGGCAAGCCAGCGCGCTTGGTATTTCTCGACATTAAGCACCTTGCCGCCCTGGCGCGTCAGTGCAACAACAGCAGCCAAGATTGCAGCAATGATAATAATACCCACCAGAAGAATCGTCACACCCCCAGACATTAGGCACTCCTTTCTGTAGCGGCTTGGGTTGCCACAGCAAGTAGCGTTGCATCACTCTGCATAGGGCCAATCAACTGCGCACCGATTGGCAGGCCCGCCTGGCTCACCCCTGCTGGCACACTCAGCGCTGGCAGCCCGGCTAGGCTGGCTGGCACCGTCATGATATCCGCGAGATACATCTTGAGTGGGTCATCGCTGTTTTCACCAAGACCAAAGGCAGGAGTTGGCGCTGTTGGCAAAAGAAGCATGTCGTATTGCTCAAACAGGGCGTTAAATTCGTTGATGAGCAATGTCCGCGCCTTTTGCGCCTGGAGATAGTACGCGTCGAAATACCCACTGCTCAGTACGTAGCTCCCAATCATAATGCGCCGCTTGTTCTCTGGCATAAAGCCTTCGTCGCGGCTCCGACCATAAAGCTCGGCCAGTGTCTTGACCCCCTCAGCGCGATGGCCATAGCGCACACCATCGTAGCGCGCCAGGTTGCTTGAGATCTCAGCTGGCACAACAATGTAGTAGATAGCAAGAGCGTACTGGAGCATCGGCATACTCACTGTCTCAACAGTATGGCCATGCGATCGCAGAGCATCGGCATACTGGCTGACCGCCTGACGCACCTCCGCATCAACACCATCACCCATTGCTTCGTTGATGATACCGATCTTCAGCTGTTGCGGCATCTCTGTCGCAGGCGCGAAGAAGTCGGGCAGCGTCGTCATATCCTTCGGGTCTTGGCCAGCCATGACGCTCATCACCACAGCAACATCCTCAGCACTGCGCGCAAAGCAGCCCATCGTATCAGTGCTCGAGGCCATTGCCACAACACCATAGCGGCTCGCTGTGCCATAGGTTGGCTTGATACCATACACGCCATTGAAACTGGCGGGTTGGCGAATCGAGCCTCCCGTATCTGTTCCTAAGGCAAATGGCACAATGTCGAGCGCCGTCACCACAGCCGAGCCGCCACTACTGCCGCCAGCTACCTTCGTCTTGTTGACAGCGTTGTGTGTAGCACCAAAATATGAGTTCTCTGTGCTCCCACCATGCGCAAAGGCATCGAGGTTGCTCTTGCCAATGCAGATCGCCCCAGCTGCTTCAAGCTTATCTACCACTGTTGCCTGAAGAGGCGCATCAAAGCTCTCAAGCATCTTGCTGGCTGCTGTACTCGGTGCACCATACGCAAGATAATTATCCTTAACGACGAACGGCACGCCAGCCAGCACCCCAACGTCCTCGCCCCGAGCCAGCGCCTCATCAATTTCTTGTGCCCGCTGCAGTGCCCGCTCTTCTGTCAGGCTCAGCAAGGCGTGGTATTCTTCGGCATCACGCGCCCGCTGCAATGCCGCTTGTACCTGAGCAATAGCCGATGTCTGGCCTTGTTTGATCTGAGCAACTCTCTCTGTAATATTCATATCACAACACCTTCGGTACTTTTACACACTTATCTGCCTGCTCAGCTGCTAGCCCCAATAGCTGCTCGCGCGATATGTCGCTGACGTCTATTGTGTCGGGCCGCCACACATTAGTCAGACCTGTTACTTGGTAGGTTGGCTCGACACCAGTCGTGTCGAGGGTGGATAGCTGCTCAATATAGTGCAGGATATCCTCGAGGTTTTGGCGCAGCGCGGCAACGTCGGCTGAATCACCAAGACTAATCGAACTTAATTGTGCAAGGTGCTGCACATCTTCAGTGGTAATATTACTCATTATGGATATATTGTACCACATTCGGTGCGTGGAATCGCTATATATCAGTGAGCAACGAGTAATGCGTCAGTGAGAAGTATAGGTAGCACAGGGTACAATGCTAATGCTAAGCTACTTCCAACTTATCGCTCTTAGCTCGATTGCAGCGCCAGCAGAGCGCTTGCAAATTTTGCTCGGTCGTAATACCACCTTTCGACACTGGCACAATATGGTCAACTTCGAGCAAGAGGTGCTTCTCATCTTGGCGTGAGATATGACACTTCTGGCATTCGTAATTGTCTCTGCGCAAGATAAACCGCCTAAGCTTTGGTGTCATGAGCTGACGCTGAAACTGCGCAGATTTGCGATATGTTATCTGTTGGCTGAGATATTCTGCCAATTTCTGGAGCTTTTTCTCTGTGAGTGTAATATCGAACGAGTAGTTATTGTGCTTGGCGGGCGAACTGTACTTAAATGAATATACGAGAAAATAATTCTTTTCAAACTTAGGTAATGTATTCGATCCAAGCTGCTTCATTGTCATTTTCTTGAAAATATAGGCTCCAGCGTACATTTTGGCATCAATGAAGTCCATAATTTCGTTGTATTCGCTCCGCAGTATTTCCTCGGTCTTTTTGATTGTGTCGTATTTCTGGAGGATTTGCTCGAGTATTTGCACTGTCTCTTCGTTTATTGTGCGCTGCGCAAAAAAATATTTGACAATATAGCGGTATGGGTCAAGCTGCGCATTTTTATACACCGTAAGTGTGCTATTCTTCACATGCGCACGCGAAAGCCTCGACTGCTGCTGACGAATAAAGCGCTTTGTTTCGGGCAAAAAGGCATTGAAGTCGTCATATTCTTGTATTTGCTTGGCAAGCCTCTGTTTGACACTTTGAAACTCGACTGTTTTGTAATAATCACGCGTCCTCCAAAACACGATGCAATAACAAACGACAAAGAATATCACTGGCAGGCAGAGCAATACAACGTTGCAGATAGCAAGTCCAATAAGAATCGACCACCGGATAAACTTCGGTCGACGATCAATCGTTGCCAAAAAATATATCACCTGTTCTGGCAGGGCGTGAGTATCACGTATAGGCATACTACATCATATTATACACTCTGTGCATGTGCCGATCGTAGGCTCACTCAGCTACTGCTCTACAACTTACTCTTCACTTCGGCGATCAGATCTCGCAATTCGGCCGCCCGCTCAAACTCAAGATTGGCACTGGCGAGATTCATTTGACCAGTCAGATCTTTGATAAGGCTCTTGTATTCGTCCTTAGGGATTTTACGCAGGTCAAGTTTGGGCGCGTCATCTTCTTTTTGTGGGATGATAGAGCGCAGGCCTTCGTCGATCGCTTTATTAATACCACGCGGTGTAATGCCATGTTCGCGATTGTATGCCTGCTGAATTTCGCGTCGGCGTTTGGTTTCGTCAATCGCTCGGCGCATACTATCGGTGATACTATCGCCATACATAATTACCCTACCCTCAACGTGGCGAGCTGCTCGGCCAATTGTCTGGATAAGGCTGCGCTCGCTACGGAGGAAGCCTTCTTTGTCGGCATCCATAATCGCCACCAAGCTGACCTCTGGCAAATCGATCCCCTCACGCAAGAGATTGATCCCCACCAGGACATCATACAGACCCATGCGCAGATCACGCAGAATGTCGCCTCGCTCGAGCGTGTCTATCTCGCTGTGGATATAGGCCGTCTTGATGCCGAGGTCTGTCAGGTAGGTAGAGAGATCCTCAGCCATTCGCTTGGTGAGCGTTGTCACGAGCACGCGTTGCTGCTGGCTGGTACGCTCGCGAATTTCTGCAATGAGGTCATCTACTTGCCCTTCCGTTGGGCGAACTATAATTTCTGGGTCGAGTAAGCCAGTGGGGCGAATCACCTGCTGAGCGGGGGCGGGGCTGCGCTCGAGCTCGTAATCGCCAGGGGTGGCAGAGACATAAATCACTTGGTTGATATGCTTATCAAATTCATCAAAGCGCAGTGGGCGATTGTCTAGTGCGCTTGGCAAGCGAAAGCCATGCTCCACCAGCACTTCTTTGCGAGCGCGGTCACCATTATACATCGCGCGCACTTGGGGGACGGTTACGTGACTCTCGTCGATCAGCATCAAGAAATCGTCAGGAAAGTAATCGAGCAAGGTAGCTGGCTGCTCACCCGCTTCGCGGTTGGTGAGATAGCGACTATAGTTCTCGATCCCCTTCACGAAGCCAGTCTGCTCGAGCATTTCCAGATCGTACTTGGTGCGCTGACTCAAGCGCTGCGCCTCAAGCAGTTTTCCGTGCGCCTCAAACCACTGCTCACGATCCTCATACTCCTGCCGAATCCGGTCAATCGCCTGCTTAACCTTCTCCTTAGGCGTTGCGTAGTGGCTACTCGGAAAGATGGTAAACTCCGCTGGCTCATCGAGGATCTCGCCCGTGAGCGGGTTGATGTGCGTAATTCGATCCACCTCATCTCCAAAAAATTCCACCCGATAGGCCGTCTCTTGCCCTGCCGGAAAGACATCGACTACATCGCCCTTGACGCGAAAGGCACCGCGTGCAAAATCGATATCATTGCGATGATATTGGATATCCATCAGCTGGCGCAAAAATTTATCCTGAACGCGCCGCTCACCCTGACGCACTGTGACGGATAGCTCATAATAATCGGCTGGCGAACCAAGGCCATAGATACAGCTCACACTGGCGATAATAATCACATCGCGGCGCGTGAGTAATGCATCAGTCGCCGCATGGCGGAGGCGGTCGATCTCCTCATTGATGGCTGAGTCCTTCTCGATATATGTATCACTGCTGGCAATATATGCTTCTGGCTGATAATAATCAAAATAACTGACAAAGTAGTGCACTTCATTGTCTGGAAAGAACTGTTTGAACTCACTAAAGAGCTGCGCCGCGAGCGTCTTGTTGTGTGCCAAAACAAGCGTTGGCACGCCACGCTGAGCAATAATATTCGCCATCGTAAAGGTCTTACCACTACCGGTTGCACCGAGCAATGTTTGCTCGCGCTGGCCCGCCTCCAGACCAGCAACTAACTGAGCGATCGCCTGTGGCTGATCACCGGTCGGTTGATAAACAGAACGAAGCTGAAATGGTATGTGCGTCACGCTCCTTAGTGTAGCATAGCGCGGGGCTTAAATCACACTCTGGCGATTCATCTCAGCAAGGAGTTTGTTGTACGTCGCTTGCGGATCTTTGGCGTGGTTAATCGCCCCACCAACACTAATCACGTCAGCACCACCCTGGGCAATATGGAAGATATTATCCACCGTCACGCCACCATCCCAGCCAATCTCGACCCGAGGATGAATAGCCCGCACTAGCCGGATTTTCTCCAGCTGCATCATTCGCGCTTTGCCACCAAACTCACCCAGCTTACCACTGACGATCGATACATAGTCGGCCGTTTCGATATACGACGCCACCGTCTCCGGCACTGTCGTACGCTGCAGGGCCACACCAGCATGAATACCAGCTTGTTTGATCTGCTGCAAGACAGGGATCAAATCCTCTTTGACTTCGGCATGAAAGATAATTGTACTAGGCCGAAGCTTGATCAGTTTCTCAACGTACACGCTAGGGCGCGCCACCATAGCGTGGATATCAACCGTCCATGACTGAGGCCACCACAGTTGGCCGATCCCTACCGTTTGACGGGGCGCAAATACGCCATCAGAAATATCAATATGAACCCGCTTGGCAAACGGCATAAAATGCTCTACCGCAGCCTTGTATTCATCAGTTTTTGTACTCAAAATAATTGGTGCTATGACAGCCATGCAAGACATTATACGGCGTCTGACGTGTGTTGTAAAGACGGCGACGGCGTTCTTTCACGTTTGCGAGAGCTAAGGAGGGAGTGTTAGACTGACGTGCGCGAAGAGTAGGTATTTGACACTTCCTTAACATCATTTAAGAAATCGTCATCAAACTTTTCCAAACTTTTCGTTGCATCAACTAACGACTCTAACTCATCCAATTCTTGCTGAGATAGTGCACTGCGTTCTTCTGCTAAATAATCGGTCAATCTTGCACAAATATATTCGACAGCCACAGCCCATTCACCTGCATCATTATATAGCGTCACTTCTGCTCGGTCAGCTCTTGTTAGGTAAGGGTTTTTATTAGCATAGTCTCGTATCAACTGGGTTAAGTACATAACTACATTATATCATATTCTCAAATATTTGCTGGGCAGCTGCCTGCCTGCGGCCGTGCCATGCCAGTAGTGGCGTAGTAGCGAATGTCGGTGAGATGGCGGTCGGTGGCTTGAACACAGAATTTGGTAGCATCGGCGCTCAGCGTGACATGTACAGCTGTGTCGCTTGGCGGACGGTAGCCGACTTGCTCGAGGTTAGTGCTATAGCTTGCACCACTAGCGCTAGCGTTGGCGTGGTGCGTCTTGATCGCCTCAAGTGCACTGGTGGCTGCTGCGCGCGTTGCGACATCGACTGAGCGCCGGCGATAGCCCGAATACGCCGTCATAGACAGCGTTACGAGTAAGCCCAGGATCGCAATGACGATCATCAGCTCCATGAGCGTGAAACCCTTCTGGCTCCGCTGCATCCACCATACTGCCCTGCTTTGCCTCATTATATTTCTCCCTCCATTAGCATAAGCATATTTAAGCATCACTATAGCAGGTGGAATGATCAAGGGCAATAGCACTTTTCTTCTTGGCAGTATATACTAGGTTTATGGTGACCAAACAAGACGTCCTGACAAAAGCACGCGGCCTCTATAGCGAAGACCAGCTGTATGAAATCGACCATGCGATCGACTTTGCCACCCAAGCCCACCATGGGCAAAAGCGCAAAAGCGGCGAACCCTACATTACCCATCCGCTAAGTGTTGCAATTATCTTGATCGACTGGGGGATGGACAGCGACACCATCATCGCGGGTATTCTCCACGACACCGTCGAGGATACCGAGACATCACTAGATGACATTGAGTCACTTTTTGGACATGACGTATCCTTCCTCGTTGACGGCGTGACGAAGGTGAGTCAAGCTCGGGCTGGTATGCGCGACCTTGACCACTATCTCCCTCAGACAAAAGACAACCTTACCAAGCTGCTTATTGCTGTGGGACAGGACGTGCGTGTCATTATCATCAAGCTGGCCGACCGGCTGCACAATATGCAGACGCTGCAATTCAAGTCGCCCGAGAAGCAGCAAAAGATCGCCCGAGAAACACTCGAGGTCTTTGCCCCCATGGCTGACCAGCTGGGTATGGGGCGCGTGCGGATGGAGCTAGAGGAACTGGCCTTTAGCTACCTTGACCCCAAAGAATACAAGCGGCTCGAGAAGGTCATGAAGCAGCGCCTGGGCAAAAGCACTCGCAAGCTTGGCGTCGTCCGCCTTGAGGTCGAGCGGGCACTCAAGGATGAGAAGCTTGAGTTTGAAATCAATGGGCGGGTCAAGAGCCTCTATAGCCTGCATCGCAAGCTGCAAAAGCGCGGTAGTATCGATAACATCTACGACCTCATGGCGCTACGCATCATTGTCCGCACTAAGGAAGAGTGCTACCTCGTGCTGGGCATTCTCCACTCACTGTATCAACCGATGATTGCTCGCATCAAAGACTATATTTCCATCCCCAAACCAAACGGCTACCAGAGCCTCCATACCACGGTCATCACGCCTAATAAACAGATCGTCGAGTTCCAGATCCGCACGCGCGATATGCACGAGTATGCTGAGCGCGGCCTTGCCGCCAGCTTCCACTACCAGCAGCAAAAACACAGCAAGGAGTACCTCGAAGGCGACTCCAAACGCGGCGTGTCAAACCTGCCGGCTCAGCTGCAGTGGATTACGCAACTGCAAGAAATCGCCGCTCGCCTGCGCGCTGGCGAGGATATCCCTCGCGAGCAGTTATCGATCGATCTCTTTGGCAATCGCATCTTCGTCTTTTCTCCCAAGGGTGATATTTATAACCTCCCCGAGGGTGCTTTGCCGCTGGACTTTGCCTATGCCATCCACTCTGATATCGCCAAGCACGCCTACGGCTTCCGGATCAATGGCAAGATGGAGCCATTTGAGCGGCCACTTGAGAATGGCGATGTTATCGAAGTCCTTACTCGTAAGCTCTCATACCCCAAGCCAGGTTGGGCACAGCTCGTTACCACTAGCCACGCCCGCGACAAGCTCCGTCTCCAGCTCAATAAGATCCGCGTCCAGGCTGTGAATGGTGCGATTAGTCTGACGGATAAAATTATGCCAATCGGTAAGCCTGACGCTGCTTCGAAAAAGTCAAAGAAAAATAACTGAGGTAACGTTAGATAATTGACGCACATCTTAACTTAAGTCTCTAAAATTATCGATCTGCCGCAACTTTGCTCCCTCTATCACCATTATTATCCAACAGATGTGGGTAGCCTATTGTGATAACCAGCCTGCGAGCCTCTGACTTTCTTGATAAAGCAACATTCCGCAAGTACCGCCTGTTCTATAGTAACCTAGAGAATTTTAGAAGTTGAAGTAAAAATACAAAATACCCCAGTGGGGTATTTTGTATTTGCTTAAACACGTTATCTAGCGCTCATTCCAACGCGCAATAGATTCATGAATAATCTGCTTAGCACGCGCGGCGTCACCAAAGCCCTTCACTACAGTAGTACCAGGCTTCTTGAGATCCTTATAGTGGTTAAAGTGGTGCTCGATTTGCTTGAGGGTTGCAGCAGGGAGATCTTCGAGCGAGTTGATTGCATCACCTGTATTACGGTCATCTGCTGGTACAACGATCACCTTATCGTCCACTTCGTCATCGTCAACAAACTCCAGCACGCCAATTACTTTACCCTCCAAAACGACACCAGTCGTCAGTGGTTGATCGGTGATGATGAGCGCATCGAGCTCATCGCCATCTTCATCTAGGGTTTGTGGAATAAAACCATAGTTGGTTGGCTTGGCAAAGATTGCTGGCTCGACCCGGTCGAGCTTCATCACTGCTAGGTCGCGATCCCATTCAATTTTGTGGTAGCTCCCTTGCGGAATCTCCACCACCACATTGACAATACCAGCGTCAACGTCGCCGGGCGTCAGTACCTTATTAAAATCTGCCATTTGTATTAGCTCCTTTCTATTGCTATCTGTTTTATTTTAGCAAAATCTGCTCGGTAATAGCAAAAGAAGATGCGCTGGCAGTATAGCCTCGCTATGAAAGCACATTATTCTCATCACCAACCCATTTGATGGTATAATACTGCTAGTATGTTAATCATTGGTCATCGCGGTGCGGCTGGACTCGCACCAGAGAACACTATCGACGCTATGGCAGCGGGTGTCGCGGCGGGCGCTGATATGCTTGAGCTAGATGTGCGATTGACGCGCGACGGTGTTCCTGTGGTTGCACATGATAATCGCCTTTTGCGCACCCACCACCGAAATGAATCAATCAGCCACCTGACGTATACCGAGTTGCAGGCCCTCACCAGTGAGCAGCCTATCCCATCACTCGCAGCAGTGTTAGACCGTTTTTTGGGCGTTGTGCTACTCAATATTGAGCTCAAAGGGCATGGTAGCGCCGAGCCGACGCATCAACTCCTCACCCGCTCTATCACATCGCCAGATGATTGGGATAATGTACTGCTCTCGTCATTCTCCGTACGCGAGCTTCGGCAATTTCGGCAGCTTGCGCCTCAGGCCAATCTTGCTCTACTTCACCGCAATAATCCCTTTGCATTCTTGGCCTATCAGCGAAAGCTCGACTTCACCGCGGTGGGGTTTCATCGCTTGTATGCACATCCACTAGCGATAGAGATTGCACGTCGGTCGAATCTCTTTACCTACGTCTATACGGTCAATCGCCCAGGCGCCCTGCAGCAGCTTGCCGAGCGCGGCATCGACGGCGTCGTGACCAACTACCCAGATAAGTTTCTTGCTGAGCTACAGCGTTATAGTGAGCAATAAAGTTACGACTACTCTAGTGTGAGCACAAATCCTTCCTCCTCCGTGCCATCCAACAAGCAGCGGTAGGTCTACTATACGTAAGTTAGCAATTATACTTATTTTATAAAGTACCTCATCCCACCAGCACTAAATCTCTCCATATCGTCATTCAATAGAGTATATAAGTAGTTTGTATGAAATAGTAATTTAATTTCGATGGAAAAGATTAATACCGAGAGAGCTACCTAGAAGCTCTTACGTCTCTCCTTTTATAAAGATACTATACAGCCACCACCTCTCTAGGTATATCAACTTCTTCACACGAGTAAAAAATCAGCCATTACGACTGATTTTTTTACTTTGTTAGATAGAAAGGAGATGCTACTCAAGAGCTGATTTTTGAGATTTAGGCTCTTAGCTATCCCACACCAATACTGTCTATTCTACACTTTGTGCTGCTGAATATACTCACGGATGCTCAAAGCAGCCGTTGCGCCTTCGCCCACCGCAGTCGCGATCTGCATCGTTGCGCCACTACGCACATCGCCACTGGCAAAGACGCCAGGCATCGTCGTCTCGAGGTGCTCATTGGTGATAATCAACCCCCGCTCATCGAGCTGGACGGGCGTACCCTGCAAAAAGCCAGTGTTTGGCTTAAGACCAACAAAGACAAACACCCCATCACAGGCGAAGGTAGTTGGTTGGCCATTACTGATGGCTGCAACACCAGTTACTTTGCCGTCCTCTGCTATAATTTCAGTCGATTCGGTATGGAGATGGACGCTAATTTGTCCTCGCTCGATAAAGGGCTGCAGGTCGGTCTGGAGGATCTCACTCGCTTTGATTGTGCTCCGCACCAGCAGGTCGATATGCTCCGCAAAGCGAGTCAAGAACATCGCCTCTTGCAAGCCAGAATTACCGCCACCGATCACCACCAGTCGCTTGCCTTTATAAAACGCACCATCGCAGGTTGCACAGTAGTGTACGCCGCGACCATACAATGCATCTTCGCCAGGGATACCAAGCTTGTTATATGCACTGCCAGTGGCAATCAACACCGCACGGGCACGCACATCCTGCCCGTCGACTGTCACAATCGTATCATTGCCATCTTTGCGGAGGCTCGATACCTCACCCAGCTCAATCTGCGCCCCAAAGCGCTCTGCCTGGCGCTGCAGCTGCTCGGCGAGGTTGAGGCCTGCTACGCCATCAGCAAAACCTGGGTAGTTATCGATCTTATCGGTAATCGCTGCCAGACCACCAATCACTGCTTTTTCATATAATACCGTCTGTAGGTTCTCACGCGTCGTATATACCGCGGCAGCCAGAGCGCTTGGCCCCGCGCCAATCATGACAACGTCGTAGGCTGGTGTCTGGATTGGTTTATTGGTAGTGTTGTCCATAGTTGCTCCCTCCTTGACCTTCTTGGTATGCCTTCAATAGTTCCGAAGTATCGATCGTAGCTGGCTTTGGCACTGCCATCACGACGAACTTCAGTGGAGTATTGGTGGGAATGTCATTGCCTTGGCCTTTCTCGCCGTATGCTTTGTCGGAAGGGATGGTTAGCTCACGTACTCCACCAAGGCGCATCCCCTTGATGCCTTCCTTCCAACCAGTGATGACACTCGCGCTCTTGAGCCCACCCTCAACAGCAAATGGTGCACTAAGCTTGCCGTCTTTGATAGATTGGTCAAATACCTTGCCTTTTGGGTTCCAGCCAATGTAGTAGGCCGCAAATGCCGTATTATCCTTGATTTCCTCACCATCGCCAACCACCAAGTCTTCGCTAGAGAGCTCCTTCACGCTATCGCGATCAAACTCGCCAACCCGACTCGCATATTGGCTAAAGGTTGGGTAATATTTGTTTGACAACTCTTGGGCTTGAGCAGCTGTCTTGGCTTGGTAGTCCTTCATGAGTTTCTGGTATTTTTCTTGCGCCTTTTGCGCTTTGGCTTGGTCATTTTTGTAATTCTCTGAGGCAAGAATCATTGCCGCAAATGACCCCAGCGTCCCGACAACCGTCGCGACCAAAATAACAATAATAATCCAGCGTTGTGTCTTGGTTGTTGCCATAACTCCTCTTGTTTCATCGACTAATCTATCTTGCCCAGTATAGCACACTTGCCGGTATGACTGCTAGATAACAGAGGTCGCGATGATAAATGCTGTCTAGTCTTTGCTGTATATTCCTTGTTGATCCTGTCGCTCACTACCAGCTTGCTTTGCGCAGAAACACCACGCGAACAACCATCGGCCAACACGCCTCTTGCAATGACGATTTTTCTCAGTATACTAAAAAGCGATGAACCGTCTCCACACCTTATTTTCACCCCTGCTTGCTCGTCTGGCTATTGGTGGCACGACCGCGCTGCAATCAACGCCAGTTGAGAAACTTGATGGTGCTCTCACACCCAATATGCGCGCCCTACGCCTGGCAATGAGCATTGCCGACCAGCTCATTTCAATGGGCACACCAGCCCAAAACGTCGTCCATATGGCACTCAGTATTACGGACACCTACTGTACCCGCAAAGTGCACATCGACGTGATTTCGTCACAGCTTATTCTATCGCAAGACAGAGGCAATGATTATGAACCACTAACGCTCCTACGCACCATCCCACCGCGCGAGATCAACTACCAACATATGCAATGCCTCCAAACTCTGGCTGCTACTATTGCCGAGGGAGCGCTCACCCTCGATGCTGCCGAGCGCGAGCTCGACGCCATCCTTGCCAAACCACGACGCTATCCACCCTGGGTGATTTATCTGGCGGGCGGTGGACTCAGTGCTGGCTCGGCCCTGCTCTATACGGCGTCATTGCCGGTGATTTTTGCTACCTTTGTGATGGGCGTAGCGATTATGTGGCTATTGGCTCGCTTAAATCGTATTGCCCTACCTGTGTTCTTTACTCAGATCATCGCAGCGAGCGTTATCACATTGGTTGCAACCATCATCACGTGGCTTGCCACCAACCATTATCTCGATATCCTCGGCATCATTAACCCAACCATCATCACCGTGAGCGGCATCGTGCTCTTGGTGGCGGGGATGATGATCGTTGGCGCCTTCCAAGATGCGATCGACGAATATTATGTAACGGCGACAGGCCGGCTCCTTAAGGTGGCGATGATGACAATGGGCGTAGTGATCGGTGTGATGATTGGCCTGTATACAGCGCGGCGCTTTGGGATCGAATTTGTCGCCACGCCCGATCAGTTGCAGCTGACCGGAACAATGTATCAGTATATCGGGGCAGCCGCCATTGCGGCCACCTTTGCTCTGGGCAACCACACTCAGCCGGTCGGTATCATCCTAGCTGGTGCAACTGGTATGCTTGGCTATGATATATACCTTGCCATCACTGGCTGGAGTATGTCCGCTATTGCGGCCAGTGCGGCAGCGGGTTTGGTAATTGGCTTTATTGCGACAACCGCTTCCCGCTTGTGGCATATGCCCAGCCTTGCCATCGTCAATGCCGGGATCGTCCCGCTCGTGCCAGGTGTCACGCTCTACAATGGGCTCATGGGCGTTGTGACGACTGGCTCGAGCGAGGCAGGTCTGCTAGTGCGCGCTGTCCTCATCGCTATTGCCATTGCAGCTGGTGCGTCATTTGGCGTGCTGATTGGCCGGCCCACGCGGCGGAGTTTCCTCCGCCTGCGCAATCGCCTACCACAGCGCCGCTTACATCAACCTCATTCGCCAAAGTCCACACCCTGAAACAGCACATGCTGCTCGGGCGCAAACACTGTCCGGATGATCGAACGAACCCGCTCAGCACTCAGCGTTGCTTGGCTACTCGATAGCGTTAGGCGAAATGTGGTGGTTTGATGTGATGCATCAGGGGTTGCTTTGTAAATAATCAGCGGCGTGAGATCGCGAATCGTTACATCTGGGTATGTTTCGCTGGCTCGAGTCATAGCGCTCGAGACTGCTTGCATGAGTTCATCATAGGTAACCTCTGTACTTGTTTGGATCGAGATATCGCGGGCGGTAGTAGGGTAGCGACTCATTGGCTGGTAGTGTACCGCTGTATCACGCCATACCTGCTCCATCGCATCAAGGCGAAGTGATGCCGCTGCAGTATAATCAGGCAGCTTGAAATGCTTCACCACTGCTGAGCGTAGCTCACCAACTACACCAATAAGCTGCCGCTTGGGCTGGCTAGCCGTCTCACTACTTTCCACCCAGATATGAGCCGAGCGATTAATGTCAAAAGGTGTATACATTGGATCATCTTGAGCTGCCGTGACTGGTGTATACACGAGAGTCAGACCGCTATCACGCGCCAGCTGGTCGAGCGTGGCCCGCACCCGGTAAAAGGCGGCACCAGCGTGTGGCTTTTTGCTGCTATACACAAGATCAATCAGTGATTGCTCCGCTGGCAGGCCGTCCTCACCGATCCGTGCTTTGGTGTGGCCTTTGCCGATTTCGAACAGCATAAATTCGCTGTGCCCTGCCTTGATATTAGCGTGGACTTTATCGAGCAAACTCGGCAGCACACTCAGGCGGTAGTACTGGAGGTCGGGGCTGAGGGCATTCGACAGCCGAAAGGCTTGGGCTGGATCCTGGCCTGCGCCCTTGAGCACACGCTCATGCACAAAGCTGTAGCTCAGCACTTCGTTGGCACCCGCCTTAGCCAGTGCCTCGCGCACAACGCGCTTTAGCTCACGGTGGGGGTTCTTGCGTGCCGGCTGAATACGGCGCATGGGCAGCTGGCGCGGCACCGTATCAAAGCCGTGCAGCCGGCCAATTTCCTCAACGATATCCTCTTTGGTTTCCAGATCAGTCCGCCAGAAAGGCACCTGCAGGCAGATATAGCCAAGCTCGTTCTCTGGGCCATGGCTGTGGATTTCGACGTTATTAAGCAGCGTGCAGATATTCTTTTCGATAAGATAAGAGCCAAGCCGCTGATTAATAAATCGACTGGTTATATCGATGGTTGCAGGCTCGTACTTCCCTGCAAAATACTCATCAAGAATCCCACCATGTTCACTCGTAAATGGCTTACTATCTATCACTGGGCTTGCCTGCTCGCCACCCACCATACCAATCAGCCGGTTTAGTACAGCCGCATTCTGCAGGGGTGACTGGCCTTTATTAAAGCGGGCCAGCGCATCAGTAAACACGCCGTGGCGCATGGCCATTTTACGCACTGCGTACATATCAAAGGTGGCGCACTCCAGCACAATCGTGGTGGTTGTGGCCGATACCTCAGTGCGGCTGCCACCCATGATACCACCGAGGGCCACCGGGCCTTGCCCGTCGGCAACCACTATGTCGTCTGGCGTCAGCTCAATTGTCTTGCCGCTCAGCAGCGCCAGTGTTTCGCCCTGCCGCGCCATACGCACGCCAAGCTGCCCGCCCTGCAGTGTATCGTAATCGTAGGCATGGGTTGGCTGGGCTGTCATTAGCATCACATAATTGGTTGCATCCACAATGTTATTAATCGGCTTTGCCCCCATCGCCACCAGTTGGCACTGCAGCCAAAGCGGGCTCGGTGCTACCTGCACGCCGCGGATCGCCACCGCCATAAAGCGCGGCACAAGCTGCGGAATATCGTTCGAAACCGCGAGCGGCATACTATCGCCATCGCCAAATACCTGTTCTAGGTTATACCACGTAGGGCTGGTAAATGGTTGATGGAGGATGCCGGCAATTTCGCGCGCTACGCCTAGCTGGCCAAAGCAATCTGGCCGGTGGGTAAACATCTTGTTCTCGATATCAAGCACATAGTCATCCAGGCCAAACAGCGCGGCAAAGTCAGCCCCTGGTTGCAGCGTTTTGCCGGCTGGCAGGTCGCGTGGCGTCAGGGCCACAATCCCCTCGTGGTCGGTGCCAATTGCTAGCTCATCAGCCGCAGCCAGCATACCCTGGCTCAGCACCCCACGGAGCTTGCGGGCATCAAGCGTAAAGGGCTCACCCTCGAGGATACTGGCTGGCACCGTGCTTGCAGGCGGCAGCCACACAGCCCACATACCAGCCTGCACATTGGGTGCGCCGCACACCACTTGCACCAGGCCGTTTTCATCACGCGGCACATCGGGCACGGCCATGCCATCATCAATTTTGGTCACGCTCAGGCGGTCGGCATTGGGGTGCTTGGCACACTCCACCACCCGCACCACGCGCGCACCGCGGTAACGCTTGGCCAGGTTCTCTACCTGCTCTACACTACCAAGCTGCTGATTAATACGCTGCACCAGCTCGTCCACCGGCGGCAATTCAAAGTTAATAAGTTGTTTTATAACATTGAGGCTGACTTTCATACTGGGTTATAGTATACCATCTCGAGGTAAAGCTGCGCTACAAACCGTATTCTCTTTCGTCATATACCAACACTGCTCCATATAAAAGATGCGAAACTATCTACCGTCTTATCTCTCAAATATCCAAATGCTCTACTGGCTGCTCCAGGCTCTGTTGCAAATCCTGCACAGCGCGCTCTGGGATATACGCCGCGAGCTCATCGATCGTATCAACAACCTCCATTCGCCCCCATTGTTTGACCGTCGCTGGATTGTCGTTGGTTTGCGTGCTACGCTGCGTGCCTGTAGGCCAATAGTTCCAGTCGGCGTGATTGCGCTCATAGTACACATAGCGGCCCTTTTGCGTAAGATACACTCGCTGTTCGCGAAGAGCTGCTTTGTCCTTTGCTATTGTCCTGTATATCTTACGACCCATAAAAATCTTATGCTGATACACGCCATCCTTGCCAACGCGCAGTTGTACTTCATGAAAGCCATCGTGTGTTGCTTGCTGCCGCTCAACTAATAAACGATAGCCCGCCATCAGTGCTGCAGATAGACTCATACTAAGACCAGATAAAGTCCCTTCGATATAGCGTTCGTCGCTATGTGAAAAATAGATTGTTTTGTTAGCCATCATACTCCTCATTATATGTATAGTTATACATACATAGTATCTATCTTCTATTGGTATTGTCAAGGTTGTTCGGGAGTGTAGTGCATTACCTCTGTTATATTGACATAAAATAGCGATACTATCCAAAATATGCTACATTATCCACCTGCTTATGCTACAATTACAAAAGCATACAAGAACATAATCTGGAGGTTTATATGCATACCGGTATTCGACGAATGGGACAGCGTAACTGTATTTATAGCGCGCTCCGCCAAGAGCTGATGACTGAAATGTTTCAGCGAACAGCAGGAAACGATGAGTCCATCAACCACGAAGCTGATCTTAGTACACAGTACTTTGCTATGGTAGGAGATAAAGGTAAGGTAACGGCCAAGGCGCACCTGCTTGCATCTATCGCTGCCAAACCGCCAACACTGCTATGGGGTTTCTCAAATATCTTGTCACGATATGGGAGCGCGGTGAAGCTTGCTCATAACGTGCACGCCTACGGCCTCAAGCATAGCGAAGAAGAACTCACTGCGGACGAGGTTGCCTATACGCTGCCAGATGGTGCCGACCAAGCAATGGTGATTGCTGGCGTGGCACACGATATCGGCAGTGCCGCCATCAGTATTTTTGGCACCGAGTATTACTACTATAGCTTGCCAATTGGTGGTGGTTCGCGGGTTGTGCTGCTGCTAGAGAACCTTTCCGAGCCCGTACCTCCCATTACACTCGACTACTTCTACTCGCGCCTGCCACGCTATCTGCAGCAGGTGGACGACATTGCATGGTCGCTGGAGGGCTTTGTGGAGCTGATGCCAGGCTGGAGCATCGAAATGAATGACGACGATAACGGTGTCCACCACGCCCGCGTCACTGATGATACCGGCATAAGTATCCGCGCCAGCTACCAATTTGATGAGTATGAACGGCTAAAGCGGCTTGAGTTTAATCACGACTAATACTCGCTACCAGTGATATACCAAAAACCGCATTTGTATACTTAATGCGGTTTTATTGTGGTTTTTACATCAATATGACCTCTGTTGGTACTCTTGCTACACTGGTGTGCGCTTGCTTTAAGATATATAACCAGTGTTTGCAATTGACGCAACAATCCGGCATACTGGAGAGTACTAAAGGAGGACTGACATGACAAAACTAGACTATATCAGCCTAAAGAGTTGGGTTGTTGCTGGCCTGTTAAGTGTGACAGGGCTTGTGGCAGCAACAACGTTCCTAGCGCCAAGCCAAGCGGCCGCCAGTAGCGATTTGCGCTCAGCTACTATAAGCCGCAAGAACTACAACGAGGCAATGAATAGCATAGACCAGCAAATCAAGCAAGAAGAGAGCGATAGCAGCATTCGCCCAGAGTGTCGCACATACACCAAGACTCACGGCAAGCGCGCCGCAAAGGCCGTCCTCATGATTCACGGCATCAGTGGCTGCAGCAACGTCTACCAAAAGCTGGCAGATGAATTCTACAACCAAGGCTACAATGTCTATGTGCCACGCGTACCCAAGCATGGTTACACCGACAACAAGCGCCACGGTGAGATCTCTACCAAAGACATTGCCGACTTCATGAAGACGAGCGCCCAGCAAGTGAGCGGCCTGGGTGATGAACTTGGTATCATTGGCCACTCTGGTGGTGGTGATATGGCGACGTGGCTTGCGCAGTATGGCAATGGCTTCTTTACGAATGTGCTACTACTTGCCCCATTCTACGAGCCAGCAGCCAGCCAAGCCCCCAAGTGGCAACTACCCGTCTTACGCACATTGTATGGCTATAACATCTTGCCAGATAAGTTTAGCCCAAGCGGCCTGTCGTACCGCGCACTTGGCAAATATCTCATCGTCAAACAAAACTTCAAGAAAGATCTTGCTGCACCGGGCCTCAAGCGCGTTGCAACAGTGACGAGTGAGAATGACGATGCTGTCGATAATGGCCTAGCGGTGAGTATTCCGCAGCGCATGGCTCAAGCAAACAATGCATCATTCCAGCACTACAACCTGCCAAAGCGGCTCAACATCGGCCACAACATGGTTAGCCCAACCGATGGTGGCATGGCCACCTACCACCAGGCAGTCTACACGCAGTATCTCAACCTCTATGAGGGTCATCAAACTGCCGAAATCTAGCTGGCTCTAGCACCCATAATAAAATACTGCAGCTCAGTCAGCTGCAGTATTTTATTATATTTTTGAGAATGCGAGACTCAAATTTCCTTAGCTATCTTCTCCCCTATTGTTTCTATTACAATAGATTACTGATTGATCATTCTACTAGAGCATTATGTGCAAAATCAGGTACTCTCTTAGCACAATCAAGGGGAGTGTGAGGAAAAAACTTCAGAAAGAATAGAGAAGTTTAATATTACAGGCTCTACCGCTGCTCGGCAATCAGCGCACGCTTCAGCCGGCGCAAGCCACGCCAGCACCGCACGCAAAGATACCCATCAAAGAGTGCGACAAGTACCAACCCGTAGAACTCAGGCCGCTGCAAAACAGCTGGCGTTTGTATAAGCTTATACCCAATATAGGCAAACAGCAGTACAACAATCATCATCAGCAGCCCCATACGCTGCTTGCTAATGCGCTTCACCATTGCCAGGCGAGACTCATTATCGCTAAATATATCATCCTCTTCAGCTTCATTACTCGGCCGGCGAAAGACATGGAAGCCATTGGCGGATGCAACATACTCCCAGCCGTAATCAGCATAGAGCTGCTGGTACTGCGCGTTTTCTTCGTGCCGAGTAAGATTCTGAAAGTCGATTTTGTACGTATACTGCGCCGCCGGGCATGGCTCAAATATATAAAAGAACGGGACAATGAAGCGTTTGAGGGCATACCCCTGCCGATGCTGCTCAGCAAGAAATGCCTCCTCTTGCCCATACTCTGGCAACATATAGTAGCGACACATGATCCGTGACATTCAGTTATTTCCTTCCTTTGCTATTGTTATACAGTCGCTCGATCCGCCGCAGCTCGCAGGCTAATATCTCCTGGCCAAGTGGTGTGATGTGATAGATTTTGCGCTTATCCTCCTCTCGTACGAAGCGGATTATGCCGTCCTTCTCCATCTTGGCGAGCGTGCCATACATTGTGCCGGGGCTAATCTGCACCTGACCGTCTGTCATCTGCTTGACGCGCTGACCAATCGTATAGCCATGCATCTCCGCCTGCAAACAAAATAGGATGTAGAACCCTGTCTCGGTCATCGGTGAGTAGATTCTTCGTAGTCTTGCTTGGATCATGCGCGCTTCCTTCGTGTATATTATACCTTGCCTAGCCATGAGTTGCGAGCACAAGGAGTATCGTCGCGAGGCTATTCTGCAGGAGGTGTACACCCATTGAGGCGTAGAGGCTCTTCTTTTGTTCATAGGCTCGGCACAAGAAGAATGCTAGTGGCAGATAGCTCATAATCGCTAGACCATTTTTGACTTCCCCTGTAAGCATATAGGGTGCTACGTGTACAAGTGCAAAGAGTACCATTGATGCTGCATAAGCAAGAACACGAGATTTTTGCAATAAGCGAGCAAAGATAACTCCACGAAAGACAACTTCCTCTACGATCGGCCCAAATACCACCGCCATAAATACCGCATACCATAGCGCTCCACCAAAGAGGCCAACAAGCGCCATTTGGTTTTGGTTAGTCACCTGCAGCGCAGCAAGCAGGAGTGCTACCGGCATCGTTGCAAGATATGCAAAGAGAAAATACTTGACGACAAACCAGCTATTCTTGCCCGGTGCCTGCCGTGCAGTGCGCCATGCAGCAGCAAGTTCAGCTCGTTTCTTCATTACAATATAGCCAAGCAGAAGCACACTTGCTACAGCATTGATGATGAGCCCAAGCACGCTCGTGGACGATATAGCAGCAAACTGCTCCAGCACATACGACAATGCTGTCATACCCACCATGTAGCCAGCAAAGTATGCCAGCAGAATTTTTACGTCATCCCGTCGTTTCGTTGTTTTATCCATTAATCATCCTTTCTCGATTGGTACATCGAAGTCATATGTATCGTAGTGCGATATATCATATATTCTTATTGTATACCGTAGCTCGATATAATGTCAATAGTATGTTCTTTTATATGACGGAATAGTCTTGATATGTAAAAAACCAGCAGTGTGTTCTGCTGGTTTTCATAATTTAACGTATCGGCTGCGCTTGTTATTGCTACAGATGCTTCGTGCGCCACCGCTCAATCGCCTGCGACCGACCCAGCATAAACGATAGATTGCCAATCAGTAGCAAGCCGGCGACAGGCGTCAGTATCAGCGACATACCAATCACCTGTGGCACAACAACAAAGCTATAGGCTATGCAGAGACCGTTACACCAAGCAGAGCCAGCGCAATGATCGATTCTTCGAGAATAATGATGACGATCATCTCTGTTGATGGATACGCGACGCGATTCAAATATATACCAGTAATTTATCTATTCTTCGACAGAGACACCAAGGACATTCTTAATATATGCAACAACCTCCTCACGCTTCTTATTGAAGTCAGGGTCGCCGTTCCAACCTGCTCCTCCACCTTCCTCAGCCAAAACACACCGAAGGACAAATTGTTTGTCCTCATCAGATATCTCTGGGTTGGTAGCAATATCAAACAAGCTGCATTGACGTCCGCCTATTTCATAAATTGGATCAGCTAAACTCGCTGCACGCGTCCAACCGTCGTTGCCGCTCAGCCCAGTCACTTTCCACAGTGCTATCGCATATGGTGAGACCTCCCAGGTACGCTTGCCCGCTTCATCGGTGCGCTCGGTCAACTGCTGCTTTGGACAAACCAGCGTACCGTTATCTGTTGTCAGAACAATAAGATTTTCCTTGTCAACCGCTCTATCATTCTCTGCGAAGTGTCCTAACAGACCATCAAGACGCATGACCGGCCCCACCACATCAGCAAACGAAACCTCATTCTGCTCTTTTGGAACAGGAGATATTACCTCACTGGGTGAAGTCCCGTGCGCTCCTACTCCTCTCTCTCTCGAATTATTCATAATCTATATCACTCCTTTCTTTTATAATTATATATTATACCATTATTTACTTCCCTTCGTACACATTAAGGTAGGTTTGGAATACTTCCTCACTATGAGCGCTCACCCCTGGTGAGGCACGCCGGGTCATGTCGTGGCCAATATTCATGCTGGCAGGGAATTTTTTGTATTGGAAGGAGGCGTTGTTGTTAGTTGCCATTTTTTGCGGGATGTCGTGCGCGAGATCTGGGTCGATATCGTGGTCCCCCTCACTCACTACCACACCAACATGCTTGAGGCCAGGCGCAGCGAGGTTGGCTTTGTAGTTTTCTTTGAGCGTGACGTACTTTGCCAGGGTGCGATACGACAGGCCATTCACCTCATCATTACCACTGTAGCGGTCTGGCAGGATATTATTACCGTAGAGGTTGCGCATGAGCGGGATCTGCCACTTGGGCGCCTGGCTGGCCGCTGGCTCATAAAACGGCGCGATGAGCAGCACCCGCGAGAAGAGCCCGTTACCATATTGCGCAAGCCACGTCGCCATATTGCCACCACCAGAGTGGCCGGCCACCCCAACTTCCTCACCAAGGCCACTAACCTGGCGAGCGCTCGTGGTCATATAGTTGACCATATCGCTAAAGGAGATCTGACCATGGCGCTTCTTGTCGGCATAGCCATGCTGTGGCACGCGCGGCGCATAAACGTTGTAGCCCTGCTCGTAGAATACATTGGCAATATCAGCCATATCACTGGTGCAGCCGCTAATGCCGTGGATAAGTAAGATAGCCTTGGCTGTTTTCTTGCCATGCGTCTTAGCGAACGAGCGGCATTCATTACGCAGGCCAGCCTCTGCTGTATCGTGGGTAATTTGCTGGTTGATAGCCGCCATCGAGCTATCATAATCCAGTCGCTTGATATCTGCTGTGCGTAGTTCTGCCTTCTGGGCGGGCCACAAGAAGGCAGCTGCAACGGCGATCGCGCCAACTGCAACAATGCCGCCAATGAGCGTAGCAATTACTTTTATAATTCCGGCTTGAGATGAGGGAGAATCTTTCATATGCTATAGTATGGCGAATGTTTGCAAATATAGCAAGACCACTCTACTGAGAGAGTGGTCTTAGTCTTAATTTAACGCGTATCGCTTACGACTCTGCTTTGCGGCCCGCTACCAGCAGGTAGAGGTTGCCACCAAGTGCAGCACCGATCAAGGTACCAGCAATCACCTCAAGGCTCAGCCGGCTATAGCCAGTCTCGCCACGGCTTGCTTGTGCGCCAGTAAAGCTACTGTCTGGCGCCTCGGTTGCGGCGATGGCCACTGCTGGGTTGAGTGTTGCACTCTTTGCACGCAATTCGTGTGGCAAGTGTTTGATATCTTGGACTGACGATGTGTCCACCGAAGCCTGCACCTGTGTCAGCAGGCCACCGGCCACAATAGCAGCAACGGCCAAGGATAGACCGATCCCCACTGCCTGGCCTGTTTGCTTGAGCTCGGCCACGCGCGATACGGCAGCCGCAATGCCAAACATCAACACTGCTGCACCGACGAGCTCAACACCAAAGACCGCCCAGCTAAAGGTAGTAAAGTGCTCGAAGCTGAGCTTGAAGGCACTCCCACTCAAGCCGTTGAGCACAACGACAGCCAGCGCCCCACCAAGCAGCTGGGCAATCCAGTAGAATGGCACCAGCGCTGTCTTGAGCTTGCGCATTGTCCAGAGGCCAAAGGTAACCGCTGGGTTGATATGTGCGCCCGATACTGCACCCACCGCCACAGCAATCACAAGCAGTGTGAGGCCAAGGTAGAGTGGTACAAATTGGGCTGCCGCACCAATTGCGGCAATGGTGAGCATAAATGTACCAAGCAGCTCAGCAAAAATAATGTTGAGCAAGTTGCTCGGCAGAGCTGGCTCGTGTCGCTTACGGACAACGGTCTTGGTGGCTGATGTGGTCGATGCAGCCTTTACGGTTGGTTCAGCCTGGGGCTGGGAGGCCGAGTTTTTCGCGGCCGATTTTTTGGTCGAAACGGCTTTTTTGGTAGCCATACGTCCCTCCTTCACTAGTTGATACTACGCCTTTAGTATATCACATCACTCTGTTTGTCGGCGATATCAGATGTCGATCGTGCCAAATAATGCTATACTAAAGACATGGGACAATATATGAAACAAGACCAAACGCGCAGCGAGCTGCAAGAGCGCATCGCGGCCGATCTCCGCGCCAAAGCAGCCGCCAGCAGCCACACTGGCAACGGCGCCGCACCAGCGAGTGGCGACACCGACGTCGAGCAATCCGAATACCTCAAAGGCACCAAGCAAACAACCACACTAGCTGGGGTGTGGCTGGTCGTTGGCTTTCTTGCGCTGCTTACCTTTGGCTTTTTTGTTGCACTAACTATCAATGGGCAGCAATAACGGAGTAGCAGTATGACAGACCTTGATGCTATCCAGCAAAAACTGCTTCTGGCCGTGAGCCAATCAACCACCCCGCGCGAAGTGCTGCGCCACAAGGAACTGCGCGCACTGTATGGACATATTACATCCCTCCCCCCAGCGGAGCGTGGGCCATTTGGCAAGCGTGTTAATGAGCTCAAGCAAGCTGTGCAAGCCGCCATCGAGCACCGCCTCGAGGAGCTCGAGACCGTCGAGCGCACGCCAATCGACGTCACCGCACCGATGGATATCAACACTGCTATTCCACCATTACTACCTGCAAACCAGGGCTCAACGCATCCATTAATGCAAGAGATCGAGCGGATTAGCGATATCTTCTACCGCATGGGGTTTGCAGTGGAAGAATCGCGCGAGATCGATGATCAGTTCCATATGTTCGAGAGCCTCAACTTCCCCAAAGGCCACCCCGCCCGCGATGATTACGACACCTTTATGACCGTCGAGACAGACGCGCAGGGCGACCGCCTGATTGCGCCGGCTCACACCAGTACCATGCAAAACCGCGTCCTAACCACCTATCGCCATAAGCTGGACGCAGGCGAGGCTATTGCGGCCATCGTGCCTGATCGCGTCTTCCGTAATGAGGACCTGGATGCCCGGCACGAGCACACCTTCTACCAAGTGGAGGGTGTCTATGTAGCTAAGGGAGTCAACGTCGGTAACTTGATTGCCACCTTGCAGGAATTTTTGCAAAGCTACTACGGCAAGCAGCTCGATGTGCGGGTCAACCCCTTCTACTTTCCCTTCACCGAGCCAAGCTTTGAGTTTGCCCTAAGCTGCCCCTTCTGCGAGGGCAAAGACCCAGGCTGCAAGGTGTGTAGTGGCGAAGGCTGGGTGGAGCTGATTGGCTGCGGCTTGATCCACCCCAATGTGCTGCGGGCAGCCAACATCGACCCCGACACCTACACCGGCTTTGCTTTTGGCTGCGGCATCGACCGCCTCGTGATGATGAAATACGGCATCGAGGATGTGCGACATTTCGAGAGCGGCAAATTGGATTTTTTGCGGCAGTTTTAGCCTCGTCTATTCGTTTTATAACCAAGGTTCACCATATGCATAACGATACTGAGCTTTTTACCATCGCCCAGGCGCTCCTCGAGCAGCGACACACACCACCAATTCACACTGTGGCAGCCGCTTTGCGTTGCCAATCCGGCGAGGTGATCTCTGCAGTCAACATCGATCATTTTCTTGGCTTCGTCTGCGCCGAGACAGCTGCACTGGCAATCGCTATTAATCGAGGCATTTACGATTTCGATTCAGTCGTCGCAGTACGCAAAAATGATGACACGAGAAAGATCGAAATTGTCGACATGTGTGGCAAATGCCGTCAGATCTTTCACGATTATGCGCCAAGTATTACTGTCTTGACTACAAACGGCCCACAGGCAATTGAGCATATCCTCCCTCACGCTTTTACCCGCCAACGTACAAAAATCCAAGAAGCTATCAAGCGGTAGTTAATTATACCTTACTTATGGATCATTCGACACAAGCACTCTTATATAGCAACGCCTACGCAAATCTTGCGACTGTCTCACCGGATGGCCAGCCGTGGAATACGCCAGTGTTTTTTGCGTATGCAGATGGCGCAGTATATTGGTGGTCACCAATAGCTGCTCAGCACTCACAAAATATCGAACATAACCACCGTGTGTTTATGACAATTTACGACTCAACCACCCCAGAAGGCCATGGTGTTGGCTTATACTGTCGCGGTGTTGCTCATCAAGTAGTAGATAGTGAGCTCACTGAAGCAATCGCCATCTACAACAGTAAGGCTCAGCAATTTCAGCTTACTTCTTCAGACTGCATGGGCGTAGCACCAACTCGTCTGTATACAATGCCCATCACCGAGGCTTGGACAAACAGCGAAGATTCGATCGATGGTTATTACATTGATACCCGCAAAAAAATTACATTCAAGAGATAGACCTTTCTCTATAGAAAAATACAAGGCATAGCCCTGTATTTTCTATGGAGTACACTAATCTATCGATTAATCGTCAACGGCCAGCTCAGCTCGACACTCTTCAGCTTCTTCAGGCTGTTGAGTGGTGTGAGATCCTTCACCTCGGTGTTTTTGAGAGAAACAAAGGTGAGATTCTTTGCATGTTGAATGCCTTCGAGGTTCTTTATCTTCTCCCACGACTCTGCGCCATCGCGGATGCTGAGGTCGAGGGTGGTTAGTTTTTCGAGATCTGAGGCAAGCATGGGCTGGGCATCGCCGCGCTTTGTATGGGTCACTTGGGCGATAGCTTGGTTGAGCTTGTTGCGGAGACGCCAATCGGGCACACTCACCACCGCATCCTGTGGCTTATCAGCAGCAGTCTTTTCTTGGTAGACCCGCACATAGTCGACCTGCATATCTTTCGCGACTTCGTAATCCTTAGGGCTAGCCTTCTTGTATGGCTCATTGAGGCCGCCAACCTGGTGATTCAAGCGAATGAAGAGTTTATTAGCTGCCTTGGCAAAGGGCCAGTTTGCATCATCTGGCGCCACGTGGTGTACCATGCGCCCATCATAGTAGAATTCGATCGTCCCATCCTTCTTATTCAAGACACCGTAGGTGTGGAAGGCATTTTGTGTATTACCAACGATATTCCGATTGAGAACACGCTGGTGCTGGTGTGAACGCTCTTTATTACCCTGGCGTAGCTGCGTATGGACATTGGCTTGTAGCCAGCCCGAGTCATAGCCACGCGATTCGAAGACATCGAGCTCACCACTGGCCGGCCAGTTGAATGTTGTGCTGGTGAGCCAAAATGACGCCCAGCTTGCTCGAGCACCACTGCTCTTGTTACCCTCTGGCAGTTTGATAGACGCTTCGTAGTAGGTACCGGGGCTCCAGGCATGAGCGACGCTTTTGTCCTTCCAGTCGCTGAGGTAGTGCGAGTTTACCATCCCTGTCGAGAAGGCAGCATGACCGGCCTGGCATGGCCTGCCATTTTTATCATACTGCGCGAGGAGATGGAGTTTGCCATCGTACTGGCGCACCATGTCTGTCCGGAAGCGCCCTTCCATACCTGATGCAAGGTCAAAGCAACCCGTCGGTACAGCCCATTTGGTTGTGTCGAGTTTATTACCGTCAAATTCATCACCCCACACTTTTTTATAATGCGCCTGTACATCACGCGGCAGATGATCGACTGCCGATACTGACTGCGCTATGGCACAGTTTGTACCCATTATAGCGCACGCCATGGTTAGCCCAAGCGCCAAGCCAGCTTTTGCTTGTTTTGTTGTTCGTGTTGCCAACATATCCCCTCCTTATGTTCGTTAGCTGTTCTTATTTAATCACAGCTACTCTGCTTTGCCAAACACAAGACAATAACTTTATCCATATTTTTTGCAAGCGAGATAGTCTATTTTGATCATATACATCGATCTGCCAGAGGTCATTTTTTGCATAAAATAGCAATGCATGGTGCAATTATTATATTTCAAAATATGTTGTGGCTTTTGCTACGATTATCGCTACCTCTGTTTGACAAATTACACACGAAGATTTACAATAGCGACACTATATGAAGGTCGTGAGAAAAAAATCATACCCGGAACTATTCGAACAAGTACTTTCAGGCGAAAAAACGTTTGATATGCGTATCGCCGATATTACGATTGAGCCGGGTGATATTCTCGAGCAGGTAGAGGTCACTCATGACGGTGTGCCGACCGGTCGGACTGTTCGTCATACTGTTGGTACTGTGTTACGAACTAAGGAGATCGATTTCTGGCCACCAGAAGAGATTGACCGCTACGGATATCAAGTAATTTCACTTCGAAGTCAGCCTTCACATCGCCACAGATCTAACTCTAACTCATGAGATGTGTCTAGGGTTCTATGTTGTCACCCCGTACCGTGCTTGTGTTGAGTTAAAGCTCCTCAGATCGATCTAGCAGCTATTCATCCCCACGCTGAGGTCGTTCGAGCAACTGTGGCTCGCTCTGG
>CALHQH010000014.1 GCA_938036625.1 uncultured Candidatus Saccharibacteria bacterium | reverse complement strand
GAGCGATCGGCTACATGGGTAGAGCAGTGTCGCATCCAGGATAGGATATTTTGATAGCAACGCTGTATGATACCACGACCCATCACCGCAGAGTGCAAGGTGAGTATAGGGCATAGCAGTTTGTTCTGAGACGTATGCAAGGCGTTTTCTTGTGTCGTTCTCGAAGCCGTTTGCTTCGTTAAGCGTCAGGATGTCTGGCTTTGCTTCGTTAATAACTGCAATGACGTCATCGATCGTCGTCTCAGCGCCGTTGTAAATATTGTATGTCATGAATGTTAATTTCATACGAAGAGCCTCCTCTATTACTCATTAATTTAATCATGATTCACCGCTTGGTATAACCGCTCAGCGTGCATCATTACCACGCGAGCGGTTGAAGGGCGGATGTTCATAAAGATACGCCATGGATTATGGGCTGATGTTGCGTTAGCTCTTGGGAGGGCGAGTGGTTGTAGGCCGTGCTTGCCCGTCAGTGCGGCGATCCACGCCAGAGGTGTCTTGCCATAGAGGCCTTCTTCGCTCGCAGAGCCGTCCATGCGCCATGCAGCGTAGGTTTGAGTAATCGTGGTGGTATCGTCTGGCTGGAGAAGATAGCGCTGAGCATTGCTACGGGCAAGCATATCATTAGCATATGGCGGTGTATCCACACCAGGTGCAACGATAGCCGTAAAGACATCGAGTGGTGCACCATCTGCCTCTGCCGCGGCCTTGATCATATGGAGAGCAGCGAGTACAGCATAGTCTTGGTCTGGTGATGAGGTCGTGGGGTCGATGGCGGTATTAGCGCGGTAGAGTACATCACCACCAGTGTCGATACCGCAAATCACATCAGCTCCTGTCTCGCGGATAAGGAGCTGGAGGTCGCGGGCAATTTGCTCTGGCTCGATTGAGTTAAGCAGATAAACTGGTGCGATTGTTTCATCTTTGGCGATAATATCCTCGAGGAAGCGCCAGTCGCCAACTTTGGTCGTTTCCTCTGTGATTTCTACAGTTGCGTCACTAATCTGTCGGCCAGTATGAGCAAGCTGTTTGTTGTTATCGGCAGCAAAGTTGCGCACCGACACAATGGCTGTAGGCTGCACAGCATGGTGCTGCTGATGTAATTTGCTGAGCATAGCGGCCTGGATGCCATCTGAGCCACCACCCATCCCAAGGTAGATGATCCGCTTGCCACGTAGTTGTTCAGAGTCAAACGTTGGGAGTGAATCAATAGCAAGCTCGGGTGTGTCCTGATATGTTGGCACAAGCATCTCACCGCTGTGGTGGAAGCGCAGCTCAGCTTGGTGTGGGTCAAGTGTGCCTTGGTTAGCGGCTTGGGCGATGGTGCTGAGGTCTGCCGTGACGATGCCCGTCTCGCCTGCTTTGCGCGCTGCTTTGTCGGCAATGTGTGCCTCTTGCAAGACATGAGCAAAGTAGGTAAGTGCTGTGCTGAGGTTATGATGTTTCTCAAGCCCCTTCAGTAAGGCTGGGCCATAATAAGGCAAAGTAGCGCGCTGATGAATACCATCATTGCTGAGCTCTTGAGTGAGAATAGCTTGTACAGGGCTGGGTAGCGTATCTAGCGCATCTGCAAGCTGCTGATACTCCTCTGGTGTATCGTAGCGCAGCATACAGGCAAGGCGCACAGTGTGGGTGTGTGTTTGGCTGTTGATGAGCTGCTCAATGGCATCGTTATCGAGGCCAAAGCGCTGTGCTCGCTTGGCGAGGTAATGGCTATAGCGCGCGTCGTCGGTCGAGAGAGTGTTATCGGTCAAGACATCACAAGCTGCTGCCATTTGGTTGTATAGAGGAGAAGTGAGGAGTAGAGAACTCTCAGCATTAACGTGGCCCAGCGCACCAGCAATATCAAACAGCGTATGCATAATATAGAGTGAGCGCACTGGCTCAGCACTCTCCGCAAAGCTTGCCAGCGCTGCTGGCGGTGCTTCGGCTTGAATGAACTGCCCAAGGTTGAGCTCTGTGTTGATGACGTCGCGGATGATCGTTTGGTCTGCTTCGCTGAGCTGGCCAAATGTTGGCAATAACTCTGCGCGCTTTGCAGTGTAATCTGGCTTGAGCAAGCGGCGCAACACCTCGTCGTGATCAACCGAATCAGCGGCATCCTCGCCCATCACGGCACTCGCGAGTGCTTGATTCTTACCCAAATCATGAATCAGCATAATATAACGCATCACATTAGCACTGTGCTCGCCAGGCAAGTTGCTTGCAACCCACTGATGAAATTCTTCAAATTCTTCGCGCGTGAGGCGATTGGCGTCGCTCTGGGCGGCGGTCAGTTTGTGATAATTTTCATCGCCGCCATAATATAGATAGTCCATAACATTGAGCGAGCAGACAGTTCGTTGATATTCTGCGCGCTGATTGGCTGCTTCGTCTGCTCCTTGTGACTCTGGTGAGGCTTTGATATGTTCGCCAATCAGCAGCTTCGCCTCAGGAAGCTGCAGGACATCAAGCCGCTGCTCCAGATCGAGTGGACTTGAAGAGAGAGAGGTGTTAGTAGGAAGAAATGGTTGTTGCATAGCATTAGTGTAGAGGATTACACAGCGGAATGGTAGCATGAGCGGTTTATAATAAGACTTTACTGCCTATATTGAGAATATGACTCGCCAGCGCTAAGCGGATGGCCAAATAGGTTCTTGACCGTGACAAATCTGTACCCTTGCTTTTGCAGTGCATCGAGGATGCACGGCACGGCATCGACGCTGGTTTTGTGGATGTCATGCATGAGAATAATCGCACCAGGTGCGGCATTGGCAACGGCACGGCTGCAGACAATTGCTGCATCGTGGTCGGCCCAATCGCGTGTATCGATTGACCACATAATGGCTGGCATAGTAAGTTGCTGGAGCTGCGCACGCACCTTGTCATTAATACCGCCATATGGCGGGCGGACCATTGTTGGCGTCACGCCAGTGGCTGCGGCAACGGCGCTGTTTGTACTCTCAATCTCTTGGCGGATGACAGCTTCGTCGCGCTTGGGGAGGAGTGGATGATTCCACGTGTGGTTGCCTACTTGGTGTTTGCGTTGAACTGCTTGCTGAAGCGCGGCACTATACGGTGCAACATTTCGCCCCACCACGAAGAAGGTTGCCTTGGCGTGGTAATGATCAAGATGTTCGAGCAGTGTCTGAGTATATGGCCCAGGCCCGTCGTCAAAGGTGAGTGCAATACAGCGATGGCGCACACAGTCGGTCGATGATGATAATGCTGACGGTGGAATATCAAAAAGCTTCTTGGTGGTTGGGTTTTGGACAAAATGGCTGAGCTGCTTGATTGGCAACTTCAAGCTGACAACCCCATCAACACCAACGCCAAGTGAGTATTTATCAAAGAGAAAGCCAATTGTTTTTCGGTCATATACTAAAAAGTTCGTGATAGATTCTGGAGTAATGACCTCCGCTACTTTTGCTGGCTGAGCATGCGGGTAGCGCTGCTGCACTTGTTTGCGTAGAGCAATAATGAGCTCGTTTATTCCCGCGATTGATGTGTCAACGAGGGTGGACGATGTAATTGGCTGGCCGCTCATTTTATCGAATGTCCAGTAGTGGACTGTGTTGGTTGGCAGAGTGCGATGTATAGCGGTGCGGACAAACACAGCGAGAGAGATCGTTGTGTCATCTTGGTGAATAATGCGATAGGTAATGGTGTTGCTGCGAGTTGCTATGTCATTTGAATGTGCTTGTTGAGATGGAGTATTGCTGTCAATGATTGTGGCGACTGTTTTGTCTATATTGGCAATGCCTGTTTGTGGGTAGGCGGCGATCATTTGGTGTGATGCTGATTGATTCCTGATGATGCGCGAGCGAACAGCACTATGGGAGGATAGCGTATAAGTGTGTGTTGTTGACGGTGGTATATGTGCGGTGTGCGATGATTTTTGTGATTGTTGGCCATACCAAAGCGAACAGATTAGCAGACTAGCAATAATAAGGCAGAGCCATGTATAAAAAAAGCTACGGAGTTTCACGTGTGTTGCATTATTTTCAACATCTGAATAAATTCGAGCTTCTATATCTTCCACCTTATGGAACATAGCTATATTGTAGCGCGAACCGAGGTAAGAACAAAATTGAATAATGAGAGTCTAAGCCAAAAGGCATAATTTAATAGAATAGATGTTACTCTATGTTCATTGCAAAATACCCCGGGAGGGTATTTTGCAATGAACTAAAAATGATTATCGTTCATAAATAAAGAAGAAACGCTACATCACTTAATGAGGCAGAAGCTATTTCTGATAGATAATGATATAATATAGAAAAGAAGTATATCACTTAGTCGTATACAATTAAGTGAAAATCTTGAAAACGACAACGCTTCAGAAAGGAGAAAATATGCGACATCTTTTTATTACCCGTGGAATTCCTGGATCTGGTAAAAGTACCTTTTTGCAATCTGCTGGACTTGGCCCATATACACTATCTCCCGATACTCTGCGCCTAGCGTATAGCAGCCCAGTGATGAATGATGCAGGACGCATCGTTATGCCATATCAGGATGATCGACGGGTGTGGCAGCAGCTTCACGAGTTGCTTGATATGCGGATGGCTCGTGGTGAGCTCATTGTGGTTGATGCAACACATACAACGAGCTCGTACTTTCAGCAGTATGCACAGCTTGCACAGAAGTATCGCTACAAGCTGTACGTTATAGATTTTGCCGATGTACCGCTTGCGGTCTGCCTAGAGCGCAACCGCCAGCGTGTACCGCACAAGATAGTCGATGATGCAGTTCTCGAGAAAATGCACGCTCGTCTCTCTACATGTGTCATACCAAAACAATACACTGTCCTGCAGCCAGCGGTAGTAAAGGAGCTTATCGCATCGTACCAGCAACCGATTAATTTGAGTCAGTATGAACATATTCATCACATTGGTGATATCCAAGGATGCTATACGCCACTGCGTGAATATTTCGAGCAGCACCCTTATACCGAGCACGATTATTATATCTTTACAGGTGATCTACTTGATCGCGGTACAGAGAATGCAGAAGTGTTGCAGTATGTGTGTGATAATTTTGTCGGCAGGCCGAATGTGGCGTTCATTGAGGGTAACCATGATGGTTATATTTGGCAGTGGCTAACTCACCAGCCGATAAGAGCGCGAGAGTTTAATGGCCGAACTCGAGCCCAGCTAGAGCGTGCCAATATAGATAAGCGTGCTGTCAGTCGCTTGATGAACTCCATGCAAGATTTTCTCTACTACACATGGAATGATAAGCGGGTATTTGTAAGCCACGCAGGGGTGAGCAACCTACCAGAGAATCCTCTGCTGCTTGCCAGCCAGCAGTATATTCGTGGTGTGGGGCGCTATGAGCAGGTTGGTGCTATTGACGATGCTTTTGTTGCCCATACCCCTGATAATGTCTATCAAGTGCATGGCCATCGCAACGCTCAGAATTATCCAGTGCAGTATAATCAGCGGTGCTTTAATCTTGAAGGCAAAGTGGAGTTTGGTGGCACGCTACGGGTTGCTCAGCTTGCCAAGGAAGGCTGGTCGGTCGTTGAGATAAGCAACCAATCGGCTGAAGGTCTGCTCCACCCAGAAAACGCACCACTCATCCATAGCCTGCGCACCAATAAGCTAATTAGCGAGCGGTCACTGCCGGGCAATATCAGCTCGTTCCACTTTAAGCCAAAGGTGTTTTATGACAAAAAATGGACAGCGCAAACGGTACGAGCTCGCGGGCTGTTCATGAATACACTGACGAACGAGATAGTAATTCGCGCCTATGACAAATTCTTCAATATTGGTGAGCGACGAGAAACTGAATTTGCTGCACTCAAAGATCAACTTGTCTTTCCAGTGTGTGCCTGGGTGAAGGAAAATGGTTATCTTGGCTTGGTAGGCTATGATGCGACACTGGGTGACCTCGTCTTTGCGTCGAAAACAACGACGGAGAGTGATTTTGCTGGATGGTTTCGCCGCTTGTTTTTGCAACGTTATGGCAAACACGTCGATGAAATTCGCCAGTATCTTGCCGAGCACAATGTCTGTTTGGTCTGTGAAGTAATGCTCCCGACAGAGGATCCACACATCATTGAGTATGTACAAGACCGGATTGTTTTGCTCGACATAGTGCATCGCCAGGCGGAATTTGCCGCTGTTGACCAAGTTGAGCGTGAGCGATTTGCGGCTATGCTTGGTATGGAAACCAAGCGGCTTGCGGCGACGTTCCAAACGTGGGAGGAGTTTGCGGCCTGGTATGAGCAGGTGCAGGGGCTTGACTATTTGTATGACGGTGTACCAATCGAGGGCTTTGTCATAGAGGATGCTCAGCATTGGCAGGTCAAAGCCAAACTCGATTATTATTCATTTTGGAAGCGGATGCGTGGTGTGCTTGATGGACTTAAGGTGGGGCGCAGCCCAAAGCGTGCCGCTGCCTACCCACACCCTGAGTATGCAGCGCGCGTCATTACCTATATGCAGGGCATCCCTATTGACGCATTGGCGCAGATGTCTATTATCGATGTTCGTCGCCGCTTGCAGCGAGAGCAAGAAAAAGCCGTATAGCCGTATTACTACCTCACCCTTCGCGGTATAATAGAAGCATGAAAATGATTCGTTGGTTGGCGAAGCGGTGGCGCCGCGTCGCAGTAGTGGCTGGAGTGCTTGTTGGGCTAGCTGCACTTCGCCTTGTATCGGCGCAAACAGGGCAGTGGTCGCTACCTGATCGATTGCAAGACTGGATAACGCTGAGTTTGAGTGTGATGATCGAGGCACTACCATTCGTCATGCTGGGGATTTGCATTGCAATTATGGTACAGGTGTGGCTGCCGGCCGAGCGCTTGCTTACCTATCTGCCGCAGCAACCATTATTGCGTCGAGCTTGCTTGTCGCTCCTTGGTATTACGCTGCCAGTCTGTGAGTGTGGTAATGTCCCCTTAGCTCGCGGCCTGTTAGTAAAAGGGCTCACACCTAGTGAGTCTCTCGTGTTTTTGCTTGCTGCACCAATCCTCAACCCAGTGACGATCATCACAACGCAGCAAGCATTCGCTGGTGATGCAACCATACTGTGGGCGCGAGTGCTTGGTGGCTTTATTATTGCTAATCTTGTTGGCTGGGTCTATGCGCGTCGCCCGGCGGAGGAGTTATTGACCAGTACTTTTGTTGCTTCGTGCCAGGCAGATCATGTGCAGCAGAGCAAGCGAGTAGCAAGCCTTGCGATATTTCGACGTGAGGTGCAGGCGATGCTGCCAGCCTTGGTAGTTGGTGCAGGGTTAGCAGGTCTTGTGCAAGTGCTGGTGTCGCGCGAGGTATTGGTATCGCTGGGGAGCCAGCCAGTATGGTCGGTGATTGCAATGGCGGCGCTGGCATTTATTGTATCAATCTGCTCTAATGTTGATGCATTCTTTGCCTTGGCATTTCGCCAAACCTTTATGACCGGAGCGCTTGTGAGCTTCTTGACCTTTGGCCCAATGATCGATATCAAGATGCTGAGTTTGCTGCGCACGACGTATCGGCCGAGTGTACTGCTTCAGGTGAGTGCGATCGTTGGGCTAGCATCGATAACATTGGGATTGGTGGTGAATTATGCGTTTTAGGCTGGTCTTGTCCCGAGTCGCACAGCAACAAGGTATAATACTCCTTTTTATCATTGCCGTGGCGACGCTGTGGCTAGCTGCGACTGGTCGTTTGACGCTCTATATACATCAGCGGTATATCGTCTTTACGACTAGTATGGCAATGGTTGCTCTTGTGATGGCGAGTGTGAGTATTATTACGCAATCACGTGCCCACCAGCACACACACTTTGCTTGGTGGCGTGGTATTACCGCGTGTGTGATGATATGCGTGGTCGCAAGTATGGCGCTGCTTACCCCGCCGACGGCACTAACGACGACAACAGCCACGCAGCGCGGTATCAACAAAGGGGCGGCAGCTCGACTATCTACAGAGAAGCTATCGCAAGCATCTATCTTTGCTCAGCGAGATTATTCGCACCTCACGATTAAAGAATGGGCAGGGTTACTCGCGCAAACGCATGACAGCGGGTTTTATCGTGGCAAGACAGTCAACTTGACAGGGTTTGTCACGCCAGATACAGCGGATTCGCAGATTTTTTATGTATCTCGATTTGTCGTGACGTGTTGTGCGGTCGATGCACAGGCGGTTGGCGTGCCAGTCTATGCACCTGGGTGGCGTGAGCGCTATCAGCCCAATAGTTGGGTAACGGTAACGGGTGACTTTGCCGCACATCCACAGCAACATCGTCAGCAGCCGATTGTCATCATGCCGCGTTCGGTTACGTCAACCACCCAGCCAAAGGAGCCCTATGAATACTAAAAGCTGGCGGTGGGTGCGTCAGCGATGGCGATTTTTGCT
>CALHQH010000013.1 GCA_938036625.1 uncultured Candidatus Saccharibacteria bacterium | reverse complement strand
TTCGTGCCAGCAAAGACCGATGCGACAAATTCACCACGCGCTACTCGGGCTGCCGCGTGCGTCGTACTTCCTGGTGCTGTGACGTATGCACCCTTCTCATACGCTAACTTGTGAATCACCCGCATAACATCCCACTGGGCATTCGGCCACCAATCCACGTTCATCCCAGTCATTCCACCAAAAGTCTTCTTATTCACGTAAATCTGTTTACCATTCATAAACGCACCCTGGCCACAGACCGCCCAATACAAATGGTCACTAAACGGCGCATAAATCACTCCAACTTCCGGCTGACCATCAACCACTAATGCCAACGAGAAGACCGATACTGGTAGCTCCATCGCAAAAGGTGCCGTGCCATCGATCGGGTCACATGCCCACAGATAGTCCGAGCCACGGCGGTCGCTCGCTTCTTCACCGTCAATATCATGGTCTGGATATCGCTCGGCTACTCGCTGGATCACAAGCTGGTTGATTTCCTCATCGGCAACGGTCACGATCGTATTGTCGGCTTTAAAGTGAGCATCCGGTTTTTTACCAAAATATTTTTGCATAATGTCGCCCGCTTCGTGCGCTACACTTTTTGCAAAATCAAGCCATTCTTGCTGTTGATCAGTCATATCTTTCTCCATGAGTATTGTACCTATACTATTGCTTCTGCATCATACACCCACCCAGGCTGCCATGAGCCAACTTCGCGCCAATTGGTTGCTATTGCCTCTGGCCAGGTCTTACCACCAAGAATAACGTCCAGCGCAAGCTGCGGTGCTTCGTGCGCCACGATAGCAATGTGCTTGCCAGCATAGTCGCGCTGCAGCATCGCCACAAAGTCGCGCATGCGCTCCTCTACATCGCGGTAGCTCTCGCCGTGCGGAAATGGTGTATCGACAAAGGGAAGCAGACTAGCCTTAAAGACCCCATCCGTGCCATTATTATCACCATAATTCGCTTCGCGCAGCCGTTTATCAATAACAATCTGGTGCGCTACACCAAAGGCAAGCCGGGCTGAATCGATCGCTCGACCAAGATCCGAGCAAAATACCACAGTAAAGCTGGTATCAGCCGCTTGCTCTGGCAGCGCCTGCGCTTGCTGAGCCCCCACTGCTGACAACTCACCAGGCAACCAGCCAGTCGCCTTACCAGCTTCATTATCCGTCGTCGTACCGTGAACGAAATAAGTTATTTTTGTCATATACTTCCTCCTTGCCTGCTTTGTGATACTGTGTGTCGAATCTGCGTTATAAATTTGCTGTGCTGCAGTTGCTGCCAGGGTAAAAACAACGGTTGCGGCAGCGTGTCAAAGTCTACCCAGCGCTGTTCTTTACATTTATCTGGTTCGGTAATAGAAGGTTCGCCATACCGCCAATCGCTCGTCAGCCACCACGTCACATAATGCTTGTGGTCATTAGCAAAGATATCATTCGTGACAGCAGCAAAGCGCAGGTTAGTAATCTCACAGCCTGTCTCTTCGCGTACTTCACGGATCGCTGCCTCCTCAGGCGTTTCGCCATATTCGATATGGCCACCAGGGACACTCCACGTATCAGCACCATGCGACCCCTGTCGTTGCTGCATCAAGAACTTCCCATCGCGCAAGATAAAGACACCTACGCCAACACGTACCTGTGGTGGTTGTTCTGCTATATACTGTCGATTCATCTCGCTATACCCTCCTTTATAGCCTTATACATTGCCTGCGCCATTCGCCGATGCCCGTGCTGTGAGAAATGGATGCCATCAGGCGCATAGTCGTCATGGTCGTTAAGTGGATTACTAATGGTTGTATGAGTAGCACATAGCTTTTTGTTGATGCACTGTAGCTTGCTGGCAAGCGGTGCATAGCACTGAACTGGCGCAATAGCTGGCGCAATATACCACACACTGGCACCACCAGCCATGTCATTCTCGCTATCAGCTGCATAGGCCTGGGTATAGGCGCTATACCACTGTAAATCAGCTACAATTTGCTCGCCAGAAGCGCTTTCGTTTTGTGCATCATTCATACCAAGCGCGATGATCACCCCGCTCACCGGGCTAGCCTCTCGCAGTGCTATTCCGTAACCAATCTTGCCACCAAGATATGGTGCTTGCTCTGCATACTCCCCTGCTGTCCGTCCACACAGCCCTGCTTGAATAATGTCATACTCATCACCGAGCAATCGCTGGAGGATATTTGACCATTGCTGATTGGCAGCATAGCGCCCCAACAGAACGCCATTCTCACCAAACCCCTTGTCGCCCCAGACGTTCGAGTCACCGTAGATAAGGATTCGCCCAGGCTGCATCATCCCTTACCTCGCACTTGCTTTGTCATCAAATAATACTCGCCAGCTTCATCAGTACCATCTGTTCGATGGTATACACTGGTGAAGGTTGGCTTGTCTGCCACTAATCGATACATATAGCCACGCTTCTCGTAGATACCCATCGCCATTTTGTTGGTAACATCCACCGCCAGGCCAACTCGGTCAAACCCCTGCTGACACGCTTCGTTCTCCGCTGCAGCGAGTAACTGCGAGGCAATACCACGACCACGATACTGCTCTGCCACCTCAAGTGCATTAATCTGCGGCAAGTCAGAGTACTCATCTTCAATCCTCACTGACGGCTCATCAATCTCAGGTCGCTCGGTCCAATCATGCCGCAG
>CALHQH010000012.1 GCA_938036625.1 uncultured Candidatus Saccharibacteria bacterium | reverse complement strand
CACAAAGCCACCGGGCTATCATACGACTACTACTCACCCACGGATCAGCGGAAGATTGAAAACCAGGCACGTGAAGAAGGGCTCTTTACTCCTGTGCCAGCGGGGTATCTGCTCCGCACGACTGTTGCTGAGCGGCTCCATGTTACACACGCGACGATTAATCAAGCTATTAAAGCTCTTGGCATAGCGCTCGAGCGATACCGTGTGCGGCGCCAAAACGGCCAGCTGGCTTGCACACTAGGCTACCACCTCTCGCCTGAGCAAGCTGAGCAGGTAGCAGCCTATCTCGGACGGTCGCTTGACGGGACAGTGGCTCTTTAGTTTATACTTATATTTGCAACAAACGATTGCATTATGTATGGTGGTAGGTATGGAAACACCCCAGCAACCAACACAATCACCCGAGATACATGACAGATACACTACTCAAGCAGAAAAGCTCAACGATTTACATAAACTTCTTTGCTTCTTGCTTGAGAACGATATCGGCCTTTCTGTTAGTGACCCAACCCAGGTGTATATATCGCAAAGCAAGACAGAACCAAGAAGAGGCTATACAGACCAGCCGCCACCTCTTCGCTTTATCACAAATATCCGGCCACACGACACCCAACCCGCTCGTACCATCATCACCTACTCAGAGGTCGCTTTTGTCTTTGACCCAGCTCTGGAGAAAGAAGACCCCCTTAGGAACCATAATGCAGGTGATCGCCAACCACTCCACACATACACCAAGGATGAACTAGCGGTGCTTGTTGCAAAAGATACCGCCCATGGCATTACCCTGCCAACAGAACGTCACTTTGCTTCGAATATATACGATGCACTCACAAGCCCAATTGCTGACGTACATCAACGCATTGCAGCCGCACAGGCCGATAATACGCCGCCGCGCCAACTTCGCCCTCGCAAGCGAACCATCCACAGCATTGCACGAGACCTTGGTGTCTCATGGCGGACAATAGAGCACGCTACGGAAAACCCCGAGGTTGCTGCAGCAATTGGTACTGTTGCTATAGCCGCTCGCAGGGATACAATACATAGGCTCTATACGTCGCGCCAAGCTGGCATCATTGCAGACTACCTGAGAGAGCAGGGTCTGCTTGACCTGCCCTCACCACAAGAAGGCGAGCTTAGTGTTACCGAACTCGCCAAGCAGCTTGGTCTGCACCATATGACCGTGCGACGTGCTATTACAGCACTCAACGACATGGCAGAGGCAGACGACATGCTTGTTGGTGTCCGCCGCAAAGCCCGTGGCAGCCGCTCGGGCATATACTATACACCACACGAGCAAGAGCGCATTATCGAGTACCTTCGCGCGAAGGGATATGAGGTGCCAAAAGACACGATCGGTCAATCGATTGCGTCATCGAGCGATCGATTCTCGCGTGCCGAATGAAAACGATGGTACAATAGTATTTATCATGGCTGTACGACTCCCCGACCATCTCACGCCAACTGTGGAAACGCTACTACCAGATCAAGCGGCAACAATGCCACTGACTGGCCTCGCAGTCAACCCAGATCGAGTCCTTTATGCTGCAAACAAAACACCAGTTATACCGCTGCCAGCACGTGATGATACTACATGTCAATTACCGCCACAGCTCGCCAATCGGGTTGTCATCAACCGAGTACCGCACATTCCTCGTGCGCACGAATCACAGACGACTATTTCCGAGCATCTCCTCGTTGATATATCGCGCTGCAACGACGCACTTGCTGTGATGCCTACCTGCCCGCGCAACCCAGATGTAACGTTTTACACACCTGTCGCTGGTCTGATTACTGAGATTGGGCCTGATAGCATTGATTTCTATCCCGACCCCGAGATCGTCGATTTGCGCTACGCTGCTGAGTCACTCGCCCAGTACGTGCGCTGGCTTCGTAGCCTGCAGAGTGTCACAGTTTTGCCTCACAATAACCATCAACCAGAGGTATCTCAGAAGAATCAACGGCCACCTCACGCGCCAACACCGCTGGATTTATATACAACATTGAAGCAGTTAAGAGACCGGCCAGGACATCACTAACTTATGTGGTACAGCTTTCTCATCCTCCACCTCGTTGGA
>CALHQH010000011.1 GCA_938036625.1 uncultured Candidatus Saccharibacteria bacterium | reverse complement strand
GATACAAGAAAGCCTGCCACATACGAGCCAAGGCCAGCACAAATGATAACCAGCAGGCCAGTTGTAACACCCACAAAGCTTGCGCCGTGCCGCTGGCCATACCGCCAATACCACAGTCCACCGAGAACATATGGCAGCATCAGCGCAAGGCCAAAGAGTAACCCCTCACCACGGCTAGCAGACAGCATCAGAATACCGCCCACAAGAAGCAACACCACACATACAAGCGCATACATGACAAGCGCAGCTATCACGACACGCGTGTAGTGTTTCATCCCATTGCCTCCACACCGGCGCTAATCTCAGTCAGCTCTTGCGTGATGGCACCTTGGCGCTGTTTGTTCATCTCGAGTGTTAGGTCATCGACAAGGCTGGTAGCGTTATCGGTGGCATTCTTCATGGCAAGCATGCGCTGGCTGTGCTCACTCGCCCTGGCATCAAGCAGGGCTTGGTAGAGCCGGGCACTGACCATGCGCGCAGCGATGGTGTCGAGCACTGCTTGCGGGCTTGGCTCAAAAAGAGCTTCGTCGTCTGAGATTACTTCGTCGTCATCCACCGCATCGAGTTGCTCGGCGTCAAGGCCAGCGGGCAAGAGGTGGATCGTATCAGGGTGCTGCGTCATACTGCTATAAAAGCGGGTGAATACGACGTCGACCGCATCGACCTGCTTGCTCACAAACATATCGTGCGCAGTGTCGAGAATTGCCCGGAAGGCTGGCCCCGTTGGGCGATCTGGCACATCCTCATACACCCCAACCACCTGCGTATCCTTGAGGCGGGCAACGAACTGCGCTGCCTTGCGCCCTACTGCAATGGTAGTGTTGTCAATCCCGGCTGCATCGTCATCGCGCAGGAGCTGGACATAGCGCTTGAGGACGTTGCTGTTGTAGGCACCAGCCAGTCCTTTATCGGCAGCGATGACGATGATCAAACGACGCTTGACTGTGCGCTGGGCAAACAGGGGGTGATCGTCGGTCGCACCCTGGCGCGAGAGGTAACGCAAAAGGCCACGTGCTGCCGTGGTATACGGCGCAGTGGTGCGGCTTGCATCTTGGGCACGGCGCATCTTGCTCGCTGCCACCATTTGCATTGCCTTGGTGATCTGCTTGGTACTCTTAACCGAGCGAATCCGTGCTTTGAGCTGTTGCGTATTGGGCATAGCGACCTCCGTTGCTTACTCCGCAAATTCCTTGGCAATTTCGCCCGCGGTTGATTCTATCAAGTGGGTGAGCTTTTCATCAGCGCCAAACTTCTGGTCACCCTTGTTGAGGGTGCGCATCTGCTCCTTAGCTTCAGCCCAGAGACGGCTCAGCAGAGCATCTTGCGCAGCTTTGATCTTCGTAGCTGGCACAGCATCAAAGTAACCCTGGCTCACCGCCACAATGCTCACCACCTGCTCCCAAACACTCATCGGCTGGTACTGTGGCTGCTTGAGGAGCTCTGTCAGGCGTTGACCACGGCCAATCTGTGCCTTGGTCTCGGCATCAAGGTCGCTTCCAAACTGAGCAAAGCTTGCCAACTCGCGGAACTGGCTCAACCCGAGCTTGAGGTTACCGCTAACACTCTTGAGCGCCTTAGTCTGGGCTGCACCACCAACACGCGACACCGAGAGACCAGCACTAATGGCTGGGCGAATACCTTGGTAGAAAAGATCTGTCTCCATAAAGATCTGCCCGTCGGTGATGGAAATCACGTTGGTGGGGATGTAAGCGGAAATATCGCCCGCCTGGGTCTCAATGATCGGCAGGGCAGTGAGCGAACCTGCCCCAAGCTCATCACTTAGCTTGGCACTGCGCTCGAGTAGGCGGCTATGCAAATAGAACACATCACCCGGGAAGGCTTCGCGCCCTGGTGGGCGACGCAGGAGCAGACTCATTTGGCGGTAAGCGACAGCGTGCTTGGTGAGGTCGTCGTAGATCATCAAGGCATGGCCACCATTGTCGCGGAAGTACTCACCCATGGCGGTACCAGCGTATGGCGCAAGATAGAGCAGGGAAGCTGGGTCGCTTGGGCTCGTTGCTACCACGATAGTCTGATCCATCACACCTTCTTCTTTGAGGCGCTCAACCAATCGGGCAATCTTGCTCAGCTTCTGCCCAACGGCAACGTAGACATTCACCACGCCAGTCTTTTGGCGAGCTTGGTTGATCATCGTGTCGAGTGCAATTGCCGTCTTACCGGTTTGGCGATCACCAATGATCAGCTCGCGCTGGCCCCGGCCAATCGGGAACATCGCATCGATGCTCATAATACCGGTCATCAGTGGCTCGTGCACGCTCTTGCGACCCATCACGCCGATCGCCTCACGCTCTACGAGGCCGCGCTGCGTGGTAGTAATAGCTGGGCCACCATCAAGTGGCTCACCGAGCGGGTTCACCACGCGGCCAAGCAGCTCCTCGCCGACCGGCACACTCAGGACTTCGCCCTTGAGCTTAACGCGGTCGCCAGCAGCTACACCTTGGTCGCTGCCGAGCAGCACAGCACCAATTTCATCTTCCATCAGGTTGAGGGCAAACGCCTCAACGATACCTGTTTTGGTCTCGATCTCGAGCACCTCGCTATAGCCAGCGTGGCGCAAGCCATGTACCCAGGCCACACCATCACCCACTCGGGTCACGATACCGACCTGCTCTAGCCCTTCAGAGGCTTCCAGGCCTGCGATCGCTTGCCGCAAGCTCTCGGACAACTCTGTAACTGTTGTTTCAGCCATGTATAATTCCTCTTATTTCGTGCCCGCAAGGGCGGTTAGTTTGTGTTGGATAGTGCCATCATAGTGCTGGCCCGGCAGAGCGATCTTCACGCCGCCAATCACTGATGGGTCGACCACCTGGCGGAGCTGCACTGACGTAACTGGCGCAGTGCCACTCTGCTCAGCAAGTGCTGTGACCTCTGCCTTGAGTTGCTTCTGCAGGGCGGCCGATAGCTCGTGCGCCGTCGTGACCTCAGCCACGACGATACCGCGCTCAGCTAGCGCTTCCTCAATCGTTGCTGCCACCACATCGACATCGCGCGTTGCACGGGTGTCAATAAGATAGGCAGCAACCTGACGCAGCACAGCAGACGCCTCAGCGCCAGCAGCAATCTGCTCAGCAACATACGCAGCGAGGCGGCGGCGCGAAAAACCGGCCGCCATCAGCCTTGCTCCTTATCAAGCTTGGTCAGATGCTTCTCGATCAGCTGGCGATCCTTCGACGCGTCAACAGTCTCAGCGGTTACTGCACGCGTTGCCTCGACGACCATGTCGACCATCTCGCGGCGCAGTGCCCGCTTGGCCTCGGCCAGCTCTGTCTGTGTCTGGGTGCGCGCCGATTCTAAGATGCGCTCGGCCTGCGTGTGGGCGTCGTCTTTGGCGTCGTTCACCATGCTGGCTGCCTCAGTCTTGGCAGCAGTCACAATTTCTTGCGACTCGTGGCGGGCTTTCTTGAGCATTGCAGCGGTGCGCTCCTCGGTCTCGTCGGCTGCCTTTTGGGCTTTCTCGGCTGCTTTGAGGCCATCGCGAATCTTCGCATCGCGCTGATCGAGCATGTCGAGCAGCGGTGGATAGACCCACTTCTTCAAGACCAAGAGCAGCACCACAAATGCCACCATTTGCAGGACAAACAGCTGCCAATCAAGACCAAGCGACGAGAACAAATCGCCACCACCCGCCTCTGTCGATGCAAAATAGTGCAGGGTATTCACGAGTGCGAACTCCTTACATCACCTTGCCGACGATCGCGGCCACAAAACCAATGATAGCCAAAGCATCGATAAACGAAATACCAAGGATCATCATAGTGCGTAGGTCGTTAATCTTCTCTGGGTTGCGGCCAGCCGCCTTCATGGCGTTGGCACCAATCCAACCACACCCGATCGCAGCAAACGCTGCTGGAATAGCATACGCCAGGGTAAATGCGATGTCTTTCATAATTACTTCTCCTTATTTAGTTATTACCAATGTTATTTTGCTCCTTCGGTCACGAGGTTCGCGTCTGAAGAAGTCGAAGTGCTTGAGTGCGTATCTTTTTCCTCATCACCGCCGTGATGCGCCAATCCGAGTGAAATAAACACGGTTGAAAGCATAAAGAATATATAGGCCTGAATGCCACCAACAAATAGTTCAAAGATATAGAACGGCTGGAGCACCGCTGGCATTGCCACTTGAGTGAGGTAGGCGATCATCGCGATCAAAATCTCACCCGCGAGCACATTACCAAACAGACGGAAGGACAGGCTCAGTAAGCGCGAGAACTCTGCTATAATCTCAAGAACCCCCACAAAGGACATGATTGGATCGCGCAAGGGGTTCACAAAATACCGCTTGAGGTTGCCCACAAAGCCAAGCTCGCGTGCTGCGTATACCTGTGCCATAACGATCGTAACGGCCGCAAGGGCGAAGGTCATATTAAGATCGGCATTTTGGCCACGGAACAGTGGTGTATGGCCAACCATCACTGGCCCGACTACTGGCAATAACCCTAGCCAATATTGTGCGGCGATAAAGAAGAACATCGTAATAACAAGGGGAGCAACGCGCCGCGTCCATTTCTTGCTGGGGATGACCTGCCCTACGGTATTGTACAGCCCCTCAAAGCACCAGACAGTCAAGCGAGTTGCAAAATTCGCCTTCTTCTTACCCAGCACCGCTGCCCGCGTGCGAAACATAAGCCAAGCCAAGAGGACAAGGCCCAATAGGCCAACGAGATTGGCATTAGTAATTGGCCAGCCAGCAATCGAAAACACCTCGTCTGCCTTGACTGAGATGTGTGGCACTGCCGCAAAAAACATCATGTGCGATGACCTCCCTTAATTTGGTGCGTGATGAGCCCCGCTGCAAGAGCGATGCCGACCACCAAGCCAGCAAACATCAGCCATGGCTTGGTTGCAAACTGCCGGTCTGCCCAGACTCCGAGCAAAAATAACCCAACAGTTGGCACCGCCATCCGCCAGGTTGTCCCAAGTAGGGTACGCCACAGCACACTAACCACTTGGCTACCGTGCGAGCGGGCATTCTCACGAGACTCCGTACTCATATGGCCCTATTGTACCAGGAGGCTTGGCAGACGTAAAGAGGGAAGCGGCGGTTGGGTATGAATCTCAAGGCATTGGCTTCTCTTGGTATGCTAACCCTTTTCTTTACGTCTTGAACCGATGGAGCGCACGCATAGATCGTAATGATTTGGTGTGGAGTTACTGCTCTTTTCTATATTCCATTAACTTTTATAACCATTCCTTAAGCAGGATGCGTGTAAGACAACTGGCATCGCATTGCAAAGCCGCGTATACTAGAGCTATGCCACGCCGCAATAAAACGCCCAAACACCAGTCCTACCGCCCACCACATAATGAAGCGGCCAAAAAGCGGTACCCGAGCCGCGCAGCTGCCTTGCGCGCCATCACCGAGCTCCGCAAATACCAGCTGGATGTGCAGTTACGCGCGTATCAATCACCGCACGATGGTGGCTGGTATCTGACAAGCCAACACACTACAGAGGGTTAGCTTTCCCATCCTACTAGAACTACCACTGAAGATGCTTCGCGCCTTACCTTACGCCCAGTACGCTTGCCAACTCCATTACCGTCCATGCTATACTAACAAGAGCGAAAGGGGATAAGTATGAATACAACACCATCAGTCATAGTATATAGCGCAGAGTGGTGCGCCTATTGCAAAACAGAGAAGCAATATCTCGACAAGCTTGGCGTGCACTACACTATCAAAGACATCGAGAAAACACCTGGCGCTGCGGACGAGCTCGCTGCCAAAACCGGCGGCAAAGCCCAAGGCATCCCAGTCACAGACATTGCTGGTGAGATCGTCTATGGCTTCGACCGAGCTCGGATTGATGAGCTTCTCCAAGCAAAGGGGTTGCTGCCAGAGGCATAGCTTGGCTATGTATCACAGTCAACTCACTGCTCGGGAAGGGCAGTGAGTTTTACTATTGGCTGCTCACATACGAGGGAAATGGAGAGGTATAGGTAGTATACATATATTGTTCATGCTTTTTTATTTGACTCAATAAGGGGTTCCTAGGCAGTCATACTTGTTACTAATTTATCGTTTTTAAACAGGTGTTGCTATGTTTTGTTCTTGCTTGTAGTTACTCGTCATTTAATACTGATACTTAAAAATATATTGACTAAATATGAGACCTTTCACTCACATCGCTATTTTGTGCATATATAAGCCTCTCGTACTAGCAATCAGTAGAGGTTGTACCTCTCGCAGCCATGCCCTGCCTAATAGAACTTCACGTGGCGTTGGGCATTTGTGTTTTTGTTGGCACGGGGTGTGGGGTTGGTGGTAGTCGTGTCATCGCCCAGCTGGCCATTGGAGTTGTTGCCTACCGTAAAGACCTTGCGATTGTTAGTATAGACCACCGTTGTGCCATAGCCCGAGCGCACATATGATGCTAAGTTGCCCTGCGTACCAAGGACGAGCATTTGCTGCGGAGTGGGGTAGATGCCATTAGTGCCGCCACCAATATGCCCAATACCTAGCTGGCCTGTCACATTGCTGCCCGCCCCAAAGACACGGCCATCGCTGGTGACAACAAAGGTGTTAGCATTCTTGGGGTTAAGCCCATTGGAGGTTGTCCACGACGAAACTGCCTTAGCCCCCGAGGGAAGGATGAACTTGACTGGGGTTGGGTTATATACGTGACGCTTGTAAGCATCTAGATTGGATGTATCGACATAGACGCCATTGCCCAGTGCACCGTTATTGAGGCCAAAGGTCTTAACCTCGCCGTTAGCATAGACCATGGTGGTAAAGTACTGGTCTGTTGTGATGTCTACTACTCCAGACGGCGCGACACGCTCGAGTGTTGGGTTGTATGGCAAGAATGTTCTGTCTGCATAGTACTCACACGAATTCATCCTCGTCTCGCCACCAGTCGCGATATTGACTTCAGCAACACATAGGCCTCGGCCACCAATGTCGGTGCTATTGCTAAGGTAGACATGGCTCCACGCACCTGCTGGGTAGCGGAAGTCGAAGCGCTTGCCATTAGACCACCAAGCGCACCACCGCATACGCGTCTCTTCATTATTATGGCCGGTTGCTTCGACACAGCGGTTTTGGCCTCCACCTGGGTTTGACTCGACTTGCAGGGCGTTATTCGTCCGGTCGAAGTGCCACTTTTGGTTTGCAGCAGCACCCGAGCACTTTTCTGTCCTGAGGTTTGCCCCCACCGCCGCCAAGCAACGGTCTGACACCCCCGCACGCAGCCGGAAGGTCGGCACCCCTGCTTGGCCATAGTTTGTCTTGCCCGCCGAGTAGACTGCCCCTGCACTATCGCGAATATAGACCGTATCGCCGTCGAAGGCGAGCTGCACTGCCTTGGTTTTGCCAGGCTTACCAAAGTCGCCCAAACGGACAGGCATGTGCCGCTCATTAATGTCACCTTGAGCCAGCTGGCCAAAGTCGTTACCACCCCAGCCATAGACTGCACCACTCTCACCAATCGCATAGGCTGTTTTGCTGTCGACTGCCCAGGAGTGAGCATCGGCCCGAATCTTCTCAGGGAAGGGCATCTTGGTTGGCATCTTTATTGTCGGAGCGGTCGAGTTAATACCGGCGACACCTTTTTCATTAGAGCCAGCCGCATAGACGTTACCCTTAGCTGTCACAACAAAGGTGACGATCCCCAGCGGCGAAACAAAGGTCGCAACATTGTCATTGCCAGGCAGTATAAACTGGACGGGGTTTGTTACCCATGCAATAATTTGGCTCGGGTTGCCAATCTGCCCAAAGTTATGCAGCCCCGCACCCCATACCTCGCCATTCTCCGTGAGAGCAAACAGGTTACGACCATGAGAGAGGAAGTTGGTGTAGGTACGTACGACGCGCTTGTTGGCAGGGACATTAAACTGCTTAAGCGTGAGGGTGTCGGTAGTCGAGCCGACACCAAGCTGACCAAAGCCATTGAAGCCTGCTGAGCGTGGCCGCCCAAACTCGTCGATGACGGTAAAGAACGCACCATTGAGTGTAAAGCCGCCGCCAGCCGCATAACCAAACGAGACACTATCGAGCAGTGCGCTCAGGCCTGCTTGGCCTGCCAGGCGATACTCGTAGCTCTTCCATACTGCGCCATCCGTCGTGCGGATAAGCTCCGTCCGGCCCACCGCTGTAATGCGCTGAATACTCCCTTCGCGGCGCTCTGGCTCACCCACCTCAAAGGTCGTACGCACATTGCCGTCCTGCTGAACATACTGCGTGCGCCCAGCCACCACTGCGCCTTTGCAGTCGGTATTGGGTCGCAATTTTGCAGCATCTGACCACTGAGCGAGGTCGTTATTGAGCTCAAGACATTTGCTGGCAAGGACAACACCACTCTCGGCCGCCTCACGGGCCAAGCGCCGGTAGTGCTGGGCGTAGAGCCCTTCGCGAATCGCCGTCGATGCAGACGCCGCCACGAGGAGTAGCATCATCGCTACCACCGATGCCACGATTACCGTTGGCAGGGCAAACCCCGCGCTTGATCTATCTTTGTTCAGTCTCATTGCTTCTACAATAGCGTAGATTGCAACCGTAAGCAATATGCTAGTACGAAATTATGCACAGTATAGTATACGTATGATAGATTCTCATGTCTGGAGCTTACATGATTCTAAAATTAATCAATGCACACTTCACCGACGTGAAGTAGTAGGTAGAAGGGCACAGAGCAGAGAAGTGGAAGCTTATTGTAATGCTCACATTCACCACTACGAGAGGTGAGTCTACCAAGTATGCGAGTTCTCATGATATTAAAAGGCGTGTACTCGAGAGAAGGGGTGTGGAAGCAGTTGATATTTTACGATGAGATTGCCTCTTACTGCGCCCCAATCTGCACCACTTCGCCACCGAGCTTTTGCCGAAAGTAGTTGTCGTGGCTAACGTAGAGGATGGCGCCCGTGTAGCGCTCCAGCGCCGCTTCGAGCTCTTCGATACTGGGTAGGTCGAGGTGGTTAGTAGGTTCATCGAGAATGAGCAGCTGCGGCTCATTAGCTAGCATGCTAATAATCTGGAAACGCGCCTTCTGCCCACCACTGAGGCGGGCGAGCGGCACATCGCTATCCGTCTCAGCAAAAAGGTAGTCGCTCATCAGTTGGCGGAGCTTGGTCTGGCCAATTGGCAACCCACGGTCGAGGTGCATCTGCTCAATCGCCAGGGCTAGTGTGAGTCCAAGATACGTCGGGGCAATCTCCTGCTCATACACGCCAATCCGAATATGGCTATCGAGCTGCAGCGAGCCACTATAGACAATTGGCGTATCGCTACCTCTGTCTTGCACCAGACTTTGCGCGGCGAGTAGTTCTCGAATAAGCGTCGTCTTGCCCGCACCATTGCGGCCGCGCAGCTCTACGGCTTCACCCTCACGTAGGTCGATGTTCACCCCCTCAAACAAGATCCGTTCACCATAGCCCAGCGCCAAATCTCGCACCGCCACTAGTGTACGCTGGCTTCGCATTGCACCATCGCGCATACTGAGGCGAATCGTCCGCGCCTTAAACTTCTGGTAGCGATCAGCCATCTTATACTCCAGCTGTGCCACATTGTCGCGATCAATCCAAAACGTCGGCTTCTCAATCTGCTCGAGCTGCTCAAGCTCGGCCATAGCCTGCTGCTCACGCTGTTTGAATTGCTTAATAGTGCCGGGGTCACGCGCTCGCTCCTTCAACCGGCGAAATTGCACGACCTTATCCTTCACATTAGCAATCCGCCGCTCGACCTGCTCATACTCATGCATCGCGTTGCCTGTCGCCGAGGCATTTTGGCGGAGGTAGGCATCATAGTTGCCTCGGTAGCTGAGGGCTGTGCCATCTTTTATCTCAACGATCCGGTCCATCTCTGTCAGCACATCTCGGTCGTGGGTAATGACGAGCATTGCTTGCTTCGCGCCCTTGAGCCAGTCGATAAACTGCTTCTTAGCGACATAATCCATATGGTTCGTTGGCTCATCGATCAGTGCAAGGTCGGCCTGGGCGTGCATAATCTTCACCACTTCCACTAGGCGCTTCTGCCCACCACTCAAACTCGCCAGATATCGCTCACCATAACCTGCCATTTGGAAGTTCTTTAGCTCCTCCGCCACTAACTCCTCAATCTGGTAGAAGCCCTTTTGGCCAAAGCGCTCCAGCGCCGCGGTGTATGCTTCGATTTTGTGCATGTTATCACCCATCGTCTCGGGGTAGGTTGTGATGATATGGCGCAGGCGCGCATACTCTGGCAGGCCACGCAAGATATATTCGAGCACTGTGATATCGCCGCTGTCGTGGTGCTCTTGAGCCGTCGCTACCACCACACTGCCACGTTTGAAAATAATCGAGCCACTATAGTCATCGTCCGCCCCCGTGAGCATGCCAAACAGCGTCGACTTGCCCACGCCATTGCGCCCCACTAGGCCCACCTTCTCGCCATCATTCACACTAAACTTCACATCCGTCATCAGCGTCTTCGCCCCAAACGACTTCTCAGTAATGGCAATATCGGCAATCATAGGGGATATTATAGCATGGCGAATTATATCCTTTGCGGGCAGGGGAGTGAGTTGAGCACTCCGCATTATTATTCTGTTATTTTTACGACACTCTTTCCATATATTTAGCGGTATAATGGTCTGCAGGCACACTAGAAAAGAAACAATAGGAAGGATTGTTAGTTTTGTCATACATGGAAAATTCTCAGAGACACTTAGTCAGAGACACTTAGCAAGCACACGAGGGGGTGTTGACACATATACCCAGAAACCACTTTTTGCACTTGAGGCAAAGAGCAACCCAGGCCCAACCTCCGAAGATATGCACACCAAGCTCATATCCCAGTTCAACGCACCACACCGCCAGCGCGATAGACTGCTAGACACGACCAATACCATTCTCGACCAGCAAGGCCCAGAGAACCCTGCCGTAGAGTTTCCTCCTCTCACGATGAGTTATATCAACGAGCATCTCGACCCACTATGCAATTATGGCTATGACAACGCGAGTTGGCTCTTGCAAGATTGCCGCATTATTATTAAGTCGGGCGGAGGTCTCGCAGATGTCCAGCAGTATTTTCGCTATCTTGGTATCGATACCGCTCCCAACGACTACGCGTAGTATAAACTATTATTCCCTAGAGGGTGCCACTACCCGCTAGATAATAGTCGTCTCTTGGCTTGCTCGAGCCCAAATCTATCACCTTCGCATCCTCACACGCCACTTCATCTGCTACAATAGAAGAGACGTATGAGCAAATCACATACTACCAAGCCACCAGTACCAGCTATTGTCAACCGCCGTGCGCGGTTTGATTATGAACTAAGCGACGACATAGTGGTCGGCATGAGCCTGACCGGCCTAGAGGTGTGCGCCGCCCGCGAAGGTCACGTGCAGCTCAAGGGGGCATATGTGACGATTCGCAATAGCGAGCTGTGGCTCAATAACGCCAACTTCTCGCTGCGCCACAACGAGCAGGGCCAACCAAACGCCCGGACGGTCAGCACGAGCGCACGTAAGCTTCTGGCGAAGCGGCGACAGATCGAGCAACTCGCCGCCCGCAAGAAAGACGGCTACACCATCGTGCCCACGAAGCTCATTACCAGCGGCCGCTATATCAAGCTCGTCATCGCCCTCGGTAAGGGTAAGAAACGCTACGACAAGCGCGAAACCATCAAACGCCGCGATGTGGAGCGAGAGCAGCGACGAATACGTAATAGGGTATAGAGCTACATGCAACACACAATAACACTGAGCGACTCTTTGTCTGTTAGCTATTGGAGCTATCATGAGAGCGCAAAACAAACAATGGTTCTCATCCATGGATTCACGGGCAGCCATGAAGGGTTCCAATATCTCGAACCACTCCTGCCTGATATTCATCTTATTATACCAGATTTACCGGGCTTTGGCGTTAGCGACCTGCCAAACCAATCTAACTGGTCGATTGATGGCATTGCCGCATTAACAAACCAGCTCGTCGCCTCACTCAACCTTACTGAGCCTCCTATCTTGTTGGGACATTCTATGGGTGGGCTAGTAGCGAGCAGTATGATTCACCAACAACCAACACTCTACGCATCACAGGTTATTCTTATAAGCCCCATACCAACTGCCATCCATGGCGTAACAGACAAACGCCAAGTCGGACGGTGGCTTGGTGACGCCCAATACACAATTAGTGCAAAAACTGGCAAAATAGGCAACTCCTTCGTACGAAGTAAACTTATTTCGAGAATACTCACCTTTGGCCTTCTTAAAACAGCTGATAGAGACCAGCGTCATGCAATATATCAACATCACTTGCGCAATCTTGATTTTATCTCTAATATCGAATTCTATAAAATACTTTTTCGAGATTTTAACAAACGCGGTGCTATTGACTATGCCGATGCACTGCGCCAAAAACGCGTACTTCTTGTTGCAGGCAACCAGGATAGCGTCACGCCACTTACACACATAAAGAATCTATCTCAGGCTATATCACCAGAGAAGTTCTTGGTTATTTCTAATGTTGGTCATCTTATCCACTATGAAAAGGCTCCTCAAGCGGCAATGGCTATAAAAAGCTTTCTGACTCTAGATTAAACCTTTATCTACGCTATTTTACTAGTGTAGACGGTTGGACTCTCTATTTAGTAGAGCGCATAGCTATCTCTTTCTTTTTTCTGGCGACAGTCGTTTCATATAACTGGATGAATTTTTTGATGACTCGATCAAGATCATGCATCTGAGCAATCCGTCTACTCTCCTTACCGTACACCTCCAAAAGGTTTTTATCGCTTAGAACACGCACTATAGCTCTCGCAGCGCCTTGATAGTCGTCCAATGCAAATAGCTCGCCGTTCTTACCGTGGTGACACAGCTCACCAAGTGCACCGGCATCCACTGCAACAAGTGGTTTACCACTCGCCATTGCTTCGAGAGCTGCAATACATTGCAACTCTACGGGGGACGCAACGACAAATAGAGCCCCCACCCGATGCAAAGCCTTTTTGTCTTCATCAGATACTCTACCAGTAAATGTAACATGATCAGCTACACCAATATTCTGTGCAATCTGCTTTTCATGTTCTAAGTCAACACCACTCCCAACAATTAACATATGAACTTCACGCTCTTTCAACACTTCACGAAGCGCATGCAGTAGTACCCATACGTGTTTCTCGGCGTCAAGCCTTCCTATATATGTAATAATTGGCTTATTTGTCGGCAAATTATACGTATGATATAGTGATTTACTCACACTGCCGGGCCTGTAAGCTTTTAGATCTATGCCATTTGAGATGACTTCTATTGGTACAGTCACCTTTGACGTAAAACGTGATAAACTGTCTATTCCAGACTGCGTTGGAGAAGTTACAATATCAGACTTGCTATGGTAGCGCCTCCCAATGTCTGCTAGCATATAGTTTATTGGGCGCGAAAATGCTGATAAGTTTTTGAGGTTATCCATAAGATTCTCGGGCATTGCGTGGCTTGTTGATATAATTGGTATACCGTAACGGCGACCAATCATTGTTGTTGCTTGTCCAATACCCAAGACCATTTGGCTATGAATAATGTCTGGGCGAAATTCTTTAATAATATTGCGCACTTCAAGTTGTGGCGCTATGCATATGCGTATATTTTGATAAAAGGGAAATACCACACTGCGCACACGATGCACTGTAACACCACCGCTTTGCTCACTATAATGCTTACCAGTTTGGCTTGGTGCAATAACAATAACTTCATGCCCAGCAGCACGTAACCCATGGGCTAGGTTATAAGAAAACGTTGCCACCCCATTGATGACAGGTGGATATAAGTCGGACGCAATTAGAACTTTCATCTATTATTATTATACCATGCACTGTACATAATGTGCTTAGAATATAGTGATATTATTTTTTATGCTAAAATAGACAGTATTATGAAAAGCAAGAGCATGATAAATAGCACGGACCCTATCAGTGTTATTATTCCTGTATACAATGAAAATAAAATTATAAAAGAGTGTTTGAATGCACTATTGCCACAGCTCCTAGAGAATGATGAGATTATCATCGTCGACAACAATTCTACCGATAATACTGTCTCAATCATTCAGGAGCTGAATCATCCTCAAATTCATATTATTACTGAGCTCAGACAAGGCATTACCTATGCTAGAGCAGCCGGTTTCGATATTGCAAAAAACCCTATTATTGCGCGGATAGACGCTGACACAGTCGTCAGCAATCATTGGCTTTCAGTGATTCGTCGAGAACTATCAGTACCTTCATCAACCGATGCACTTTGTGGTGCGGTTGCTATTCGCGAATTATCACCCCATAATCGATTTTGGTTTTGTTGGTATTTTCGTCTATTTCGTTTTTGGCATCAACATAGCTTAAAGCTTAAGCCAGTTATGTACGGACATAACTCGGCACTAAAAAGAGAACTCTGGCAAAAAGTTCGCGATCAAATCAGTCTTGGTGACAATAATATCAGTGAAGATCTTGATGTTACATTTGCCTGCATGACTAATGGAGCAACAATACATTACAGCTCAAAGCTATTGGTTAAATGTCGTGTTTTAAGAACAACTATTTCACTCAAAAAGTTGCGACAATACTACACTACTGATAATTACACTCTCAACAAGTATCACATCGGCAATAAAAGACGCTGGAGGAAACAAACCTAAAAGCCTAAGCCTCAAAGGCTTTTACTATACTTACTCTTCTAAATTACTGGCAATGAGCGACTCATACAGCGCCGCGACCTTCTTTGCCATCGTCACGGAATCGAACCGGCGCGCCACCTGCAATGAACCGCGAGACAGTTGCTCGAGCTTATCGGGGTGAGTAAAGAGATCGTTAAAGACCTCAGCAAAGTCTTTGCCCTCAATCCCATCGGTCAAAATTGCATTTTTCTTAGTCAAACCCTCGGTCATGCGCTCATCGCAGTAGACGATTGGCAGGCCGCTTGATGCTGCTTCGAGGAAGGTCATCGGCTGGTTATCAAAGTGGTACGATGCGAGAGAGAAGACATCGGCTTGCTTGAGCAGCGCCGCTACTGCATCGCTGGGTTGCATCCCCGTAAAGATCACCCGCTCTGCCGCGCCAAGCCGCTCGGCACAGGCGCGCAGCTCTGCCTCGTATGGGCCACCGCCCACCAGCACCAGCTTGACGTTTTCATCCGGGATATGCGGCAAAGCTTCGACAAGTGCCTGCTGGCGCTTCTCAGGGCTCAGGCGCGCTACTGAGATAATAAATTTATCGTTCGGGCCTTTCGTGATAGGCGAATCCGCCGCCGAAGCATTGTGATAGCGCTGAGTGTCAATACCATTTGGGAAGACGTGGCATGGCGTCGTGAGGCCGCCATCCTCCATCAATATTTTGGCCAGGTGCTGCGACGGTGATATGCAAGCATCGCACTGGTTGGCAAACGCCGCAGTAAGACGCCACCCCTGGCGAGACAACATATCGCGGATCGCGCTCTTGCCCATACCATGGAGCTGCTCGCGCGAGGTAATTGGCAAGATCGGCTTCGTCCGAAAAACAACAGGGAAGGCGACCGAGAGCGCAATCACCCCAGCCGTTACCATAAACGGATAGTCGTCGATCAGCTCACTATAGAGCGTGTGGATCGTTGTGACGTGGGGGATGCGCTGCCGCCTAGCCACACTGTGGGCCAGCACACCCATATAGAATTGCATTTGGCTGTGGACGATGTCGAATTGGTAGTCGTCCAACTTCTTGGCCAGACCAGGGTAGATGACAGCCGTCTCGCGCTTATCAAAGACGTAGTTCTTCGATGATGGCAGGCGAATGACGTGATCGTCGTGATCGTCATAGCCTTCGCACTTTGGCGCAACAATGTACACCTCATGGCCCAGCGCCTCAAGCGCCTGCCTCAAATTAACCGTGGACGTCGCCACGCCATGGACTGATGGCAAATAGTCATCAATAAAGATTCCGATTTTCATAGCTACAGTTTATTATACCGCAAAAAAAGTGACTAGCAAATAATAATTCTCTATCCTCACACCCCACTTCATATTATGAACATAAAAATATATTTGGTGTACTGTCTTTATGATAGCAGGTTTTAATACAATAATTATAGTTCTATAGAGGCGCTAGATATCTACAACTTTCATAAAGCAGAAACCATTATCGTTGCTGAAAGTAGGTTGAGGAATGAAAAATCACGTAACGCGTCGAACTCAATACATGGTGCTCTATAGAAAAAAATATTTCAAGCAGATATTTTTCCGATCTATACAAATCGAGCCAATACAGAAAATATATCATACACAGGTCAAAATGCTTTGCTAATTTTAGTTGTATGCAATATTTCATGAAGCCCTCTGCAAAGCTGCCTATATATTAGAGATAATTCACTATTCTCTATCACGAATTAATCTCTGGTATGCTGTACGATATTGACTAATAGTATAATCATGAGAATGATGCTCTATAACCCATTGTCGGGCATGTTGACCTATTTTACGACGCAAGTTTTGATCTTGCAGGAGAGTCTCTAGTTTGTCTGCAAGATCGTTTGTATCGGGATAATGAAAGCTAAGACCATTCTTTCCATCGTCCAATAACTCAGGTAGAGCTACTTGGTCTGCAACCACTACTGGTGTTTCACATAATAAAGCTTCAAGCGCAGCTATACATTGCAACTCTGCAGGGCTTGCCATGACAAATACATCAGCTCGCCACAACAAAGCACGCTTTTCGTCATCAGTCACATACCCGGTAAAAATACAAGTGCTACCTAGATCAGAAGCTTGCCGCCTCAACGGCTCCATGTTGATTCCTTTTCCCACAATAACGAGTTGTACGTCATGTCGGTTAAGTTGTTTCATTGCATCTATTAATAAATCAACTCGTTTTTCGCCATCAAGTCTTCCTACATAGACAATCGTTAGTTTTCGGTCATCCAAGTTGAATTGTTTCAGAGTTGCTTCTTTATAATGTCGTTCTGGAGGATAAAGGCTTACGTCGATGCCATTTGATATTGCTAAAGTAGGTACTGTAATACCCACCACATGGTCGAGAGCTGCTCGCGTTGGTGCTGTTACTAAGTCTGTTCTGTTAAGATACTTTACTGTGTACTGTTCAGCTTTCTGACCAACCCACCGAGCAAAGCGCTTCCATCTCATATTCATCACAAGATTTAATGCAATAGCATGACCAGTGGCAATGACCGGGATATGATATTTGTGAGCTTGACGTAATACAGCCGTATGAAGCCAAGTTGATGGAATAAGCATATGAACAATATCTGGACGGTATTGATGAAAATAACGTTTTACTGCGTAAGCAGGTAATATTGTCATTCGATTGTTTTCTCTATTAACAAATGATTTTATAGCAGGTAATCGAACTACAGTAGCACCATTTATTTGGTCAATCTCCCGGTAACTACCATAGAGAAATCCTTTTGGCGACCCTGTTATAACCGTTACTTCATCTCCGTGCGCTATAAGTCCAGATATAAGTGTGTCAACAGCCGCCTGGACACCACCAACACCTGGGCGATATACTTCTGTTACAATAAGAACTTTCATACCATTGTAGATTAACACACAACACAATAATTTTCCATAAGTAAGCAAGCCGTTCTGCCATATATAAAATATTTACATTATACGTATGTGGCTGCTTTGTCAAACACTTAACTATCGATGTGTAGAACAGTATCATGCTATACTACCCCTATGACTAGCTTATACTCGTGGAACGTCAACGGTATTCGTGCGGTGATAAACAAGGGCGAATTTGCCCGCTTTATGGCAGCGCACAGCCCCGATATCCTATGCCTGCAGGAGACGAAGGCGCAGCGCCAGCAGGTGGAGCTCGACCTGCCGGGCTACCACGAGCACTTTTATAGCGCGGCCAAGAAGGGCTATAGCGGCACAGCAATCTTTAGCAAAACTGCGCCGCTGCAGTGGCGTGATGGCCTGCCAGCTGAGCTAGTAGAGCAGTTCCAGCTGGCGGCCGATAGCTACGGCAGCCCAAATGATGAAGGCCGCGTCATTACGGCGGAGTTTGCTGGCTTTTGGCTGGTAACGTGCTACACGCCCAATAGCAAAGGGGACTTAAGCCGGCTGACCCTGCGCGCCCAGGCCTGGGACCCCTGCATGCTGGCGTACCTACAGGGGCTGGAGGCTGGCCACTACGGCCCGGCTAAGCCCGTGCTCTACTGCGGGGATATGAACGTCGCCCACGAGCCGATAGACCTTGCCAACCCACGCGCTAACCGGGGCAAGCATGGCTTTACAGACGAAGAGCGCGCTGGCTTCCAGCATTACCTAGATGCCGGCTTTGTCGATACATTCCGCGCCGCTCACCCCGGCCAAACCGATGCCTACACCTGGTGGACACACTGGGCCAACGCCCGCGCCCGCAACGTGGGCTGGCGGATCGACTACTGGCTGGCTTCGGCGGCAATCGTCCCGCGCATCACCAGCGCCCACATCCACGCCAGCCAAATGGGCAGCGACCACTGCCCGGTTAGTATTACGCTGGATGAGCCGATAGTGTAAGGCTAGGGGGCGCGATAAACACGCAAACCTTGACACACCCCTCATATATTGATATATATTAGCTCCTCGTCATCTGGCGAGAGGCAAATCTAGAAGGGAGGGGAGGTGTCTCCTCATGATCGACGGATGAACAATCAGCAGAGGGTGCGCAGGCACACGTTTGCGCACCCTCTGCGCCCCAACCTCCCATCTCCTTCTTAACCCAACCTAGTCGTCAGCGCTACTCTTACTAGAGTATGTAGAGCTCCTAGGTTGGGCTTTTTCTCTTTCACGTTTTTCTACTCACTCCCAGGCCGCGCCAGCACCTCGACATTGTATATTAAAGATCGCGGTGCACTAGTAGCAAGACATCACTTCAGCAGCAATGCATAGCAAGCACCACCTCCTTCGCGGTATAATAGCTCTATGCTGAGTATTTTCTCCCTGTATTATCTCCGCCCATCAGAGCGAGGTGACTGCGTATGAACATCCCTTACTGGCAGCAGCAAACGCCGGCCAAACCGCTCTACCCAGACATCGCCTGGAATAAGCCCCAGCAGCGGGCCCAGGCAGGCAAGCTAGGTATTATTGGCGGCAACCGGCTGAGCTTTCGCGCTATCGAGCATAGCTATACCACTGCGCTCGCCACAGGGGTAGGGCAGGCACGCGTCGTGCTGCCAGATACCTTGCGTGGTACTATTCCTGCCAGCGTGACGGATACGATTTTTGCCGCAAGCAACAGTAGCGGCAGCCTGGGCAACGAAGCCTGGCCAGAGCTGCAAGCCCTCACTGGCTGGGCCGACGCACTCCTCCTCATCGGCGACGCTGGCCGCAACAGCCAGACCGCCATCATCTACGAAAAGCTCGCGAGCCACACCACCGCACCGCTCATCATCAGCCGTGATGCGGTCGACTTGCTTATGCCAAGCACCCCGCAGCTTGCCAGCCAGTCAAACATCCTCATTGTCGCCTCATTCTCGCAAGTCCAAAAGCTGCTGCGCACGCTGTACTACCCCAAGATCCTCACTTTCCGGATGCCGCTCCTCCAGCTAGTCGAGGCGCTGCACAAGTTTACCATCACCTATCCACTCACCCTCGCCACCTTCCACGCCGATACTATCCTCATCGCTCAGCACGGCACCGTCACGTCAACACCGTGGTCGCAGCCAATGGCGCTCTGGCAGGGCACGGTGCCAACACGCATCGCCGCCTACACCATGTGGAACCCAGCGACACCCCTCCAAGCAGCAACGGCTAGCCTGCTAGATGGGAAGGAGTAGATATTAGGTATCGGCTCCGGAGCTTTTGTTATGGCTATCTGCGATTCTCTTCTTTATCTTTTGGCTAGTGAAAGGAAGCATAAGAGTCGCTCTAGCCCTAGAGCACGAGCAGCATTTCTGTGATCTGCTTTTTGCTTGAATGACAAACGACAGACATATTTAAGCACGATAAATACACCGATGAGACCATCTCAAGTAGTAGGATTTTTATCCTACCCAAATCAAAGCCGAAAGGGGAGGGCGAAAAAAGGGATGTGCACGCTATATGCAGCGCCATTATTATGTTGTTCGTTTTTTGTGTTCAGATCATACGAAGCACAAATCATGAACAAATGTTTGCGTCACATGATCCCACGACCTCTGTTATTCTGCTGGACAAAAAAGTAGCACAAGCATAAAACACCACCAAGCGCTATACCAAAACTCTCCTATTGCATGGTGTGCTATATTTGCATGAATGTCGGTATTATATATCTTATTTATAGAACGGAAATAGCACGTTTCTACCGGAAATCAAATACTTATATCATGTTTCGCTGTAATATTTAGCGTATCGGTCATAGCAGATCGCCTACTTTCTCTTGCACTATATGGCAAAAAGCAGGTGAGTAGTATATTTGTTCGCCCTAGTTTGTGCGCTCCGTCAACCATGATACATGAGTAATGAGCGTGTTCAGTGCATCCTCATACTGCTCTCTTTGTTTCGTGTGTTGCTACGCAGCCCCCACCTTATTCAGCAAGTAGAAACCACCATCTCAGCCTGTATTAAAAGTCTATGTCGCATGGTGAGTAATCTCGCTCATCTATCTGGGGATAGAATCGGGTGGGTATAGATGGAATATCTTGAGGAGACCATTGAATACCGTTATCCTTAGCAACTATGCCCGCAGAAGCTAACTACGGCCTATATTAAGCCTCTATCGAGTAGGGGGTGTAAATGATCTAGCTACTCGTGCCACCATCCAGAACCCGCGATGTAAAATACATATTTACACTGCCTTTCTCTATTTTTCTAGCAAAATATATACCGCCACTGACTAACATAGAGCACCACCAGAACAGACAGATTGCACTCACAATGCGCGGCTAGCCCCCTTAAAGAGCGGGTGAGAGGAAGGGTAGAGAAGCTTAATACGTCTCATCAGAGTAACTCTCACTCCACAATCCCACAAATGCGACCAATCAAAAAGAAAAGAGGACGCGCAGCTTATATTGGGTCAATAATTTACTCTCAAAAACCAAACCAATAAAAATCACCCGTCCATGCAAAACGGGTGATTTTTGGGTTATCCGCAAACGGTTATTTATTTGCGGTGGCGGCTTACGTAGTAAGCGGCACCTGCAGCAGTGAGGCTACCAATACCAGCCAGCGGCAGGAGGGTACCGCCCAAGCCGGTGTGTGGCAACTCAGCTACTGGAGTTGGAGGAGTTTGCTCACACTTCGACATGTCGGTGGTGTAGTCATTGCTTACTTCGTTGCGGCGAACTTCGACGATCTTCTTGTCAGAGATGCGGCAGACCTTGACCTTGTCGCAGTCGGCGGTGTTCTTTGAGTGCTTCTTCTCGTCGAATTCTTTTTCCTTGATGGTGACAATAGCACCAGTCTTTAGCTCACAGACCTTCATCTTGTCGCAGTCTTTGACGTTCTTTGAGTGCTTGGTAGCGTCAAATTCGCTTTCTTTGATGGTGATGATGGTGCTGCTGCTCAGCTCACATACCTGGATGGTTGGCTGAGGTGTAACCTTGATGGTCACTTGGCAGTCTTTGCTTGTCTTCTCGACGTTGGTGCTGCCACCTTCGCTACCGACCACAGTCATTTTAACGGTGTATGTGCCTTCCTTAGCGTAAGTGTGGCGAACAGTTGCACCACCGTTGGTGGTCTTGCCATCGCCAAAGTCGTAGATGTAGTTAACGACCTTTGCACCTTCCTTAGCGGTTGCCTTGGCGGTGAACTGGTATTCGTTGCGCGAAATCTGGGTAGCTTGCAACGCGTCGCAGGTCAGGCTTGGCTTGGCTGGTGGGGGAGTTGGGGTGCCCCAGATAGGGTTACCACAGTCCTTAATAACACCAGCGATAAACTTACCGTTGTTGTCGAACCATGCATAAACGCTAAAGGTTGTCTTGCCCAAGATGAAGCTATCACCGGTTGGGTACTGGTAGTAGGTGTGGCCACCAGCGGTGCGCTGACCTTCTGGCTGCTTTTGCTTTGTACCAGCTTTGGCCTGCAGGGTGCGGGCACCAGTAGCGACAACACGACCACCAACAGTCACGTTGCCGTTCGCATCAACTGTACCTTCTTGCATGTTGGCACCGTTGATCATCTGCTCGGTAATACCGAACTGGCTATACAGCTGACGGATCTCTGTACGCTTTGTGTAAGTGCTGCGCAGGGTCTGCACGTCCTTTGTGCCGCACTCTACAACATTAAAGTTGCTACAACCTGCTGATATCGCTGCCGATGCCGGCTGCGCTACCCACAGGCCACCGATTGCTGCGCCAGCGACTACGCCAAGTGCAACAAACGATTTTGCTAGTTTGTTCATTTGTTTTCCTCCTCGTCATTATTAGACGTTATGTGTTGAGATTATCATGTCCTTTATTTTTTGTCAACATTACTTTTTCATATATTGTGCTTATGCTTAAATCCATATTTTGTGGCTGCTGTTCTACCACAAAATTATGATTATAGCCACTGTTATATGTGGTTGCGTGCAAGTGATGTTCGATGGTGTTGTACTTATCAAACATACATCGCACGCTCGGTGCTTTCGCCTGTTGCGCAGCTATGTGATGTTGCTCGGCTTTTTTGCCATATTTTTCTTGATCGTTCATGGCTGGTTATCCAGTAGCTTAGGATGGGCGTGCGGTCATATTGAATGAATAGAGTGACCGGCTTAGGCATATCTCCGTAGAGCCCTGCACGAGAGGCTAGCCAAGTACAGCGCAATCTGCTATACTGACAGAAGTTGCAGGATAGGGCTGCAGCAGGTCATACTTTACGCCGCGGTGGTGGAATTGGTAGACACGTCAGACTCAAAATCTGATGTCCACTCGGACGTGCCGGTTCAAGTCCGGCCCGCGGTACCAGTGTTTATTCAGCTGTTTTCCGAAAAATAAGCCGTAAGTGTCGGCTTATTTTTTTATTGATGACTCTTGCTGTCTGTTTATACCTGTCTCGAGAGTGTGGACACGGGTAAGCAGTCTCTTACCTTGAAACGCAAGCGATATATTGGTATATCAAAGCTAATATTGTATACTGTAAGTAGTTATGCAGTCACAAGATCCGTCACGCACAACATCACGAGGGCACTCATCGTCGCAGAGCCGCGATGCACGGCTTAGTGAAGTGCGTGGGCAAATCGATGCACTGTACAATACGTCAAGCAGCGGTGGCAACACAAACCGCCCAACCATGCAGCCCATCATTGGCAGTACACCGACTCGCCAGCCAGCGCCCAGCACGAGCGCCAAGGCGGCTACCTTCTCAGTTCCAAACCTCGCCAGCAAACCAGCCAGCCATGCACCAGTGGTGCGGCATGCGATGGGTGGCGTTCAGCACAGCCAGACGGCTTACCGCCCAGGTGCTCAAGCATGGCGCCAGAACCAAGCAGCTGCAGCGTCAAACGCTCACTCAGCACCTGTCACCCGTGAGCGCGACATTTCGTCCATAACGCCGCGCAGCCGCCCACAGGCACACTATATTGGCACATCAGCCCAAGTGACACAATCACCACAGCCCAAGCCCACGCCAACCCGCACAGCCGCTTCATCAACAGCTCGCGCGCAGCAGCCCTCATCTCAAGATAACCATACCGAGCAGCCAGCAGCGAGCGCGCATCAGCCGCAGCAACCAGACAGCCAGCGCCCTGCCGGTGCACCACGCCAGCCCACCGCCAACCAAAAGGCCGCTTGGCAGCAATACCACAGTGCTTGGCAAAACTACTATCAGCAGTATTATGAGCGCTACTACTTAGGCCAAGTCAAGAAGGCTGAGGAGCGCCTCGCCGAGCAAGCCAAAGCTCACGACGCCGATACACCTCACGCCACCGCAGCCACCACTAATGAGCCAGAGGAGCTCACCCAAAGCCAAGCCATGGGCGATCTGCGCTCGCGCTTACTGAGCTCGATCCGCAACGGCGCAAGCAAAGTCCGCCATAGCCGACACTTCATCCCCGCAGTAGCTGGTATTTCCGTTATGGTATTATTCTTGGCATTGCAGTACAACCGGGTCTTTTTCTCATACGTTGCCGCCTACACCTCACCAGGCGACCTCGATGCCCAGAGCTATATCATCAGCCCATACGACTCGACCAACGTTGGCCCAGACCCCAAGCTTATCATTCCTAAGATCGCCGTGGACGTACCCATCGTGTGGGATGCCAACGCTGCTAGCCAAGCCTCACTCAATGCTGCGATGGATAAGGGTGTCGTGTGGTTTAACATCCCTGGTGCCAATGCCAAGCCTGGTGAGGTAGGGAACTTCGTCGTCTCGGGCCACTCGAGCAACGACTGGCTCGATAATGGCAAGTACAAGTTTATCTTCGCGCGGCTCGAGCAAATGCAAAAGGGTGACAATATCTACGTCAATTACAACGGCAAGCGCTACACCTATACTGTCACTGGCTCGCAAGTCGTCAAGCCGACCGATGTACACGCACTGCAAACCAACGCCACCAAGCCAACTATGACGCTCATCACCTGTGTGCCGCTCGGTACCGACCTCAACCGCCTACTCGTCACGGCCGAGCAAGTCAGCCCCGACCCATCCTCCGCCAAAAAAGAAGCATCTCAAACCACTACCAATAGCAGTAACAATAGTAAGAGTGCCATGCCAGGCAACTCACCAACCTTCGTCCAACGGGTCGGCAACCTGTTTTCAGGGCGGTAAGTTAACTATATAAACCAGTGTGGCATCTACGCTTGAAAGTGCGATATTTCTCACTGGTTACTCTGGTAGTTGGTGCAGCAGTATAAAGATGAAGGAAAGTGTGCTATCGCAAAGAGATATGCAAATATGAGAGTACATTGCCAAACTACATCGTGTCATAGCAACAAGAAAAGTACGTAAAAATAACAACGATTATTAGCTAACAGACCTGCTAGCTACCCCTGTTATCTTGGTGAATATATCGTGAATCTCGCGACTGTTGCTTCTTAGAGTTTTTCTCAACGCTTGACGAAACGCTCATATATTGATATATATATTAACTTTTTGCTCAAAGTCTGTCTTGGAGCGAAGAGTCGCTCCTGGCTTTGGGCTCACTTTCTTAGAGAGGAGGTGAGAAGGATGGGGTCACTCATTGCAATGGGTGCTGGATACATCATAGATTTCATTCTACTCGGTGTATACTCGCATCTCGCGGACAATGATAGGACAAGTACGCTGAAGTGGTACGGTGTAGCGAATTTTGTTGCTGCAGTTGCAGCACTGATCACTGTACATTTCTTCAGCTCTCGGTCTATTGAGGATCCGGTATCGGCCTTTGGTATGGCACTCTTTTTGGGGTGTATCACTGCCGCCGTTGGATCATTCCACGCCTTTGCAAGACGCAATCACCACTAGGGGCTCATAAATAGCCCACCAAACATAGCTCACTAAACTCGTGTCTCAATCTGATCGTAGTGCATTCTATTGCACTCTCGGGTTGAGCAATTAATCCGGTTCAGTTTGAGCATGGTTGGTGGGCTATGTTCTTTGGTTTTGTTAATTATTTTGCTGATTATATACACTATTCAACAACGACAAGTTTATCGTCTGTGCTATCGAGGACTGTAGTAACCCTTAGTTGTCGTTCACGATCTTCGTCTGGCGCAGTGCCACGCCATCCTTCGTCTTGACGAAGCTGTAGAGGTAGCGCTGGTTTTGCGAGAGGACAACGGGGAGATCGAGCGCCGAGGTGGTAATGCGCTGCTGGTTGGCACCGTCAAAGTCGTAGAGGTGCACACCGCCGTGCGTGAAGGTGAAGTGATAGCCATCGATCCAGTTGATGTCGCGCGTCAGTGGCTGAGGGAGCTTGATGGTGGAGGATTTGAGCAGCTCGAGATCGTACGTCATGAGGCTCGCATCGTTATACACACAGGCGAAGCGGTGTCCACCACGAGAGAAATCGACATGGCTAATGCCGCCTGGCATGCTGAGGCTGGCGACAGACTTGAGGCTGCTTGCCGTACGAGAATCGCTTGCGGCATGCGAGGTACTGCTGAGAATCTCAGCTGTCTCACCGTAGGCGATCACGTAGTATACTTTGTCGTAATATTTTTCGATGCGGAAGTGAAGTGGTGCCACGCCATCATCGGCATAGCTACGGACGGTACGAGGCTTGGTAGTGCCAATGGTGAGGTAGCCAGCAGTGCGCTGCTTGCTGGTGTGGTCAAGCTTGGTCGTGTAGGTGATGGTCGTGTCGCTATAGAGCGCAAACTCAGCCACATTACTAACGAGTGGGCCGGTGATCGTCATATCGCCGAGGCTTGCTTGACGCAGATCTCCCTCATCAGTGAGGACGAAGAGCTTGCGACTGTCGCCCTGCGAGAACTTGGCAGCAGCAACATCCACGCCAAGCTGCCGCGTGACATTCTCGAGCTTGTGGCTACCCTGGGTGTCGAGGACGAGCCACTCGGTTTTGTCGCCATTGTAAGTGTGCTTGATCGTCACATAGCGGTTGTCCTTATCCCACGAGTCGAGGGTGAAGGTTTGGTGTTCGGCATTATCGGGCGCGGTGTAGTGCGCGCTGTCGAGCGTGATATTCGTCGTCTGCGGTTTGTCGCCACTGAGATCGGCCAAAGTAACGGTAGGCTTGTGCGCAGAAGGAGTGAAGGCGAGGTAGCGATTATTGCCCGAAGCAATGGCGCTTGACGCACCACTAGCTGTGGCGACATTCTTGTGGCTTGGGTTGCTGGAGATAAGCCGGGCGTAGTCGAGCCACAGCACGCTGCCGGCCTTCACATCCACCGTCTTGTGCCAATCATGGTAACCTTCACGTTGGATGGTAATATTGCGCTGACCAGCTGAGAGAGTAAGCTTGCTAGGCGTCTCGTTGCTGAGGCGGGTTTGGTCTACCGTCACTTGGGCACCATCGGGATGGGTGTCGAACTGCACCAGGCCGCCTTGCACGACCTTACCACTCGACCAATTAAGCCGGTACCCCTGTATTGCATAAGCAAAAATCACGACGGTGAAGAGAACAGTCAGCACCATCATGCTATAGATCAATGTCAGATGGACGCGTTGGCGTCGCTTTCGTTGCTTCGTATCCATGACAACATTATACCATGGCTGGAGGGAAGTAGGATGTGTTACCTATCTAGCTTAACCTCGCAGCGGGCTCATGTATTATTTTATTTTGTCCCGAGGATTTTATACAAAACAGCTCGCACCTCTTGCAAAACCCCTTATGCTTGGAGTATTATACGATCAAAGAGGGAACAAGGGGGATATATTACTATGCGTCATACGACGGCCACACATGGTGGGCACGTATCTAAGCGGGCAGCTGAGCAAGCGACCGTTGGTTTAGATATACAGAGGCCAAAGCAGCATCGCACGAGCAAATCAGAGCGGCAGCCTGTACTATACGGGCCGGAGCTAAAGATCATTCATACTGCGCGCGCTCGCTCTACAGTGGTCAAGGCAACTCAGAAGCATATCTCAGAAATCATCCCGGCAGCCAAGGCGGTACAGACAACTCAGGCGGCTAAGGCGGCGCTGCAGTCATCTACAAAGAACCAGCCACGGGTAGCTACAGAAGCCGCTCAAACCACTCCACCGCGCCCCGCGCACCAGCCAGCCACGCTCCACGCGGCCGCACCGCAAAAAACAACGGCAACACATTGCGCCACAGCACCAACCGCTCGCATTACGAAGCATCACCGGCCAGTGGCAGTGCAGCCCATCACATCATCTCGACCTGGCTCGCCGCGCCAGCTACAGAAGCGGCAGCCAGTGACGATCTCGCCACTCTCAGTTCAGCCAGCAACCACTGCATCGCCGCGCACCCAAACACACCGCACCGTGCAGCATACGCCCACCCAGCCAAGTGCACCACGCAGCATGGATTTTGTCTTTGTGCCATCAGAAGTAGAGCCACCCAGTGCTGCTAAGCGCCAGACCACGCCGCCACCATCACAACTAGCCCGTGTGCTTGCCACCGAGCAAGCCGAGCAGACGCAAACCCAAACCACGCAGCCAGCCATGCCGATCGGCCTACCCACGCTCAACCTCGCCGAACTTGCTGCCCAACCACTAGTGGCGCAGCCTTCTGGAGTGCCCCAGGGTGAGGTGTGGTGGCCACCAGCCGAGCCAGAGCTCACCACTACAGAGAATATCCCCGTTGGCACACTGCCGCGCAGCGTCCTCACCGAGCAGAGCAAGAAGCCGGCGGCCGCGCCCAGATCCAAACATCGCAAGCTCTTCGCTAGTAAACGCCGCACCGACGAAACCACCACCAGCGTCGCACCACCACCGGCTCGGCAGCCAGCGGCCCACCACTGGGGGAGGCGCCTCAGCATTGCCGGGGCAATGGTGGCACTGCTTGCCTTTGGCGGCTACCTGACGTACCACAACATGCCTGCCATTGCCACACGTATGGCCGCTGCTCAGGCTGGCATTAATGCATCGTTCCCGTCGTATCAGCCGAGTGGCTATAGCTTGGCGGGCGGCATATCGCAGCAGCAGGGGAGCGTCTTAATGAAGTTCGCCGCCAACGCTGGCCCAGGCACCTTTACTCTCACGCAGAGTCGGTCAGATTGGGATTCCAGCGCTGTCCTGGCCAATTACGTTTTGCCCAGCTTTGGCCGCAACTTCGCCACCACCACCAGCCGTGGCCTCACTATCTATAGCACCCACAATGCCGCCGCGTGGGTCAATGGCGGCATCCTCTACACCATCAAGGGCAACGCACCTCTGTCGAGCGAGCAAGTGGAGCGGATTGCAGCAAGTATGTGAATCTCATTTTGAGAAGCATCATCTCTTCTTCATCCCCCATCGCTCCCTCCTCAGGAACACTATAAGGGTCGATGTCTCCCAGACATCGACCTTTTGCGCTGGGCTGCAAACAGATTATTGCAGTCTGTTTGCACACTCCATCGGATGAAGTGATGGGGGAATGCAAGATACCACCAAAATCATGCTACCCTAGATTGTGGCATTTCATCTGCTATACTTATCCATATGAGTAACGATACATCATCTGATACACCATCTTCGCACGCCACCCCCATTCGCACCCGCTTTGCACCAAGCCCCACGGGGTATATTCATGTGGGTAATGTGCGTGCGGCACTCTTCCCGTGGCTGCTCACGCGCCAGCAGGGAGGGAAGTTTGTCTTGCGCATTGAGGATACCGACCGCGCTCGCTTTGTGCCTGGGGCGGAGGACCTGATTCTTGATACACTGGATTGGCTTGGGCTAGATTGGGACGAAGGTCCACGCGTTGGCGGTAAGGCTGGGCCATATCATCAGTCGGAGCGCCTCGCCATCTACCACCGCTGGGCCCAAAAGCTCATCGACAAAGGCCTCGCCTATGCCGACCCCTACACCCCAGAGGAAGTCCAAGGCTTTCGCGAGGAGGCTCGGGCTGCCAAGAAGGCCTTTTTATACCGCGACTATCGCCCGACCAATCCACCAGCGTGGGATGGCACCCAGCCGCTGCGCTTCAAGGTAGCCGAACCCCAGCGCTACACCTGGCACGACCCCGTGATGGGTGAGCTCTCTGCTGGGCCAGAAGCACTCGATGACTTCATCCTTATCAAGGCCGATGGCTACCCCACATACAACTTCGCTCACATTGTCGACGACGCCGAGATGGGCATTACCCACGTCATCCGCGGACTAGAATATATCTCCAGCATTCCACGCTACCTCAGCCTATACGATGCGCTAGAGCTTGAGCCACCAGTACTGGCCTGCCTGCCACACATCATGGCACCGAATGGCAAGAAAAAGCTTGGCAAGCGTGATGGCGCCAAGAGCGTCACCGACTACCGCACCGATGGTATCTTGCCCGAGGCAATGCTCAACTTCCTCGCCTCGCTGGGCTGGAATGATGGCACCGAGCAAGAGATCTTTGGCAGAGAAGAGCTGATCGAGAAATTCCGCCTCGAGCGCGTCCAGCGCAGTGGTGCCCGCTTCGACGAAAAGCGCCTCCTGTGGATGAACGGCCAATGGATCCGCCGCTTATCGCTCGATGACCTCTACGGGCGGGTCGAGCACTACTGGCCAGCCAGCGCTGCTAGCACCGACGAATCGTACAAAAAACAAGTGCTTGCTCTGGTGCAAGACCGTCTCAAGACCTTGGCCGAGCTGCCAATGCTGAGCCGCTACTTCTTCGAAGAGCCCACTATCAACGAAGAGCTCATTACCACCAACAAACCTCTGCGCAAGCTGACGGACGAACAGCGCCGAGAGCTCCTCACCACAGCCCACGCCGCCCTAGCTCAGCAGTACACATGGACGCCAAGCGCTATCCAAGACACCCTCAATCAACTTCTCGAGACCACTGGCCACAAGCCTGGCGTGCTCTTTAGCCTCATTCGCATCGCCACCACCTGGGCACCCTTTAGCCCCCAGCTAAATGACACGCTGGCGCTGCTCGGCAAGGAGCGGACGCTGGCGCGGATTGAGCAGTATCTTGGGCGATAACGCGCTCCGCATCGCACAAAAAAACCGGCTCTCCCAGCCGGTTTTTACTTGAACAAATAATTGCGTCGTTAGCAAAAAATAATAGCGATAACAGGGGTAGGGGAGCTGCCCGCGAATACACAATGGTACTCAAGCGGGCAGCCCCAGTGGATAGAAGGGCCATGCCTATGCTATTCCATAGGCCGGCGTGAGGCTTGAGATATCAAGCCTTTTTTGGTTCCTTGCTGACTTCCTCCTGTGTCTCATGAGCTAGCAAGCCCAATGCGAGAACTTCATCCTGAGTCTCGTTTAGGATGGAGGGAAGGGACAGTACTCGCGACGCACGGTCGGCTTCAGCCTTCACCTCAGCCTCTCGCTTCTTGCGAGACCGACGGTCGGCTTCCTGCTCAGCCTCAATGCGCTGCTGCTCAGCAGCGATAGCCTGATTAGCCTCAAGGCGGTTGATCTCATCCTGTATGTAGCCATACAGGACATCGAAGGCGCGACGCCGATATTCCTCAGGTGAGGGGAGCTCGGCATTGTACTCATCACCGATGAATTTGATGAGTTCTGGGTTGCGAGAAATAACCCTTGCAACCGAATCATCATCAACATCGATCACCTCCTTAATACTACCGTTGTAGTATCCTATCTCTAGCATCTTGCGTGAGCCCTTGGAGAGGTTCGATTTAATTAGTCGGCGTATTATAAACCGGGTAACCTCTTGGTTAAGTTCAATGGCACGGGGTGCGTCTGATTCAAGACGCCGGTATAACCTCTTATACTCTCGCCACGCCTTGGCCGAAGCAGCGCCAAAAAACGCTACAAGTACCAAAGCGGGGAGGGTAAAGACGAGCCACCCGAATGACCATCTATACGCCATACCACACCCACCAAAAGCAGCAATGAGCGCTGGTACTGCCGCTGGACGAACACATGACAGTGCTTCATCCCGCATTTGGTTGGTGAGGGCACTCCAGCTAGGCGTGCCCCCCGTCCATGCCCAGAAAAAGGCAGAGGGGAACTTTTCTTGGTCTGTCACCTCCTCTCGTGTGATGCCCTCGACCCAAATAGATCGAGAGATAGATCTG
>CALHQH010000010.1 GCA_938036625.1 uncultured Candidatus Saccharibacteria bacterium | reverse complement strand
ATTATGTATGCTTCCCAAGCATGAGACGAGGGTTCGACTCCCTCTACCCGCACCACAAGGAGGATCACACTCAGTATAGGGGTGTGTTTTTGTTTCTATGACATATGATCGTAAGCTTGTTATCGTTCAGAACCCTTATAGCACCCGCCATAGCGAGGTGCAGGCTGGTGTGTTTGATCGGCTTGATGCAGCGGGTATTACCTACGACACCATAACGACGCGCTTTTCACGGGCGGAAGACAACATCAAGTATCTTGCCGATCGCCTCCCAGATGGCACCCACATCATCAGTGCGGCAGGTGACGGTACGAGTACGCAAGTGGTAAATGCGGGGCTGAGGGCTGAGCTTGATGGCGCTGTGTATAGTTTCATCGGCTATGGCAACTGCAATGATTTGGCGAGAGGTGAGCGCAATCCTTTACCACTATTGCAGGCTAGCCATAGCATCATCACTCACCAGCCGCTCTCTATTGAGGTAAATGGCGAGCCATGGCGATACGCCCCTGGGTATATGACACTTGGCTTAACTGCTCTGGTTGCTAGTGGCTTCGCTGACGCAACATCGCGCGAACGCATGCGCCGCACACCACCCCACACTAAGCTTGTACGCAGTATGGGGCAAGTTGCCACCACCTATCTGCGTGCACACGATACCTACTTACCACCATTCACAACCAACCTTTCTACTATAGAACAGACTAATCTAACCGATGTGATGATGATCAATAGCCAATACATGGGGCGCATGATTCGCTCGTCAATCGACTACCCGCAGACCGACTTTTTTGGCTACCATCAAGCCGACTTCTCGTCTGTCTGGAAAAATATTCCCTTTGCCTGCAGCGCCATAACGGGCCACACACCAGCCGAAAGAATCACTGAAATCACGCTCACCTTCTGTGAGCCAGCCACCATCCTCGCCCAGACCGAGGGAGAACACGCCGCACTGCCGGCGGTATCGACAATTCGCGCGTATAAAGACCCGGCAAAGGCTATTCGGGTTGTGCGTCGTGCAGTATAATGACGGTGTTTATGACTAACCATGCAGCATCTTAGCAATCTCAAATACCCTCCGCAAAACTACAAAAGTATGACAATCGACGGCGGTGGGTTCGCGGAGTTTGGTGAATTATTTCGCCAACTCCGCTTGCACTGGGTTAAAGTTGAGTTTCTCCAAGAATATGATGAAACAGGGTCAAAAGCCTATGAATCATTCATACGGGGTGACTATGACGATGCCAAACGACGCGTTACAAAGGATGTGAAATCCCAATGGGTATATGAACATTCCAAGCAATACAATGTCAGTATGACACGTATCCGCGTTGTCAAGTATCCAATCTCTCGTTACCTTCTCCGCTTTGAATACCATGCGTACGTTGCCGACAAGGAGATGGGTGAACAGATTTTTGTCGTACCGTGGTCTGAAATTTCAGACGTTATCTCTAAAACTGGCATTTCTGACTACCTTGTATTCGACGGGGGGAAAGTGGTTGCTTTGCTCTATGACGAGCATTCATCGACAGTACAAGAGGCTCGTCTTGTCGAATCTCAGAAAGAGGTTGCACGTTACATTGCTATGACTCAGTTTCTTCTCGAACGTAGTGTACCGCTTAAGCAGAGTGAATTAGCACGCATCGCTACAACGCGACGTGAGTAACCATCTAGAGAGTTTCCCCCTTCTGGTACTGGTACATAAGTTCTGGATTGGCGTGTGGCTACACGTAAGAGGAATGTAGAATCACTGACTGTGCCGTTGGTTGAGTGTGTCTCATCTACTGCAACCCCTGCCGAATCTGCGCTGCGCGCGTCTCCCCCACCACTGCCGCTAGCTCTGCTTGGCTGGCGCCCATAATACCGCGTACACTGCCAAACTGCCGCAGGAGTTTTTGCTTGGTTTTGGGGCCGACACCGGGGATGCCATCGAGCGCGCTCTTGACCCCGGCTTTGCGCTGCAACGCCGTGTGGTAGCTGACGGCAAAGCGGTGCGACTCATCGCGGATGCGCTGGAAGAGCTTAGTAATATCACTGGCTGCAAGCGGTGGATTGGCCGCCCAGCCGGTACTGTTAGCTGGTTGTTCCTGCACGGCAGAGGCAGCGTGGGCCGCCTCTGGCTCATACACCGCGGCGCTCCCACGCAAATTCTTGGAGTGCGCACCAGCGTTGCGCTGCCCTGGGTGGAGGTTAATCACATAGACATCGCCATCCTCATAGACTGTAATACCGCTCGGGCGCTCGGCTTGTAGCTGGTGAATATACGCCAACCCCACCTGCGAGCCAGTTTTGTGCACCAGGATCTCTTCCTCACGCTTGGCAATGCTGATGATCGGCACATGTACCCCACGCGCATCACGGGCTGCAATCGCGGCTGCCAGCTGGCCTTTGCCACCATCAATCAGCAGCAGGCTCGGCGTGCCCCAGCTCTTGATATGGCGTTCACTCAGGCGGCGGAAGATGACGTCGTGCATATTACCAGTGTCGTCGTTTTTTTCGCTCACTTTGAACTTACGGTACTCGGCCCGGTCACTCACCCCATTACGAAACACCACCATGCTCGCCACCACCTGGCGGCCGCTCATGTGGCTGATATCGTAGCCTTCGATGCGGGTTGGTTCGCCGGCTAACCCCAGCAGCGTGGTCAAGTCCGCTAAGGCCCGATCCTTGCTAATAGCCAAGAATTCCTTATCACCAAACATCACCCGGCGCTGCAGCTCCTGCATGGCGCGCAGCTTGTTGCGCAGCTGGGCGGCCCGCTCAAATTCGTGCAGCCCCGCGGCCGTCTTCATATCGCGCTCAAGCTCGGCAGCGATGGCTTTGCGGTTACCTTTGATGTAGCTTATCAGCGTGCGTAGGTTAGCTTTGTAGGCCTGCGGGCCGTCGCTAACTTTGGGGCTCAGGCCTAAATCCTCATCTAGCTTTGACTGCCCAGGCCGGCGCTCGCGCGTCAGGTACGGGAAGATTGGCCGCAGGTGGCGCAGGGCTTTTTTGAGCGCAAAGCCATTGTAGAAGGGGCCGTAGTAGTTGGCGCCATCATCCGCTGGGTTGCGCGTCAAGCTCACCACTGGCCACTGGCTCTTCATGTCGATCCGCACGAAGGTTTGCGATTTATCATCACGCAGCAGTACATTGTAGCGCGGCATGTAGCGCTTGATCATCTCGCTTTCGAGAAAGAGAGCATCCACCTCGCTTTCGGTCTCGATCCAGTCTGTATCGTGGATCTCCGCGACCAGCGCCATGGTCTTGTTATCCCGCCCGCGCGAATCCTGAAAATACTGCCGCACCCGGTTGCGCAGCACCGCCGCCTTGCCGACATAAATCACCTCCCCGCTGGCCGATTTATGAAAGTACACCCCTGGGCTGCGGGGCAGTGTTTTGAGCTTGGCGTGGAGGGCGGCGTTCATACTTTCTATTATAGCGCGAAGCTACTGCTTGCCAGTAAATGGCCGGAACAAACGATCGTGCTCGCCTTGAGCAAGCTTAACAGCCCAGTCTTTCCCCTCAAGATATCTCAAGAGGTGCGCTTTGAGCGCAGTCAAACCAAGTTTTTGTCGCGCCTGTTTGACCTTCTCTGCTTGCTCAACAAAGGCAAAAAATTGCTCGCGATATTCCGTTGGGATATCGCTGATCTTATCATTTGGCATGACAACGTTCGTGAGCCCTGTTAGTTTCTCTTCGTCCTTTTTGCGTACGCCAGTAATCGATCGATTCATATACGCACCAAGCTGAGCAACGGGGCCAAGGATATTACAAACTGTTTCCCCGTCTTGCTCAATACGCCAAGGGTCAAGGCTTTCAAGTGGAATCTTCGTTTCGCTGCCAGCAAGACGCCAGTAAAGTTCCTTTTCACCTCCCTCGTCCTCTTTGAGATAGCGATCACCAGTGAAGTGGCTCAAACCTTTGAGTGCATTCATCAGTGGAGTGCCATATGGCTTGAGGCCAAATGCCGAAGGGACAAGCAGTCCACCCAGCGCATCTTCCATCTCGTCACGATATGCTGCTACTGTATCTGTCGTATGCACTAATGTGTCGAGATCTCGCACCGTGCCATTATTCTCACGCCGCCGCGGCAGGTAGATATTACCAATCCGCACCACACGATCATCCCAATCGATCTCCTCGGCATGAGTGACTGCGTGTAAACCGAGCCCGCCAACCACAGTATAAGGAGCATCTCCCACGTCTTCCATCCGATTGTGAAAGTCTGCTGCAACTAATGTGAAATATGAATTGTCTAGGGTTGTTTCTGGGGATCGTCTCATACACTTGGTTATACCATACTTTTGTGGGTGTGAGAAGTGTTTTGCGTACTATTGTACGACTCTGTCGTATTAGTTTTTATCTTGTTCGAATCATATCCATGGTATGTTCTATGTGGATACGAAATAAGGCCAAGCCGTTACCCGGCAGTACTCACTACACCCTCATAATTATTCTAAAGCTTGGCAAACTCTCTGCCGTAGCACCGGAATAACCTCCGCCTCAAACCATGGGTTACGTGCTCGCCAGCGTGCAGTTAGCGGCGAGGGGTGCACGAGTGGAAAATACTCTGGCAAATACTGCGCAAAATGCGCCACCGTTTCTGTTAAGTTTTTCCCTGCCTGGCCGGCAAGATAGTACTTCTGTGCATAGGCACCAACTAAAATCGTCAAACGCACTTCCGGCATATAAGCAAGCAGCTTTGGGTGCCATTTCTCAGCAAACTCTTTGCGTGGCGGCAAGTCGCCGTGCGCACCCTTGCCGGGGTAGTAAAAATCCATTGGGATGAGCGCAAAGAGATCGGGGTTATAGAATTGCTCATCACTCACGCCAAGCCACTGCCGCAAGAGACGCCCGCTGGCATCATTCCATGGCACTCCCGTCTCCTGGGCAATGCGACCTGGTGCCTGACCAACAATGATGATGCGCGAGCGTGCTGAGGCGCTATACACCGGCGGCCAACCCTGTGCCGTAAAATCTGCATTCATCGGGTCGGCACAAATCTGCTCGTAGAGGAGCGGCTGTGACTGCACAGTTACCATGTCTTCAGTATAGCGAAGTTGTGTAGCTAGTTCAATTGCTCACCCGCTGCAGGTTGTGCTACCGCACTAAAAACACCTTTTGCGCATGCAACTTGTATTAAAATTAGTCAATACTCGTTAAAAGCTGTATCTGTGCCTTGCGTTCGTTGCGTACTGCTGCTTCGTCGTTTGGATGCATCGTGTTGATGAGGGTGATGGCAAAGTCGCTTGCCCACAGCCCGTGATATTTCACGTGCGGGCTCGCCGTAAGCTGTGCCATGGTACGCAAGAAACGCTCCACTACTCGGTCAGTTGCGGAGCGTGCTTGGCGGCCAATCTGAAAGCTCGCGTTGCGTGCTGCATGGTAGTTCGCCTCGCCAGCAAGCCACTGCTCCATACCATCGTACGCGTCGGCAATATCGCTGCTATATGGGAAGGTGTATCCAATAAACTCGTGTAGTCGATGGCCATACGCGTGGCAAAAGCACACAACCTGCTGGTGTGTCTTGGCATCATACACCGCGATACATTGCTGGCGCAAAGCCTCGTCGTCGGCAATGGGCCCAAGTGGGCGTTGATAGGCGTAGATATTCATCAGTCCCCCACCGTCAGTTCGATTATCTTCTGGAAGGTTTTGCCATTACGGATTGTGAGCTGCTTATAAAACCGGGCTTTGAGCAGCTTTTTATGGTAGTTTGATGTGAGATAGTCAGCCTGATTGTGATTACAATAAAAGAACGCCGTACGCCCAAAATGGAGCTGCTCGCGATCGTTCGCCCAAGTAGCCGTTTCTGCCTCGATAGCCGCCGTGTCCGCCTCTGGCAAATAGAACAGTGCATCCCGCCGGTAGGCCGTGTCGTCCTGCCACCAGCTCGGTAACTGAGCCACCTCTTGCCGGAGCGTGGCAGCACTGATGATGATAAACGGCACTGGGAAATCATAGGTCGCGTCAAAATAGCGCGCCAATGTGCGCTGGATCACCTCCTCCGGCTCGCTGCTATCAAAAAACAGATTGCCACTGTTGATATACGAGACGACATTACAAAAGCCCAGCTCCATCAAGTCCGCCTTCAGGTGATCCATACTCACCTTATGCTTGCCGCCAACATTAATACCGCGGAGGAGCAGCGCGTAGCGCATTGATTGTGCTGTGGTGTGGTGCAGCGTATACATAGTTCTATTATACAAGGATACACGGTGAGCGTCACGTTGCTGGGTGATAGCTACCGCCCACTACTCAGGCAATAGCCAATGGCCACTCAGCAAGAAGGTTGCCATATCTGCAAGCAAGACAAGCCCGCACAGTATAATGACCACTGTAATACTCGAGCGAATCAGCGTACTGTACTGGGCTCGCACCCGCTCGAACCAGGCTATGAGGGGCTGGTGCTTGTCGCACATAATCGCGACGACGAGGCCAAAGAACAATCCCTGGCTGACAAGCAACCACACCACGTGCGCTATGATAACAACAAGCAGTGACTGCTCGCGGCTTGCTATAGCAATCACTGCAAGGAATGATGGATCAGTAAAGGCACTGGCTGCATAGATGATGCCACCAAGCATAATGCTGCGCCTAAGCCATTGCAAAAGTCGGCTATCCTGTGACTCCTGCGGTTCCTTATCCGATTTTATATGCCTGTGCAAGCGAGCTGCCGCCCAGCCAAGCAACCCCACACTTGCCGCACCTTCTGCGCCTACCCACACACAAGCTGGTATACGATGGAGTGCCTGGGCAAATAGCTCAGCACTACCGCCAAGTAGGAGCGATGCCACCACACCAGCGGTAACCGTTCCCACTAGGACGATGAGCGCAAATGCAGCGATCCTTTGCTTAGGTATCTTACTCGCCACCAGCAACACAACCAGCACTGCACCAAACACATCAAATCCAGCCATGCCAAGGCCAAATGCAAGTGCAATAACATTCATAGTATCTAGTATATCAGTAGATTCTTGGAGATGGCATACGTGTCTCTCATCACAGCATGGATTATGAGCACTTTACAGCCAACACTACACGCCTTATCCCTGTTTGGCCAGCAAGAAAGATACGTGGCTCACTTCAAGCTATTGTACGCCGCGTAAAGCACCTGCTCTTATTTGCTATATCCAACGAATCCAGTAGTATTCCCTATCAAGCGATCAACGATGATACCGTTGCTATTAATAATCATGGTTGGCCCATCTGTACCCGCCAAAACAACAGCTGTTTGTGCCTGCCTAGCATGAATAACACTATCTGCTGCGTGAAATTGCTTTTGCAGATAGCCATACTCAGTATCACTCACTGGAATATAGGCAACGTCACTCCCCTTGAGCCGCTCAACAATATCTGGGTAGTGTATGTCATAGCAAACATATGCCGTAACTTTCGTAGCATTATGCGTAGCAATTACGCGTGAATAACGCGCTGTACCAATTGATTCATCTGGCGCAAGATGCGCTTTGTAATTTGTTAGTATACTGCGACCAGACTGATCTACCAGTGCGACTTTTTTGTATATTCTTGTATCGTCTTTTTCTGTTGTGTGGTAGACGATGTTGATCGATTCTCTTTGTGCAAAGGCTGCAATTGTTGTGTGCAGCGCAGGTGGGATAGAATTTTCTGGCCAGACGATTGTCGCATGAGGATATTGGTACTGTGCAATTGCGCGCTTTGTCAGATGTATGAGGTCATCCACATCAGCCTTAGTAGCGGGTATATCAACGCCGCCACGTGTCATCTTTTGGAGTGCAATCACTGGAGGGAGTGGCTTGGCTGGCATATGCACAGCAATACTATTTGCTATCGCCACGAGTACAACAAGCCCGCAGCTCATACGTATCCATACGCTCATACGAGCATGCACTATTAGCCACGCTATACTCACGCCGCAAAGTAATACAATCGCTTCGAGCACTGCTTCGCCGCCATAGGCACTCCACATAGTGATACTGTCATTACGCCACACGCTATAGCCAAGATGGGGAATCCACCAATCCTCTACCACTGGTGCATGAGTTCGTATATACGTCAATGTGCACCATGCAATAACAAAGAGCACTACAGCACCGTATGTCCGAATATACCGACGCAGAGCTATAATCCAAAACAGATTAGCCTGCAAAAGCGCCCATCCAACACTTGCACCAAATGCCACGCCGGGCGACATAATGTAGTAATACCAATAGGTCGTTGGTAAGAGCCATGCCAGCAAGAAACAAGCACCAACGCCATAAAGATGGACGCCCGACAGTCGTCGCACTGCTATAAATAGCAATGCCAATGCAAAAAATACTGGTAGCTGCAGAAGCCAATGTGGGGCAAAAGCCGTTCCTGCCACAACAATGCCAGATATCGCCGCAAAAATATATGGCCGAGCCGCTCGCCGTATTGTTATAAAGCGCATAGGTTTCATGTGCTCGCACACCATAGGCACTACAAGCCAGCGCCGCACCCGTCGGCAGTACCACTCGTAACGCTCGTCAAAGACGTGATGGAGGGTGTGCTCTTCGATTGGAATAATGAGCCAGTTTAGCACCGCGAAGCACACCACTGGGCACAGCAGCGCCAGCCACGAGCCACTCGCCAAAGCACAGCCAAGCACCGCCAAGATATATGCAAGATAAAGTGGATTGCGCGAGAAATTAAACGGCCCAGTGGTGAGCAGCTCGCTTGGCTCATCAAGCGGGTTGGTTGAGGTTGCAGCTCGGCGCAAAGCGCGCATCGTTGCATGCATTATAAACACAGCCACAACAATGCAAGCAGCACCTACCAGCCACCATTCGCTGGCAATCACTACTGTCCCTGGCCACGTCCACGCTACTGCTAAAGCAGCAAAGCCGAAGCCAAAGAGACAAAAATCAGGAATATGGTTATACATCATATGCTTCTTCATGCGTATGATTATACCACTTTATTACTGATATGACATAAACATGGTATACGTTCTTATTCTGTACGTATTTTCCCTGACTCATTTATCGGAGATGCGCTGCCTGCAGGGCATCATACACACTTGGCTACCTCTTCTATCTTTATAACGCATCTCTCTTTCTATAACTCTCTTTCTCTATATTTCTATATCTATATTCTTATCTCTATTTCTATTTATTTATTCTCTTTATCTATTTTTATCTTTCTCTCTATTTACTTTATCTTTATATCTCTTTATTTATCTATTCTTTATCTTCTTATCTTTATCTTTCTCTATAATATCTACACTATTCTCTATATCTCTCTATATATCCATATATCCATATCGATTTCTCTCCTATTATATATAAATATATAAAAGAAGAGAAAAAAGAACCCTCGCTAACAGGGTAAAAAAGGCGAATTTCGAAATTCGCCTTTTTTGATATAAAACTATGCCTTGATATACTACCTTGTAAGGAGCTTATTATATGCCAAAGTACGTTCATATTGCTGGTTTTGCTATATTACTTTGTGTGCTGATGTATGTGCTGCTGCGCGTGCTAGCGCCAGCGTCACGCTCTACCCCGCAAGGCAGCGCGAACCATTCACCTTCTCATCATGCATCATCGCGTATGCTCTATGGCCTGACAATCGACGACAGCTGGGAGGGCACGAGACGGCTTGCTGATATCGTGGAAGCTCTTCAGCGTTTGCCTGCTCGGCCAACGGTGCGGATCGTTATGTCTAAGGATAGATCACCGCAGAGTTACCGTGAGCTATTCAAAACCCTTCATCGCGTGGCCGATATCATGGCCCAGCCCGTTGATTCTTCTGATATGCGCAGCTACAGCACCGAGCGCTACCAGCAGCGCTTTGCTGAGTCTTACCAGTATTTATCTCACTACGTCACGATATGGGAAATTGGCAATGAAATAAATGGCCAAGAGTGGATCCAAGAAGACCCGCACCTTACTGCCGCGAAGGTGGCCAGTGCCTACCGATACATTAAGGATAAGCATGCCGCGGCGGCGCTTGTGCCCTACTACTTCCCGCCAAACGGGAGTACGCTAAGCATGAAAGAGTGGCTACAAACATACCTACCTGATGATCTGAGGCAGGGCGTCGATTATGTCCTCGTCAGCTACTACGACGATGACAACGATGGTTACCAGCCTAACTGGCGGCAGGTCTTTGCTGATCTCGAAGCCCTCTTCCCGCAGGCCAAGCTTGGCATTGGCGAGTGCGGCACACCCAGCGAGCATGCCCCGATGGCGCGTAAGCTACAGCTATTTCGGCATTATTATGCCATGCCGCAGTATACCCCACGCTACGTTGGCGGGTACTTTTGGTGGTACTGGGCGCACGATGGCGTGCCGTACAAGGATAACCCGCTCTGGGAGGAGACCGCGAAATATATGAAGAAGCAGTCGTGAGCCAGGCGTCCTTTAATCATACCCTATTCCACCAATATGTGGCATAATATAACTAATGCATCACGAAACTTCGCACGCCAAAGTAGCGTATGACTACCAGCAAACACTCGTGCAAACAATCGGTGATTTTCTGCAGCACGCACCCATGGCCGATACGATACCAGATGCAGCAACTGTCTTTGTGCATGATGAATGTAATCCTGATTCAATTGGGGCAATCGCTACTGCGTGCTCACCGCAGGCTCCGACTGACGGCCGATTTGATTTTCAAAAAGCACATATCACAGGGCACCGCGTTGATGGGTCGTCAGTTGCTGGACGTGTCATTGAAAGCAACCAAGACGACATTACCCTGACTGAGAGTGCAATGAATCCTGATCATCGCGTCCTCAACTTGCCGCTGCCCGACCAACATGCCGTTCTACAGGCTGCTTTTACCAAAGATCGTACACCGACCAAATGTCAGCTGGATGAACTAGAAACACTATGGCAATATGACAGAACCAAAACTGCACTCGGCGCTGGCATTACGGCGCTGCAAGCATTGGCGCGAGCATCATGCCCTACTCAGTCGGTTGCCGACATGTTAGCCCTCAAATCACCCACCACGCCAAATGCAATCCTCACCACATGGGATGTGTCGCATTCAACCAGGGAGATGACGCGTCATAATGGAAAACTGCGCTCATTCATCGTTTGCTTTGGTAGCCAAGCACTCACTGCCGTGCAACGTTATGGCGGCGAGCTGATCGACTGGACAGGTGATGGACAGAACCTTGCAGTGCCACTACCGCAGAGCAACGCGCGTTTCTCACGTGAGCAGCGGGCTGATTTTGGTAATGATACACTCGTTCCACTGCTTAGCGAACTCGTTGATCTCGCTCAAGCGCAGGATGAATATACGGTTCGACTGACCACCGGTTTTGGCCGACTCGACAATGTTCCTGGTGGAAAAATGAGTCCAGCGCTCTTTGGTATGACGAAATTGTCCAAGCGTCAGCCACGCGACCGACTATCAATTGCCCTCACTGATGACACCTACAACATGCTCGCGCCTACTTTGCCTGACACATTGCGGCACTATCTGCACCACGATTAAGCTTTCTTGCGGGCTGATTTTTTATCTTCCTTGCTTTTTTGGAGTAATTTATTTTTGAGTGTCAGCACCACATCCGCCTCTTTAGCCAGCTGTTTACTGTGGGTGACGACGATGACGCATTTGTCGTTTTCATGGGCGGCCCGGCGCAAGATGTCGATGATGTCAGCGGCGGTAGTTTCGTCCAGGTTACCAGTCGGCTCGTCTGCCAAGACGATCGGCGCATGCGAGACGAGGGCTCGGCCGATCGCTACGCGCTGTTGCTGTCCGCCAGAAAGTTTCATGACATTACGATTGATATGATCGTCGTCCAGACCCATGGCATGTAGCGTTTCGTTGGTAGCCTTGGGATTAACTAACTTCAAGTTTTCCAGCGGCGTCAGATAATCGATCAGGTTATAATTCTGAAACACCAGCGAGATATTGTGCTTGCGATGATGGGAATATC
>CALHQH010000009.1 GCA_938036625.1 uncultured Candidatus Saccharibacteria bacterium | reverse complement strand
ACTCACGCACTCGAAGTCCCATACTACCACTTCGTCATCAACGATGATATCGACGAGACGGCACGCATTGTGCGGGCGATTGCCTCCAAGCCAGATGTGTATAATCGCAAGGACGACGAAGCTCGCTTGGCGGCGCGAGACTTGCTCGATAGCCTCTTGCGCGAGCACCCGGAGCATGTATGAGCAAGCCAGCCACGCGCACTGCCGCTGAGCCAGGTGATGCTGAGCACAAGCAGCGCTCATCCCTGGCGCTGCGTCGGCCAGTGTGGTCGCCCACGGCGTTGGTCGATCAAGGATTCTTTATCTTTGCCGGGGTGGCATCGTTTTGGTTTGTGTGGCTGGTGTGGCGCGAGGGCTGGCACACCGGTGGCTGGTGGCTGGTAGGGTTCTTTGCTGTGGTGTGGGTGATTACGGCGTATTTTGCCTTGCCACGCTTGCACCGCATCTTGAGTAGTATTTATGTGCCTAATTATTTCATTGGCCGGACGCGCACCCCAGATGGTCTCCTTGGCGACCCAGTCAATCTCGCCTTTCGCGGCAGCGAAGCTCAGCTCCACCGTGCCATGACGGCCGCTGGCTGGGCGCTGGCCGATGACGTGACGGTGCGCTCGTCGTGGCGGATTGTCCTCGCCACACTAACCCGCCGCAGCTATGCCAATGCCCCCGTCTCACCCCTGGTGCTGTTTGGCCGGCAGCAGGACTTTGCCTACCAGCAGGAGATCGATGGCAACCCAGGCAAGCGCCACCACGTGCGCTTTTGGCGCTGTCCCCAGGGGTGGTTGCTGCCTGGTGGGCATCAAGTGGACTGGCTGGCGGCTGGTACGTACGACAAGAGTGTGGGGCTATCAATCTTTACGTTGCAAGTGACACACAAGATCGATGAGAACACCGACATCGAGCGCGACTATGTCGTCAAGACGGTTACGCGCGCCCTTCGCTCGATTGAGCTAACGGTATTAGAGGACTTCTCAACGGGCTACCACTCACGCAACGGGGGTGGAGACAACATTATCACCGATGGCGACCTGCCCGTTATTGAGCTTGGCCGTGTCCGTGCCAAGGCAAGCGAAGATGAGGACGTGCCTTCCGATCTGATTCTCGATGCAACGGCGCACGAGACTATGCCTGATGAACACGCTACCCTCATGTCGCAATTTTTGAGCCGCCGCCCACCACAGATCGCCCTTGGGATTATTATGATTGGTCTGGCGATTGCTGTAGCCACGATGAGTACCTTCTTCGAGATTCTCAACTTTAGCCACTTGCGCATGGAGGTGGTGCGGATTTTTCACGAGAGTGGCTTGCCGCTGCAGAGCATTGAGAGTACCACGCATATCGTGGCGACTATCTCGGCCATTGTATCCACGACGTGGATTGGCATCGTGATTTTTCTTGCGGGGCTGACCTTCCGCGGCAGCGATCGCTCGCGGATTTTGCTGATGAGCATTGCTAGCCTTGCAGCGGTGATTAGCTCATTTGGGCTGACGATCGGTAGGGTCACGTGGTCGGCGGCTGGTACACTGCTCTTCATTGGTATCAACATCGTCATCGTGCTCATGTTCTCCACCGACGCTGCCCGACGCTTCACCCGGGCACGTAGCGGGAAGTAATGGTCGCAAATTTGTAGGTTATACCAGGTACTGTTACGCTGTTTCTACTCTGGTATGGTGAGAGGGGATAGGCTACTTCATCTGATGGAGCTACTATCGATCGTAACAATTAACCCTGACCTCAGGGAGAGGAGCTGAATAATCACGAATAATATTCATCCTTATCAATGTTCCAAGGAAGAGGTGATGACAACGAGAGGTGTGAGAGCTGCCAGAGTTTTGGCAGCTCAAATTTACTCAGATTGACAACAGGGCAAAAAATCGCTACACTACCTGATATTGTGACAGAGCAGCTTGATGATAAGTTTAATGATATTGTTGATTGGCTGAGGACTGCCCCTGATCTTGATAGTGATATTCCTGAAAAATGTCGAAAGTGCCCGCTCCTGGCAGGAATAATAGAAGCGCTCAAAACGGCATGGGCGCAGAAGGAAGCGCTGGAACGTACAGCACTGGAGACAGCAGACAATATTACAACATGGCTACGAGTGCAAGGCATGTCTGAGGAGGAGATAGAGCAGATCCTAGAGGATCCAGAGCGGCTAGAAGAAGCACGAGCTGAGTATAGGGAGTTTGCAAGGATGAAGCTTGCACTGGGCGATGCTGCGCTCAATCAGTTGCTACCAGGCATAAAAAAGCAAACAGCAGGCTGCCTTGGAATTATAAAATGCACGAGTCGAGATGGAGAAACGGTTGTAGAGGTGTGCGGCTCGCCCGCTGCGCCTAATGGAGAGAGTAGCGAAGCAGCGACAGTCCGTCGTACTGGTGGAGATGAGCAGGACTCATCCGAATGAGACACCTCCGAGCAATAGCAGCCTATTTCGTCAATAAATAACTACAGAGGGGAATATACAAAACACTGATGGCATCAGACAAAGGACGAGAATTTTATGGCATTGTGGAGGGGCTAGATGAGCCAGATATATCTGCGGCTTCTTATATCCCCAAGCAGTGCTATGGCTGCCCGCGAGCAGCCGAGTTGCGCCGCAGGATAGCGATGATGGCTTGGACGTATAGTGAGCTCTGGAAAAATTGCTTTGACATTGCAGATGGTGACCCCGACCTGGGTAAGGCCATCGTGCGTGCTATGGATCGGCTCAAGCAGCAGAATCTGCAGGCAAGAGATGAGCTGAGCCAGCTCATTGCTCAGTGTAAGGAGCGCTAGTTGTGATAGGTAAAATAGTAAGAAGAAATGACAAGGCAGTAGAGATAAAGATCACTGCATGTATGTCGTCATCGCTCCTGCACCGCGATTTCGACGACCAAGGAGTGGAGGGTAACTCTCTGTGACACGCCGCTGGCATACTGGACCACAATCGATCCAAGAGTGGTATAGCTCCACCCAAGAGCGGGGGTATGGCTATACGCTTGCTCGTGATGGGCTGGAGTTAGCACACGAAATTGCCGACCTCCCGAGAGTGCAAGAGGCACTGGGAAACGTCTGTATACTTGCGACAACGCTGGATACGCTCCATGCTTGTCGTGTGACTCGCCGTGGTATACTCTCACCACCACGCGAATATCCGCACGGACAATGGCAAGAGCGCGATGTATATCCACTCATTGCTGTGCCTGCAAATGACCATGTACGATCACCAATGTGCTATCCCTCACCAACTCAACGCCGTAATGTAGCAAGAGTAGCGCAACATCCAGAAGCTATAGCAGACCTCTTTACGTCAGAAGCGTGGCCGCTTGATGAAATACCGCCCGTCCAAGATAGGCAACACGCCATTACCTATGCTAAGTCAATAATCATCGCACCAGATTATCGCGCATATAGCGGACGCCCACACATTAGCCTTCGCAAGAAGCAGCCTGGTCGGCCCGATAGATCGCAGACACTTATTGCTGCACACGAAGTTATTCATGAGGCAGTCCACCTAAGCCATTTTGTTCATCATCCGATATATCATGAGGAGAAGAGGGATCGATATCGCGCCATCACCGAGATTGTCGCTTTTAGCGTTAATGCGGCAGTGAGCCGAGCAATTGCACAGGGGTCACCAGCGATGCGTGAGCGATATCTTGCAGCAATGTCGACAGCGATGCGGGTTGATGCAGCCCGCCATTCTATCAATGGTTCGATCTCAAGTAGCAACGCTTTTGCTAACATCGAGCAGGTTATCGCAGCGGTTAAGCAGCAAGGAATAGGCTACATCTTTCACTAGCTCATTAGCACTCTATTGACGAGAGTGCCAAACCTGCGCTATAATGCGACTATGACCGAACGGCAACAAGCGATTCTTTCTGCCATCATTGAGCAATACGCCGAGATCGCTGCCCCTGTGGGGAGTGTGACGCTAGCGAAGCTATTTGGGGTGTCTAGTGCAACTATCCGCAGCGAGATGGCCAAGCTCGAGGAGATGGGTTTCGTCAAGGCGCCGCACACCAGTGCCGGGCGTATCCCCACCAGCAAGGGCTACCGCTTCTACGTCAACGGCATCACCAACGCTCAGATGAGTGAGCTCCCTAGCGGAATTGACCGCAGCACTAAGGCCATCGAAGCGCACGTCAACTCACATCTCGATGCAGCTGACCGAGCCATTCGCAGTGCGGTTGATAGCCTCGTCGAGCTCACGGGTAACCTGGGCTTTGCTACCATCGGCAGTGAACTCTATATGAATGGTATTAGTCGGCTCTTTAGCCAGCCAGAATTTCTCGAGGGCAAGCACGTCCAATCGGTCGCACATTTGATTGACAATATCGAGCCGTGGCTGCGCGAAGCTCGGCCCAACGAGCCACTTAACGTCTATATCGGTAGCGAGAATCCCATTGGTAAGAGCAGCGACGCAACGCTCATCATTAGCAAATTTCGCTCGCCCTATAGCGACCGCAGCTACATTGGTGTGATTGGCCCGATGCGCCAGCACTACCGCCGCACCATCGAGCTGGTCAAGCGCACTGGGGTGATGCTGGAGGAGATATTATGATGGCACGACCACTGTTATTTGCGCTGCAGCCATGCTATACTATGAAGGATAATGACGACTGAGCAGCCTGCTCAGTACCACAGGCAAAACCACTAGGCAGGAGGAATGATATCGATGACAAAACACAAGAAAGCGCCAGATACGGCCGAGCTCGAGCAGCAGATTGGCGAGCTGACGCAGGATTTGCAGCGCACCAGAGCAGACTTTGAGAATTATCGCAAACGCGTTGATGTAGAGAAGGCCCAGGCCAAGGCAGCGGGCACTCAGCAGGCAATTCGCAAGCTCCTGCCTGTGATTGATACGATCGAGCGTGCCACCGCCAACGTCCCCAAGAAGCTCCAGAACGATACCTGGGCAAGTGGAGTGGTGGCGATGTCGAAGAAGCTCGATGGCTTGATGGCAGAGTTCAAGCTCGAGCCGATCGTGGTTGAGCTTGGCACGACCGAGTTTGACCCAGACCTCCACGAGGCTATCTCGATGGACGATGAAGGCGGCGACAAAGAAATTATTAGCGAAGAGCTGCAGCGTGGCTACAAGCTCGATGGCCATGTCCTGCGCCATGCCATGGTGCGGGTCAGCCGAAAGCCGTAGGAGTAGGCAGGGTGAGGCGTTGGCTGCTTGCAGGAACACTCATCGTATTAGCAACACTTGGTGTTGGCAGTGCTCAGACTCATGCAACGCCACTTGTCAACCAGGCTGATATTACAGTGGTTAAGCGAGCGAGCACAGCCTACCAAGCCTTTACACGTGAGCTCTATGCCTCCCAGCCCAAGAAGGATTCCATCGACGAACGGGCCAAGCAGGCCGCGGCAGCCTTTGCGGCAGTGGCAGAGCACTCATTTTCTCCACAACTTGGCGATGAATATAGCCGTCGCGCAGCAGTAGTAAAAGAAAAAGCCTCGGCCGTCAAGACGCTTCTTGAGCGTGCTCCGCAGGCCTTTGCCAGCAAAGATACGCAGGCAGCAGCAGTCTATTTGACAGATGTAGAAACAGCAGTGAGTCAGTATGATTCAGCCGTTGGTGCGCTCAATACAACAGTAGACGATGCCAACCAAGCGACGAATCGCCTCTATTTGCTTATGGTGATTGGTGCTGGACTCGTGGCGGCACTTGCTGCAGTGTGGGCGCGACGCCAGCATACCCGGACATTTGCTAGTAAGCGTGTAGTGCGGGCACGCTGGGCGGTGGTTGCAGCAGCGGCAGCACCACTGGTGGGTGCAGTTTCGCTCTATGTAATATTTATCCAAGGGAGTGACACGCGGGTTGTGCGCGGCGTGGGCTATGCGGTGCTGACCGGTGGTGTGGCAGTTTTTGCCTATGCAGTGATGGCGTACTGGCGTCTCCGGCGAGCTGAGACGCTCGCGGCAGCAATTACTGCGAGTGATGAGATCTACCAGTGGTAAGCAAAATCTATTAGCACTCTTGACAGCCGAGTGCTAGCTCGCTATACTAAACCTATTGGCACTCGCTACTAAAGAGTGCTAGAATAAACAAGATGTTAATAACCGAAACAATAAACTAACAACGTTGCGTCGTTGCCGGCAGGGCAGGCGCACTAGGAGGAAACATATGGGTAAAACTATCGGCATCGACCTTGGTACGACCAACAGTGCCTTTGCATACTTGCTTGCGGGCAAGCCAGAGGTTATCGCCAATGCTGAAGGCAACCGCACCACACCATCAGTGGTAGCAATCAACAAAAAAGGTGAGCGCCTTGTGGGGCAGGTGGCGCAGCGCCAGCGCGTGACCAACCCTAAGAACACAATCTATGGCGTTAAGCGCTTGATTGGCCGCAAATTCACCGACAAAGAAGTCCAGAAAGATCTCGACATTATGCCATACGAGATCGTCAAAAAGGGTAATGCCGTTGCCGTCAAGCTGGGCGATAAAGAATATACACCAGAAGAAGTGAGCGCCATGATTCTGAGCAAGATCAAGGCTGATGCTGAGGCCTTCTTGGGTGAGAAAGTGACGAAGGCGGTCATTACTGTGCCAGCCTACTTCGATGACTCGCAGCGCCAAGCTACCAAGGATGCGGGTAAGATTGCTGGCCTAGAAGTCGAGCGTATCATCAATGAGCCAACGGCGGCTGCTCTCGCCTATGGTCTCGATAAAGGCAAAGAAGAGAACATTGTTGTCTTTGACCTTGGTGGTGGTACCTTCGACGTGTCGGTGCTGGAGATTGCCGATGAGTTCTTCCAAGTGAAGTCGACCAATGGTGATACTCACCTTGGTGGTGAGGACTTCGACAACGCCATCGTCAACTACTTCCTCGATGACTTTAAGGCCAAAGAAGGTATTGATCTGCGCAAAGACAACGCTGCCATGCAGCGCCTCAAGGACGAAGCCGAGAAGGCAAAGAAGGAGCTCTCGACAGTTACTGAGTATGATGTCAATATTCCATTCATCACAGCTGATGCTGATGGGCCAAAGCACTTCGAGATGAGCCTGACGCGCGCCAAACTTGAGGACTTGGTGAAGGATCTGCTTGACCGCCTCGATGGGCCAGTCGAGAAGGCGCTTAAAGACGCCAAGCTGAGCAAGTCTGATATCAACAACATCGTCATGGTTGGTGGTATGACCCGCATGCCAGCAGTGGTCGAGCGGGTGAAGAAACTGTTTGGCAAAGACCCGATGCAAGGCGTTAACCCAGACGAAGTGGTGGCCGTAGGTGCGGCCATTCAGGGCGGTGTGCTGGCTGGTGACGTCAAGAGCGTGCTGCTGCTAGATGTGACGCCGCTGTCCCTCGGCATTGAGACCATGGGCGGTGTGTCGACCAAGCTAATTGACCGCAACACCACTGTGCCAACCAGCAAGAGTGAAGTATTCTCAACCGCAGCAGACAACCAGCCACAAGTGGAGATCCATGTTTTGCAGGGCGAGCGCGAGTTTGCCAACGACAACAAGAGCCTGGGCCGTTTCGTGCTTGACGGTATTGCACCAGCACCACGCGGTGTGCCACAAATTGAAGTGACCTTTAACATTGACGCCAATGGTATCCTCAGTGTTACCGCTAAGGACAAAGGCACAGGCAAAGAGCAGTCGATCACCATCCAAAACTCTGGCAACATGAGCAAGGAAGATATTGAGAAGGCACAGAAGGAAGCTGAGCTCCACGCCGATGAAGATAAGAAGAAGCGTGAAGCAATCGACGCCAAGAACCACCTCGAGAATGCCATCTACCAGGCAAAGAAAATGCCCGATGAGTTTAAGGACAAGATCTCGAGCGACGACAAGAAGACGCTGGAAGATGCCATTGCCGAAGCTGAGAAGCACAAGAACGCAGAAGACAAAGACGAGCTCGAGGCTGCCACCAAGGCGCTGGGCGACGTGACAATGTCTATCGGTGCTAAGCTCTATCAGCAGCAAGCTGAGGACAAAAAAGCCGAAGAAGAAGCTGACGCTAAGGCAAAAGCTACCGACAAGAAGCCTGGCAAAGACGAACCCGTCGAAGGCGAAGTTGTCGACGACAAAAGCAGCGACAAGAAGTAACATCGCGTTATAGCTACAGCTGCATTGCAAATAGCCATCTGGAAAGGGTGGCTATTTGCTTGGTGTCAGGAGTGTCCATAATGACAAATATCAATCGCCTTAGGCAAATCTACAAAGAAAATAAGAAGCTCACCTAGTATGAGCTTCTTATTACATAATGACCTCTGTTATTTGATATCCATCAACTCAATGTCAAACACGAGATCACTATTGGGTGGAATATTAGCGGCAGCGCGAACGGAGCCGTAGGCCATGTCGCTTGGGATGATAAGCCGGCGCATGCCACCGACCTTCATGCCAGGCACGCCCTCTGTCCAACCGCGGATGACTTGGTCGAGGCCGAAGGTGACGGGCTGGCCAAAGTCGTGGCTGCTCTGGAAGATGATGCTATTTTTACACAGTGCACCAGTATAGTGTGCAGTGATGGTTGCGCCAGCTGGTACCTCGGCACCAGTGCTAGGGATGATGTCGATGATTTGCAATGTGTCGACTTTGGCTATAGGTGTAAAGTCGGCGAGTTTGGTTCCTTCGTATTGTGTCATGACTCTATTATACCATTATGCGTCTTCCGCCGCGCCACGCAGTTGAGCGGTGGGATGGCTGTGCCGGGTGGGGTGCGATCGACGACTATGACCTGCTGTAGCTGTGGATAGCGTGCAAAGAGATTGCTGAGCGTGTGCGTCATGGCGCCGGTATAGCGTTTTTCATCTGGCGCTGCGGCATAGCGAGCTCCCTCCTCGAGCGGTGTCGCCCAGCAGCAGCTGGCGTGGATGGCACGAGTGTCTTGGGGAAGCTTGGGATATTGCACACCATAGCCTACTAAATCGGCACACACAGCAGATAACGTGCGAGTACACTGTTGCTGCAATGTGTTGCTTGCGGTGAATGTCCCCTGCTCGGCTGAGCTAAAAATCGTGCGTTTGCGCTCAAGTATGCGGCGTGTACCATTTTGGATAATAACAAGTGAGTTGTAAATTCCATCCGGGTGATACTCTGGTGTGCCTACCACTAGCTCCGCTGTGGGCATAGAGGTAGAAAGCTTCTCCAGCTCGGTGAGACGGCCATTTACCGCTGCATGTTGGTCTGGGATTGGGATTTCAGCCAGCTCCATGCCTACCGTCGTCATGAGTTCGGGGCTGATCAAGCGATGGGCAGGGTGATCGGCAGCTGCTTGGCGTATCAGATTTATGTACTCGCGCCAGGTATTGGCAGATACACCAGCGGTTGGCGTACCTGATAGTTACTCAGGGTAAAATACACCTGTTTGGCGGTACCACTGGACGTCATAATGGCGGGCTTGTTCGCGTAGTCGTTTATGATACATGAATATATCATACGATATACCAGCCTGCAGAGCAAATATACGCAAAATATCCCAATAGTATAGAAGAGTTAGTAGGTGTTGATGGGTAAAGCGAGGAATGTGATAGTTCTGACGGGTTAGTTTTTAGCCAGGCTATATACCCGTAAATGACGAATTGTGATTACAGATTGATTCTAGGGAAGAGCTAGGCTCTACACGGAGGAGCGTTCTTTATTAATACCGCCACTGCGCCATATCACGATTATAGACGTCGATGATCCGCGGTGTTAGCAGGGTAGAGATGCCGGCCGGGGGTAGGCTAGCGGGGCGCTGGCGCAGGGCGTAGTCGAGCAGTTTGGTATCGGTGTAGCTAAGCCTAGGCGGCAGCGGCTGGCTTAGCAGGCTAGCTTTATCCTTGGTCGAGAGCACAAAGCCCCACTCGCCAAAGGAGGGCACATTGATGCTAAAGGGGGTGATATGCCGCTGGGGCTGGGCGGATGCGACGGTGCTAGCCACCATTGCGAAGGCGTGTGGCGAAAAATACGATGACGTTGCTTGGGTGATCATCACGCCACTGGGGCTGAGGATGCGCGCGGCCTGGCGGTAGAATTGCTGCGAGTAGAGCTTGGCCAGGCGGTCGTTTGATGGGTCGACGAGATCAATCAGAATGGCATCATATACCTGGTGCGTCTTGAAGGCAAATAAAAACGCGTCCTCGTTGACGACGCGCACTTTGGGGCTAGCAAGCGAGCGCCTGTTTTGCTCGGCGAGCAGGGGACTAGTGCGCGCCAGCTGCGTCATGGCTGGGTCGATATCCACCAGAGTGATATGCTCCACACTCGGGTACTTAAGGATCTCGCGCGCCAGCAGCCCGTCGCCACCGCCCATAATCAGCACGTTTTTGGGCTGCTTGACCGCCGTCATCGCCGCACCAGCCAGCGTTTCGTGGTAGCGGGCTTCGTCTAGGCTCGAAAACTGCAGATTGTTATTCAGATACAGCCGCAGATCCTGCTTGTACTTGGTGAGGACGATCTTTTGGTAAGCCGATTGCTGGTAGAGGATAACCGGGTCTTTGTAGGCCTTGGTATCGATGCGGTGCTCCAGCCAGCTGGCGCCAAAGAACAGCCCCAGCAGCAGGATGGTCGCCACTACACTGGCGGCCAGGAGCCTGCGCGAGGTCTTCAGCTGCAGCAGAATCAGCACTGCCACGGCGATATTCAGTGTAGCGATCAAGTAGGTGCTGCGCATCAGGCCCAGGCTAGGTAGCAAGAAGAGCGGGAAGACTAGCGAAGCCACCAGCGCGCCAAAGTAATCGATCGCGAGCACCTTGCTGAGCAGCTCCACCGAAGACGGCCGGCCGTAGCGGGTAAACATCTTCACCAGCAGTGGGATCTCCAGGCCAATCAGCACACCAATCACCAGGCTAATCAGCGCAAATACCGGCCAGTGCAGCTTGCTCAAGCTAAAGGCGCTGTAGAGCAGCAGCACCGAATTACCACCCACCAGCCCCAGCAGGATTTCATTAACGGCGAAGCTGGTGGCCGGGTGCCAGCGAATATGCCGCACCAGCAGCGACCCCACCCCCATGCCAAAGAGGGTAATACCAGTTGCCAGGCTAAAGCTCAGGATTGAATCACCCACTAGGTACGAGGCGGCTGTGCCTAGGATAAGCTCGTAGATAAGCCCGCCAATTGCCACGAGGAGCGCCGCCGCAAACAGCGCGATATTTTCCTTGCTGGTGATGTGCTTGGTGCCCGGTGGCGTGACGCGAGTATGTGCCATAGTGTCTTCTGTATGCCTTCCACGTCCAGGTTATTTGCCTACGCCGCCACTGCCACCACCATAGACGCTACGCCCGTGGTAGGTGCCGGTGCTGTGCGAATTATCATGGCTAAAGAACTCATCATAGATGGCAAACAATAGTGAACTAACAAAGGCAATAATTCCTACCCAGCGCCAAAATAGCGGCCAGTTGCGCGGACGAATGAGCCGGCCAAATAGTTCCTTTTGCTGCGCATCGGACAGGGGTGTTTTGCGGTAGACATCGTACTCGCGCCGGTTGTATTTTTCGACCGTGTAGGTGGTGGTGGCGCCGGTTTCGGCGTCGGTGTAGTGCAGGCTGGCATAGGCCATTGGCTCACCCTCGAAGACCTGGTAGGCATTCTTGCCGTGGATAGCCATAATGGTGCCTTCGCCGGCCTCGGCAACGGTAATGGTCTGTGCGGTGCCGTCCTCGAGCGTGAGGGTAAACTCATTACCAGCCGCCAGGTGCTCTGGCTCAAGCCGCTGGGCAAACCGCACCGGCTCATAGAGCGACACAACCTTGCTATCGTGGTCGTACTCCACCCAGCTATCATAATTTTCGAGGCCCGTCAGCTCCCATTCTTCCCAGTAGGAGGTTTGCTTGGTCTCGGGGTTGTCTTCTTTGAACAATAGGCAACCCACCGCGCGGAAGTTGGTTCGCTTGCCACGCAGGACGTCGTTGATTTTGAGGCGAGCTTTGGTGCGTTTGGTCATAAGATAGCGCTTTCGATCGTTATAGTGTTGGTATAAAATGCGTCTGCAATGGCTTGGCGGAGAGTCTCAATTGTATCCTCTCTCAGTGGTCGGCACGTGGCAATACTGAGGTACGCTCCGCGGCTTTCGGGCCAGGTGTGGATGGTGGCGTGCGACTCCGCGAGCAGCAACGACACACTCACGCCCTGCGGTGAGAACTGATGCGAGACAGACTCGAGCGCGTGCAGGCCAGCCAGCTCGGCAAGTGCGCGCACCGTTTTCTTGGCATAGGCAAGGTCATCCAGCCGCGTGGCATCCGCTTGGCGAATCGTAAAAATCAGTGCTTGCACCTGCTCCATTTGCATCGTATACGTTATTATACCACTCTTGATGCGAGAGAGCGAACTGGCTATGCTCATACCAAAAAACCAGCCAGAGCGGCTGGCTGGTTTACTACAGCGCATGAATAGTTATGGCTCGAGAGTGTGCTGTGGCACGCCGGAGCTTGGCTCGTGCGAGTTGATTGTCAGTGGTATAACAAAACCCTGGTATTGCGCGAGTGTCACGGTGTCGCCAGGCTGGAGCTCGTAGCGCGTGTTGCCATCGGTCAGGTGGAGCTCAGCAACGCGGGCCGACGTAGCATTAGTCACGCCATCTTGCTCGGGCTTAGTATGGAATGCATCTGCTTCGGCGAGTGTGGCGATGTGCCGGTCTACCACAGTACCGATGCTATCGCCAGCCTCAACCGGTCGTGTGGTAATATTGCTTAGCTCAACCGGTGGCTGGGGCTCCTGAGTAACCTGGCCTGCTTCGTAGGCTTGGCGCTGGCTGAGGTAATCGCTATAGGCATCGACTAGCCGGGTAGCTTGCTCTTCGGGGGTGGGTTGATGCTCAGCAGAAGAGTACTGATCGTGGTTATCTTTTGATTGCATTGCTGCAAAGCCGGCTACAGCACCAAATACAAGAGCTGCTGCACCAATGACACCTCGCCGCGAAACACCCTTAGTTTCAGGATCTTGTGAGCTAGGATCCTCTACCAAGTGACGGTACTTGCCATCACCATATTTGGGTGTTGGTGAAAAATTTGGGGCTTTTCGACCCCTGTTTGGTCTCTGTTGTGTACTCATAGTCCATTCACTATACAACAGAGGTCGCAAAAAGGGAAGAGGAAAATGGCAAAATAACGCACAATATTGCATAATGTGTCCAAAAACAGGGGTAATAACATATAATACACAATATTATACATAATGATGCAATAATATATCTTACTGTAAATACCGAGACGCCCTCATTTTATAGCCCAGTAGCTCACTTCACACGCTTTCTGATGCTAGTTCAGCTGCATAAAATGAATGCTTTTCTAGAACATTCACCCTTTTAGTGTGAGGATGCAGCGCTTATTATAGCGACGAGCCACCATACTTCATTGAATAAAACTGCAGGCAGAGATGAGAGTATACCAGAGTTCATGAGCTAAAAATAGAACAAATACCATAAATTTGCTGTTTTTGAGGTATTTCTGCCGCGAATGCCATGCTACAATAGAGGGTATGAGATCTACTCGAACTATCCAAATTGTGAATATTACTGGGCGAGAACTCGCCGGCAAATCATCAACAATTCGTGAGCTAATGCCGCGGCTGGGTGCCGGGGTTGTTTTGTTTCGTCCGAGCGATGTCTTGCGCGAATATGCCGCGAGCCATCATATGACACTGCGCAAGCGGAGCGATTATTTGCGCGTGCTGCAGATCATGACGGAGTCTGCGCCGAGCTTACTGGCCGACCGGGCACTGGAGCTGCTTGAGCGGCCTGGTGTGGAGCTGGTGGTGCTCGATGGCCTGCGTGACTACCGCAGTGCTTGCCGTCTCAAGGAGCGACTGGGTGATCGCTACCGCACGGTGGTGCTCACAGCACCAGATGAACTCCGCTATGAGCGCTTTAAGGGCGTGGCTGAGGCCAGGCGGCGTGCTGGGCGTGATGCAGCGGTGATTCAGAGCTTCGAAGAATTTATGCGTGATGGCGAGGACGACATGGATAGCATGCAGCAATTCCCAGCGGTGCTGGCTAGCCACGACCTAACGCCTGGTGGCCCGATTGACACGAGCACCTATCCATCGGCTATCGCAGTGGCAGATGAGATTATCAGCTACTTGGTGTAAAACGCTCCAGAGAGTAGATAGTGAGTACACCATGGGGTTTGGTGGGCGTGTGTTTGTTTGTGCACCACAGCAGTACCATCTGTACTCTCTATGATGCTTATGGTATGATGAAGGCATGAATAAGCGAGGGTTTACGCTAGTCGAGATTTTGACAGTAGTGGCGATACTAGCGATCTTGGTGTCGGCGTCGATTGTGGGGTATGGTGCGTGGCGTCAGCGTGCAGCCCAGACGGAGCTCGTGAGTGATCTGCGGGCTGCTGCCGCGGCAATGACAGCCTACAGGACGTTTTATAATGGCTACCCAACGTCGCTCCCGGCTGATTATCACAAGAGTGAGAACATTACGGCGACGCTCAAGTACGTCGCATCGGCAACATACTGCATAGAAGCAACGACGCGTACCACCCGGGGGCTTGTCTATCATATAAAGGGCTCAGAGAGTGAGCCCAAAGAGGGCGGGTGTGATACCTACCACGCGCAATCTGGTGAGAATGAGTCGCAAGCGACCGATGGTGTACTGCGCTACTGTCATGTAATCCGCGTGGTTGAACCAACCCAGCCAGCAGTGTGCGAGCCGGAGCTGCAGAGGTAAAATTTTAGCATCAACAAAAATCAGACCTTGGGCGTGTTCTCTATGATCCGTACACTTTGCCAGCTAAGGTGACGATGAATATATGGTAGGACTAAGATATTGCAAACAAAATCTTAGTCCTTTTTCTATACTAGCTTCATTCTCTCGCTGCTTTACAAAAATTCGCTGCGGCAATCCAACTTGCGGCACTAATGCTGAGAAATTGGTATTTTCAAGATGTCGATCCTGAGTATGGTTGAGGCGGAAAAACGACGCAAGTTTTGAGGTGTAAGTATTGTACTGTATACTACAGGTCAATCACCTCACCGCGGTCGATTGGCTTGTTGGCTGTGTGATGCCCACGCATGCGACGGCGCACGGTGCGGCGCAGCTCGATGGCATTGACAAGGAGGATGATACCATTGACCAGTGCATAGCCACCAACGATCTGGACGAAAAGCTGAGCACTGCCCACTGGGAAAAGCCAGAGAATGAAGCTAACGATTACGCCGATCACACCAGACATGAGCCAGAGCGCTCGCGTGCGGCTCTTAGCGGGAAAGATACGGCTGAGTATAAGGTCGATGAGGCTGCGGAGCATTACCACCCAGCCAAGGACAAAGCTGAGCGTCGCCACACTAACCCGAGGGTTAGCAAGCATCACCGCGCCAAGCAAAATAAGCAGCGCGCCTGCCACCACGAGAAATGTCTTGGCTTGGCCATCTGCTACCTGCAGCCCACGCACTAGCTGTGATAGACCCCAGACGATGATCAAAACTGCAAGGACTGTCATCAAAACAGTGAGGGTCATTGCCGGCATCGCAAGCGACACTCCACCAAAGATAATCAACGATAGGCTAATGATAATAATCACCCACCACGCACCAATAATCTGTCTTTTGAGTTGTTCGATCATATATGCCTCCTTATCCTTCTAGTGTAGATGATAATGGGATAATCTGCAATTATGGGTGGCATCTACCACTGTAGAAATAGCAATAATCAGCATTATTAGTCGCGGGCAAACTGCATCAGCACCAGTGGGTCGCCGGTGACGGAGCGCAGGGTGTAGGCACTGGGTAGTGTTGGGGTGGTGGTTGCGGTTGAGCTGCTATAGTAGAGGACGTTAATTTTTTTGGCATCGGTAAAGGGCTGAGTGGTGTCGGCGACTTTGCGGTAGGTGGTGCTCCCCTCGAGCGGTGCGTAGCCGCCCATCAGTGGGCCACCCACATAGGCCATGTAGATGGGGCAACGTGACTGTGCTTGCTCGAGATAATAGCTTATCTCTATGGCAATGTACGGGTCGGCCGCAAGGATGACGCTCCCATCGCGGCAGGTGCCGAGTAGTTGGGTGGCAATTTGCTTTACATTGGGCCGCTCATCGCGCTGGAAGTTGAAGTTACCCTGCAATGATAGCTGCACCATGCCATAAACCATAACCACTGGCAAGAGCACCAAGAGAGCGGTCGACACAGCCTTGTGCCAGCGCAATGGCGAACGATGCAGAGCTGCGCAGGCCATATAGAGGACGACACTCGCAACAGTAATGCCGCTGATTGCCACATGAGCAAGGTAGCGCTCGACATACATTGGAGCAGATAGCGACACGACGACCAACGCTGCAACCGGTACACCTATATGAGCAAGCAATAGCCAAGCAAGCTCGGGATGCGGCAACGAACGCATGGCACGAGGCCACGCCCACGCAACGGCACAGATAATAATCAGGACAAGCTGCGACGACACAACGCCTAGCAACCAAGATGGCTTATAAATCATATTGAAGGATGCGATGCCAAGCAAATTCTGCAGATTCATCGGCTGGCCAATCTCGGCCAAAGCACCATTGCCAATCTGCCCCAAGAAGGTCGGTAGCCACGGCAAAAACAGCATAAAGCTCACGACATACGCCCAGAGCCACGGCAACTTCCACCACTGTTGTAAGCCTTGGCGGCGGTAGGTCATAACCATCAGCCAGAGCAGCTGAGCCAGCCAGAGTAGGGCGCTATAATACAGCGTCCCCATGCCGAAGGCGACAAGCACCGCATAGAGCATCCAGTCGCGCCAACGGTCGTCGTGCCAGGCGCGTGCCAGTACAGCGGTGGCGCTTACACCGATGAGTGACCCCAGTGCATACATCCGTATCTCAAAGCCGTAGCGCATCAGCAGCGGTGTGCCAATTAGTGTGAGGAGTGTATACCCCGCGGCGCGTGTGCCAAACCAACGCCGCACAAAGCACCCCATAATAACCATCGCACCGCCATAGCAGAGGATACTGAAGGCACGCAGGGCTGGCTCGCTATAACCCCACACACTGGCCCAGAGCTTGAGGATGAGATAGTAGAGCGGCGGGTGCGTATCGATACTAGTGAGGCGGATGAGCTCACTGATTGGCTGCTTGGCGAGCCACACCGAATACGCCTCATCAAACCATACACTCTGCTGGCTGCCAATCCACCAGCACAGCGCCATTGCCACCAGTGGTGCTAGTACAATGGCAATGCGAAACCAATGGCGTCGCATCTTACAGACAAGGGGAAATAGTCGATTAACGAGAATAAGGGCGGGCTTCTTGACCCGTGCGGCAGATTGTTGCCGCGCTAGTTGTTTACTCATATCTTTTATAGTACCGATTTGTTGGCAAAAAATCCACTAGCAAAGCCATAATCATCCGTGGTACAATACCACTATACGTACCCGTAGCTCAGCTGGATAGAGCGTTGGTTTCCGGAACCAAAGGTCGCAGGTTCGAACCCTGCCGGGTATACCATAGATAATCGAGGCTCGCGCGGCCTCTGTTTTTTATGGATATGTATAGCAAAGATGTACTGATTGATGGGATAGATCAATGAAACAAAGGCAGGTCTATCTCTCTAGCTGATCCCTGTTAGCGTGGAATAATCTTCATCAAAAACTTCGTCTTGACGGCAAGGTAGATAAGCGCAAGTGCACTGATAGATAAGGCGAAGTTGGCCGGGATCTCGTAGAAACGATCGACCGACGTAAAATAAAAATCGCTAATATAATAATCTGGTGCTACAAAGAGATGCATAACGAGAATAACGAACGCATGCACTGTGTACACATAGAGCGAATTATGGCCAAACGGCAGCAAAATCCAGCCTAGCCAGCGCTTGATGCGATCCTCGAATCGCCGAAACAGCATAAAGAACCCAGCAAACCAGAGCCACGATAGGGTAAGGCGAGGCAGTGGTAGGTCGAGCTTGAGGAACTGATTGTCGAGTGCGGTATCGGCCGCGGCAAGCGTTTGATGAAAGCCATCGCCCAGCCCATGCGCCACAAAGGTGACGTATGCGTCGGCAAAGAGTGTGAGGACGAAGAGCGTTGCAATACTGCGCTTGATGATGCGTCGACGGCGCAGCGGCCACGATTGCCAGCGTGCAGTAATCTCTGGTAGGTAGTAGCCCAAGACAAAGGCCATAAAGAACAGCACCTGCCAGGTGAGCGGTTGGTATAGTTCACTGACTGGCCGTGGCGTCAGTGCCCACACCAGTAAGCTGAGCCCTAGCACGATATACCACTTGCCGCGCCGCAGCAGCCAGAGCGCGCCTGGTGCTACCGCAATAAACAGTGCATACAGGCGCAAGTAGTCCGCCCAGCCGTAGAATTGCTGCAAGGTGATAATATCCCACGCCAGGCCAAGCCAATTACCGTCGGGCAGCGGTAGTGGCAACTTGACACCTTTATTATCAATAAAGAACCAACTAATCAGGAGCGATAGCATCGTCACGATAATGCTCGTGAGGTAGAGCGTACCAGCTCGCTTCCAGAGCAAGCGCGTCGCTGCCATGAGGGGCTGCGTGCGGAGCTTGGCACCGCGCACAATGCCCAGGACAAGGCCGGATATAATGAAGAACCCTTCGGCTGCCGACACAGCGAGGCGACTGTCGCCAGTGAGGAAGGTGAGGCCATTGGGGAAGTAGGTGAGATGGTCGAGAATAATGATAATCAAAAACCACCCGCGCATGAGGTCGAGACTAACGATGCGCCCAACAGAGGACGCGCTGGCTTTTGGTTGGGTTGTCACAATGATCTAGTATAGCAGATTTGCTAAAAGTCCGCTTAAGATTGTCTAATGTTGTGGTGAGGAAATATGGATCCGAGGTCTGGATATCCAACACTGATGACTCTATGGTCTAAAAACTGAGAGGCATAGCAACAGGCTAGCGTGGTCGCTTGCTCGCAACAGTGCGTGCCTTGGTGGCAAAGGTGTCATCGATGAGGACAGACGGCGCAAATTCACCATAGCGCCGCGCCACTGCTTGCTCAACCAAGAAGTCGGCAATGCGTGGATTCTTGGGTAGAATTGAGCCATGGAGGTAGGTGCCGATCACATTGCGGTAGCGCGCACCTTCGGTTTGGTCGGTACCATTGTTGCCCGCCCCGCGCGATACGATACCCAGGGGTGGCACGCTGTGCCCAAGGGTTGTGAGGCCACTGTGGTTTTCGTAGCCAATAATCTCGCCAAAGTCGCTGCTGGCAGTGACGATATTGCCAATCAGGCGCTGCTCACCAGCGATTGTCTCAATGTCAAAGAGCCCAATCCCGCGGATGATCGCTCCCTGAGTGGTTTTAAAAAACCGCCCAAACAGCTGGTATAGCCCACACACCACTAGCATTGGCACACCATCATCAGCCAGGCGCTGCAGGGTGGGGCCAATCGCTAGTAAATCATCCTGAATGGTAGCTTGGCCAGAGTCTTGGCCACCGCCACCTACAATGATATCGATATCAGCTGGGAAGGTGTCGCCTGGGTTATATTCAACGAGCCGCACGCTGTAGCCATACCATTCAAGCCGTCGCTTGAGTGTGAGGGTGTTACCCCAGTCGCCATAGATATTCATGGCGTGAGGGTAGAGTTGGAGGATGGTGATAGTGTTGCTTTTCATACAGCATTTACCTCTGTGTAATGGGCTAATTCGCGCCGCAAGGCAAGCATGGCGGTATAAGTACAGTAGATGCGCAAGGGGGTGCCGCGGTTGGCCTGGACAAACTCTGCCAGAGCTTGCTTAAGGCCAGGTACAACGCGCCGAGCTTCTACTTCATCATACTGGAGGCGCAGCGCCATATCGTAGGCGCGCACACCACTCACCATTGCCACGCCAGTGGGCCGAAGCGTGTCGAAGTCGACATCCCATAGCCAACTCATATCGCGGCCATCGGCGTACTGGTCGTTGATGGCAATCATTGTAGCAGTCTTATGAGGGTCAAACGATGCCAGGCTCAGACGGAAACCGCTCGGGTTCTTGACGAGGACAAGCTCGCAGGGCTGGCCATTGACGGTCAGAGCTTCGCCGCGACCAAAGGCTGGCTCGACCTGAGCTAGGGCAGCGAGCATGGCGGGCGTATCGAGTTTATCTTGCAGAATAGTACGGACGAGGGTAAGTGCTCCTGCAGCGTTTTGGGCATTGTAGCTACCCTTGAGCTTGAGTGAGACAGGATGATCGGAATCGTCGAAGCGGAAAGTTGCAGCTTGGTCAGACAAGCCGCATAGTGTCACATCAGCATTGGTAGTGGCTGCAGCTTGGGCTGAGGCGCTTCGCATGGTATCGTCGCTTGGGAAGAGGTGGGCAATTGATGGATCGACGCCATAGCGGCTTATTGGTGCTGTGAGATCAGCGGTAAATTCTTGCCGCGTCAGCCGTGGGTCGTCGCCATTGAGAACAATGCCATTTGTGGTGCGTATGGCGATGGTGTGAAGCAGCTGCGCCGTGTAGTCAATCTCGCCAAAGCGATCGAGTTGGTCGCGCAGGACGTTGAGTAGTAAACAATAGCGTGGGGCAACTTGCTTGACGAAGTGCACTGCATGCGCTTCGTCAAGCTCGAGCACGGCAATATCCGCTGGCAAAACACCATGGGTATCAACCGCCTCAAGCAGTGCTGCTGCCACGCCGCGGGTAAAGTTGCTCCCCGTGCGATTAGTAAAGACGCGGAGGCCTTGGCTTTCCAGTAGAGCTACAACCATCTTGGTAGTGGTTGTCTTGCCGTTAGTGCCACTTACTACCACCACACCATGCGGTAGAGCATCAAGCGTACGGGCAAGAAAGTGCCGATCGAGTTTCTCGACGACGAGGCCTGGCAATGCTGAGCCACCACCGCGCAACCGAGCTGCGCGCTGCACCCCTTTGCCCACAAGAGTTGTAATACGAATCATGGTGTTTATTATAGCATGAGCATACATACCTGACGCGATGAGATTGAGGTGGATTCCAAAACTGTACCTAGTTTGCTATTATATGTCATATGCGTAGTTACGAAGATCTAGCAGGCCATAATAAACCTTCTGCTATACGTGAACCTAGTATCCAGAATCGTATCACTAAGGAGTATAAAGAGATTGTTGGAGAAGATGGTGTACGAAAAGTATATGTTCCACGGAGTGATATCCAGTCTGGTGTATATGATCCCGATTTCCACAGCCTAATGATAGAAAACAACTTGAGCAGTGCATCAATAAAGAAACATGATGATGAGGTAGAGCTTTCATATCCATCAAGTCTTGACGCTGTGCGGATGGATGGAGTGTTGGCAACGTGTCGAGCACAGGGTGACTATACTGATTTCACACGTTCGGTTGTCATTGCTGCCCATCAAGTTGCTGATACAATATCAGTGACTGGCAAGATCCCTCAATTGAACTCCATAGAAAATATCCTGATTAAGCGCAATAGTCAGCAATTGGGTAGTGCAGAGTTTACCCCACCCTTTTATGCAGAGGAGTTTGTAGTCGATACTGATACTGTACAAATACAGCAAGAAGACGAAAGGGAATTAACGGCTGAAGAATTAGATCTCCAGCGCGATATCGCTATTAGCGACACAACAAGTCGAGTTGTTGTCCAGATGTTAGAGTCGACTCTGTCTCGAAGAGATATGGATGCCGACAGCGCCTCTGTGATTAAACAAATAATTGAAGACATAAAAGAGAGATAGAGCCGTATGCGCAAACATGAAGAGCAGATGGTGCATCCTGAACTCGACAAGCCTACAGAGGTAGAGAAAGTGCTCACTATTAATACTTTCGCCAAAGCGATTGGTCGGTCGCTTGAGTTAAGTCACGCTGGAGAGATAGGTGCATCTGATAGTGGGCATGGTGTATTTTTTGCATTGGATACTCAAGATAATACTCAGTCATATGCAATTAAACGGTTTGGTAATAGTCAAAAAGCGCAGAGAGAGATTGACCTATTGCACGAAGCTGCCAGCCGCGGCCTAAAGACTCTCCAGACGGTGCTTGACAAACCACTAGCGGTTTCTGGTGTGAAGGGCGTAGATGTTGTAACTCAGCGGATTCCATCGCTTGGTACGATGAACTCCATAGCGTGGTCTGAGTACTATGCGGGGCAGCCCTCATATGAGTCAGAGATTGTTCCTGTTATGGAGTCAATTGGCCAATATATTGGGAATCTGCATGCGAATGGGATGCATCATGGCGATATGCAATTGAAGAATATCGCAACTATACCTTCCGGTGAGTTTGTTACATTTGATTTGGAAAACGCTTACTTCCATGCAGACAAAGAAAGTGCTCTACAGCAAGTGGATTTTCAGGATGATTGTATGAAGGATATCACTACAGTAATTGAGTCCTTTGCGCGGAGTGGATTCATGGCCTCATCGAGTGACGAGATTTTCTGGCAGGAGATTCAAGAAAATCTACTACAGCCATATATAGAAGAGAGTGATAGTTTATTCTTGCTTGACGACGACAGACATAAAGCGCTCATGCATTGCATCGATAGATGCAAAAGAATTCGTAATGAGTCAAACAAAGCACATCTGACAATCGATCGACTCGTTGCTCATTTGTAACAAGATATGGATTTGCAGGGTGCGACATCTGTATATCCTAGGTAGAGTCGCTTTGTGACAATATGAGTAGCACAAATCACGCTAGTGCGCTACAATGCATAGTATGATAGTGGTTGGATTTTTTGCGTGGTGGTATGGCGCTGGGTGGTGGCAGCGGATCACGATGGTGTGGGGGAAGCTGGTGAGTGTATTTGACTATTTCTCAATTGATCTCTTGGTGCGAACATGGTTTGCGCCGTTTCGACAGATATCGGCAGGAGCGGTGGATGGGCCGATTGGCGTGCAGATTCGGGCATTTTTTGACCGTCTCATCTCGCGGGCGATTGGCGGCATCGTGCGGAGCTTTATGATTATTTTTGGCATTGTCGCACTAGCGATAACTGCTGTAGTGGGGCTTGTCTTTGTTATTGCGTGGTCGCTTGTGCCCGTGTTGCCACTGCTGGGGGCGGGGCTTGCGATAGTGGGGTGGCTGCCATGGTAAGCGACTTTCACTATGATAGTTTGCGTGCTAAGAAGGCTCGCCTGGGTGTGCAGATGGGCCGCTTCGATCACTGGTGGTGGGCACCATTTTTGCTATTCTTAGCAGGGGCAGGAGCATTGCTGGCGATTGAGCTGCCACTAGGGTGGTTTATCGCGAGCCTGGCTGTGGTGCCATATGGGCTACACCGGTGGTATCAGGGTGAGATTGCCCATTTGCCTACTAGCGGTGGCACGGCTGACGGGTTGCTCACTGGTGATGTCCTGGGCCGATTACCCGCCACGCCGACGCCGCGCGATATCGCCTGGGCATTGCGTTCGGTTAATGATGGGCTGTTTATGGCATTGCGGCTCGGTCTCAGCCCAGCGCTTATGCAAGATCTCGTGAGTGACGACCCGAGCATTATGCCCGAGTTTTGGCAATTTGCTGATCGCATCCGCCAGTACAACCAGCTCGAGCAAATCACTGGTAGTGTACTTATGGTGGCTTTGGTACGTAGCATACCTGGCTACCAGAATATCCTGGCGGAGCTCCAGCTCGACGACGAAGATCTCGATGGCGCTGTGCAGTGGCAGCACCACTTGCGTCAATTAGTGGCACAGATTCATCAGCCACGGCGCACTGGTGGGGTGGCACGCGATTGGTCGTTTGGTTATATCCCACTATTGCGCCGCTTTGGGCAGAATATTAGCGAGCAAATTAGCCGTGGCGGTGGGATGTTCTCTGTTGATGTGGCGTCGCACACCAAAGCGATTGATCAGCTTATCGACATCTTCGGCACTCGTGGGCGGCAGAATGCCGTGCTGGTGGGGCAGGCTGGCACGGGCAAGACGACCATCATCCACGCCTTTGCCGAGCGGCTGCTCGATGCCTCGGCGCATTTGCCTAGTAGTCTCAAGTTTCGGCAGGTGTTCATTCTCGACTCATCATCGCTCATTGCCGCAGCGCCAGGCCGAGGCGAGCTCGAGAACCTCGTTATGCGCGTCCTTGGTGAGGCGTATACTGCCAAGAATATCATCATTTGCCTGGATAATGCTCAACTGTTTTTTGAAGAAGGGATCGGCGCGGTGGATCTGACCAATGTGCTGCTACCTATTCTCGAGGCAGGACGCCTGAGGGTTATTCTGAGTATGGATGAGCAGCGATTTTTGCAGATTGGCCGGCGCAATCCATCGCTTGCCAATGCGCTCAATCGCATCTCCATAACACCCACAAGCGAAGCCGAGACACTGCGCGTCCTGCAAGAACAAGCCGTTATTACCGAAGGGCAGCGCCATGTGGCTTACCGCTATCAAGCGCTGCGCGAGGCGTATCGGCTCAGTGCGCGCTATATTCATGATCTCGCTATGCCGGGCCAAGCCATCAAGCTGCTCGAGTCGGCCGCGAGCTACCACGAGGATGGCGTTGTGACGAAGCAGTCGGTGCAGCAAGCCATCGAGCAGACGATGGATGTGAAGATTAGTGTGGCAAATACTGCAGATGATCGTGAGCGGCTGCTCAATATGGAGGCGCTTATCCACCAGCGAATGGTCAACCAAACGCGAGCGGTCAGCGTGGTAAGCGACGCCCTGCGCCGAGCACGAGCCGGTGTGCGCAACCAAAATCGGCCAATTGGCACTTTCCTCTTTCTTGGGCCAACAGGGGTAGGTAAGACAGAGCTAAGTAAGGCTTTGGCCGATGTATACTTTGGTGGTGAGGGCAAGATTGTCCGGATCGACCTCAACGAGTATGTCCGGCCAGAGGATGTATCGCGCCTGATTGCCGATGGTGCTGACGACCCAGCCAGCCTCACTGCCCAGGTGATGAAGCAGCCCTTTAGTGTGGTGCTATTGGATGAGATTGAGAAGGCCGCACCAGAGGTACTGGCAACCTTGCTGCAGTTGCTGGATGAGGGGATCCTGCGCGATATTAAGAACCGTGAGGTGAGCTTCCGCGATGCGATTGTCATTGCCACGAGCAACGCTGGAGCTGACCGCATCCGCGAATATATCGAGCATGGCTACAAGCTTGAGCAATTCGAACAGCAGTTTACCGACGAGCTCATCAACAGTGGTCAGTTCCGTCCCGAATTTCTCAACCGCTTTGACGAAATTGTCCTCTTCCGGCCGTTTACCAAGGAAGAGTTGGTGCAAGTGCTTGATCTCATCCTTGAGGGGGTCAATGCCACGCTCGCCCAGCAAAAGGTCTCGGTCGCGGTAGAGTATGATGCTAAGCTCTTTCTCGTCGAACGTGGCTATGATCCACGGCTTGGTGCTCGCCCAATGCGCCGCGTGGTGCAAAAAGCGGTGGAGAACACTGTGGCGCGCCAGATGCTCAGTGGCAGTGTGGCACCTGGCAGCACTATTACTGTCACGCTTGAGCAAGCTCGCCAAGCTTTCCAGACCGATGGCGCACCAGAGGTTGTAACAGCAGATGAAATCATCCCACCAGAGTATAAGCGGTAAGAGTGCGGTACTTTCGAATAATCAGCCTTAGCTCTATAAGGGAGTGATAGTAAGAAAGTGCTCATTCTATTACGAATAACGTATTGGGATAAGAAGACCGAAGATATGAAGGGGTTCTCGAGGACGCTTGAAAGCGCAGACTCACCATCCTTAGGAGAAAATTTAAGAGCGAGAAGTGGCACTCTTACAGTGCTAGAAGTATTTTGTAGAATATAACCTCTAGTGATGCGGGCCAAAGCGCGTGGCTATTGGCCTTTGTTTTGCTGCATGAACCCTGGGCGGAAGCTTGGCTTCATGGCTGGTTTGCTGTAGGCTGGCTGTGGTTGGCGCGGTGTGTGCACGGTGTTGTCGCGCCGGCGGGCATAGGTGGCAGTGCCTGGTCGCGAGCCTGATGGGTCGCGTGGCCCACCGCAAGTACCTCGGAGGCGCTCGTTGTTCATATAAGGTGCTTCGTCATCAATACGGCTACTATCGGCCCCAATTGGCCGACAGCCCATCATGGTGTGCGAGCTTTGGTAGCGCAGGTGGTTGGCACGGCGCTCTTGGATGGATTGATGCTGACGCTGATCGACGCGTAGAGACGACGTCTTAGCACCGTTGACGATGGTGCGGGTATTGCGTGCGACGCCATTGGTGTGTATGCTTGATCCGCGCAAGCGATGGAGTCCTCTGGTCATATCTTTATTATACACAAAAAAGTGATATAATGGGTAGCGCGTGCGGGTGTCGTACAGCGGCTAGTATACAAGTTTTCCAAACTTGGGATCGGAGTTCGATTCTCCGCACCCGCACCATTTCGGAACAAAATTGGAAACGGTCGCCCTGTAGGGCGGCTTTTTCTAAACTTTGGCGGAGCCAAAGCTCGAACCTATTTCGAGCGTAAAAGCTGAACCTGCGCAGGCTCAGCTGCTGGTCAAGTAGACCCGCGTCGAATCGCTGAGTCTATACTACCTTGATATCTTATGCGGGCTGTTACATACCTGGAGGATAATAGTAACGCAGATGAAGCTACCGACGAAGTACAGCAACAATTTACGTTAGCCATGAGACAATGGAACCATGAAGCTTCTCATCACTAGGCATGGCCAAGCTGATGGTAATGCCTGCGGCATTACCATGGGTCAACGCGATAGCAAGCTGACTATTCTTGGCGTTCGGCAGGCGGAGCGTAAGGCTCTAAAAATTAAGAAGCTATCTCAGAAAATTGATCGTGTCTACACATCTGATCTTGGAAGGTCTGTGCAGACTGCGCAGATCATCTCGGACATACTTGGTCTACAGAAGGCTACTTCTGACAAGGATCTACGAGAAATTAGTTTTGGAAAATACGAGGGGTTGCCCTACGATGCCATTCCGCATATAGAGGGTGGTTATATGAAAGTGCGATTTCCTGATGGAGAATCAAACGAGATAATGGCCACACGAGTTATCAATGCGGTAAATCGTATATACGAAGCCGGCAAGGACGCATGCGTATTAATCGTAACGCACTCGGGTCCGATCACTGTAATTCTCGCGAGCTATTATGGTAGGGACTTACAGGCGATGTTAGATGACAAGATTGGGAACGAAGAGATAGTTGAGCTGCAAGTTGATAGAAAATTAGCCAATCCTATTGGCAACAAGGAGTAAAACAAGATGGAAAAGGCGCATATCGCAGAATTTGAATATGATAAGCACGAGATAGAGCGAGCCTTATTCTTCCTGTCGAATGCTTTGCAAGACTCTGGACATAACACCAAACCAGTATTGCTTCATTCGATTCAAGTTGCAGAGATGCTCTGGGAGAGAGGTTTCCCGCAAGATGTCGTGATTGCTGCGGTTCTTCATGATGTTGTTGAAGATACAGATATTACTATCGACGATGTCGAGCAAAGCTTTGGACATCAGGTTGCAGTGTATGTCGATGCTCTCACAGTTTCAGATACTCAAGACATCATGCAGTCTTTTGCTCGCACGGCTGAGCTTGGTAGCGAGGCCCTATCAATCCGCGCAGCAGACCTCATTCAGAATAGTTACTACTATCACTTGGCTTCGACTGATATGCAAAAGCGACTCCGTGATAAGTTTGTATATTTTATGGAGCTATCTGGTGAGCTACTGGATGAAGCTCTAGTAAGTGAACTTAGCAAAGCTTATAGGCGGAATGTTGAAACTATTTGATCTAGAGCTTTCTGTGAAATACGGTTTATAAGGCTAGCTTTGGGTCGAGGGCTGAGCCTGCACGGGTTCAGCTTTTACGTTCGAAATAGGTTCGAGCTTTGGCGTATATTGCCACCACAGATGCAAGAAAATGAGCATTACTTCGCAAACGGAGCGATGTTTTTGTTGAGAGCAGCGAATCAGACTGGATGAAGAGAGGTCGTAGCCTCTTCTTTGGTTTGGCGTGGCCCTAAAGGGTGCAATACTTTATAACAATTACACTAAATCAAGTGAAAAAGGAAGGATTAGGCACGATACTGTTGACATATATGCAACATTGTGCTACCATCGAACGGATGTCACAAAAAAATAGAACAAAACACGGCAAAGCCTATAACAAAAGTGCTGAGAAGCGCTGGTTTGACCGAGTCGTGGCGGTTCCTTTGCTGGTTTGTATGGGCTCGGCTGCTCTCGTTGCCGCTGCGGCGATGCATAAGGAGCTTGGCGATGGGCCAACGCTCTTCGTGCAGGAGCGCTATGGCAGTGATCTTGATAACCTCGTTAAGGTGCCAAAGTTGCGGACACTCCGTGGTGCAGTGCGCAACACTGCCTCGGCTAATGGCTATAACCACAGTAGCGCAGGGCCAATTGGCAAGCTCGTACGCAAGGCGCATGTGGACGAAGCGCCCCAGCTGCTGCAAGTATTGCGTGGCAAGATGGCGATCGTCGGGCCAAGGCCACTAGCCACAGGCGAAGTATATAATGACATTCTTGCTAACCCCGACATTCCTGAAGGCCTTAAGCAGCAGTGGATTGAGGCGCGCAAGACGGCTCGCCCCGGCATTATGGCACCTTATAGCAAAGAACAGCATGAGCCTGGCTACGAGCTAGATACAATTCATATGATGGAGCAGGATGTTGTATACGCTGAGACAGCCTCGCTAAAGAAGGATGCCAAAGTAGTTGCTGCAACGCTCGGTATGGTGGCGACAGACCTTGTACAAAAGCTTATGCCGCGGTCTGCCAGTGAATGGTTGCAGGCTAAGACAGGCTTAGCGCCGCATCCAGCAGGCCAAGAGCGTGCGGAGAGCGATGTCGTGGTGGCGCTGCAACAAGCGCAAGCGCGTCACACCCAACCCGCGCGGCGAGTTGCGTAGTGTGGGCACGAAAGCCTTTGCTTTCCTCTATTCGGACTATATGTTGGTTGCTTATCGCTTTATCTAGGGAGCGTGCAATCATGAGTGTATCGTTCTAACATTGCGAAGCAGGTGCTCTGGAGGTGTTTCTGACCATATATCACCTATAAGAATTTATATTTTCTCAAGTATTGAGATCTTGTAGTAGTGACGGAGTCGACTGCTATAGCAGGCACTTATAATCTATTTGTTAGGGTGATAGGTAGGTAGAGGATCAACACTATTCCGCTCAGTGCTTGTGGTACAATAAAGGGAGATTTTTGCGAGAGGGAGCTTTTCTCCTTGCGCGAAACACGATTATTTCAATGTAAAATACCCCGAGGGGTATAGGGAACGCAATCATACTATGCCAGCACCATTCTCATTTACCATTACTCGCCGCATGCCGCAGACGTTGGCGCGGACTGGTGTGATTCACACACCACATGGTGATATCAAGACGCCAGCCTTCATTGTGGTGGGCACAAAGGCGAATGTGAAGGCAATGGTGCCCGAGATGGTAGCTAGCGTGGGCGCGCAAGCTGTCTTGGCTAATGCCTATCACCTCTACCTACAGCCGGGACACAAGCTAATAGAGAAGGCCGGATACTTGGGTAAGTTTATGCACTGGAGTGGTCCAACCTTTACCGACAGCGGCGGCTTTCAGGTACTGAGCCTCGGCTCGGGCTTTAAGAAGGTGCTGGCGATGAGCACTGATGTGGATGAAGAGATTGCGATTGCCAAGAAGTCGAGCCGGCACGCCTGGGTGGATGATAATGGCGTGATGTTTAAGTCGCACCTCGATGGCTCATTGCATAAGTTTACGCCAGAGCTGTCGATGCAAATCCAGGCAGGAATTGGGGCAGATATTACCTTTGCCTTTGATGAGCTGACCTCGCTGATTGACCCGTATGAATACCAAGTGGAGGCACTGGCGCGTACCCATGCGTGGGCAGAGCGCAGCCTAGCAGAGGTCAAGCGTCTTCGGGCTACTCGGCCAGATAAGCCGTATCAAGCGCTCTTTGGTGTCTTGCAAGGGGCGAATTATGAGGACCTGCGTAAGCAAACCGCAGCACGCCTTGGCGCAATGGATTTTGATGGCTATGGTATTGGTGGGGCGCTAGAGAAAGAAACGATGGCCCAGACTATCCAGTGGGTGAACGAGATCTTGCCTGAAAGCCGCCCACGGCATTTGCTTGGCATCTCGGAGCCAGATGATATCTTTGCGGCGATCGAGCAGGGTATTGATACCTTTGATTGTGTAAGCCCAACTCGCGTAGCGCGCAATGGTGCGGCTTACACACCGCATGGGCGGGTGAATATGCGTGGGACGAAATATCGCGAGCTGTTTGCGCCTATTATGGCGGAGTGTGACTGCTACACCTGCCAGCACTACACTGCGGCCTACATCTGTCACCTGCTTCGTGCCAAGGAGAGCCTGGCGGGGACACTGCTGTCGATCCACAACGAGCGCTTTATCATCAAGCTTGTCGACAACATTCGCCACAGCCTCGAAGATGGCACATTCTACGCCTTTCGAGATCATTTCTTGGCACAGTATTATCGCCGATAGCGATTGATAAGTTCATAGGTTATAGTATGCATTCACATAACAACTAGGGAAAAGAGTTTGCATAGTCAATCTTTTTCTCCGTTATCAGCCCTTTCTCTCGCCACCGTCTCTTTAAAAACGCTAAAAGGGTCTTAGTATTTTCCTAAAACACTAGGCTCTTCAATGATCATGCTGCAATAATCACTACGGGCAATTTTTTGTTCTACCGGGATGAAAGCACTGCGTTCTTCATATTCTGAGAGAGATGCGAATCTATTGCAGTGAGCAACTCGCTCGCTAGACACGCAAACGAAATGGTGTGAAGTTAGTGGTGGTGTCGTAGGTATCGACGGATTCGCGCCGCTTGAGCGCAGCAATGACGCGGTAGGTAAGTGGCAGGCAGACGACCTCAACGGCAAGCTTGAAGCCAAGCCCAACGGCGATATAGTTGAGTAGTGACGCTCCTGTAAGCTGCCCACCAAAAGCAACGACGCAGAATATAACGGTATCAAATAAGCTCCCCACTACTGTCGATCCAAGTAGGCGCAGCCATAGCTGCCGACCCTTCATAGCAACCTTGAGCTTAGCAACGATGTACGAGTTGAGGAAGCTCCCCGTTAGGAAGGCAAGCAAGCTCGCCACGACGATCTGTGGGAAGAAGCCGAGCACTGCCTCGTAAGCGGCTTGGTCGTGGTACTCTGCCGCCGCGGGCAGATAGCGCACTAGTGTAAAGCAGCCAATCGCCAGCAGCATCACTCCAAAGGCCGTCCAAATAGCGCGGCGTGCCCGGCGATAGCCATAGACCTCTGTCATGACATCATCAAAGATATACACGAGCGGGAAGAGTACTGCTCCACCATCAAGGATAAGTGGGCCGAGTGCCACCAGTTTGGTGGCGGCAATGTTGGAGATGAGTAGCGCCGCAACATATACTGCGAGAATGACGCTAAAGTATCGATAATTTTCGTTCGTGTGTTTCATGCTTCGTTTATCATACCACACCTACCAAGAAACCTGCTATAATAAACCCATGCCCCGATAGCTCAGCTGGATAGAGCAGAGGACTTCTAAGCCTAAGGCCGTAGGTTCGAATCCTACTCGGGGTGCCATTTTATTGTCATATCCCCATCTCGATGGGGTTGTTTTTATTACATACAAAATGCATTTACATGCTGCGCGAAGCCATGCTATAGTACAGCGAGATTTATGCAAGATGTGACCAACCACGACCTCCTTAAGCGCAACATTGTCAAATATTCGTGGTTTCGGATTTTTACCAAGCGTGTCTACTTGCCGCTTATTACGGTGCAGCTGGTGAATGTCGGTAAAGTGAGTTTGGATGAGCTCGCACTGATGGTCGTTATCTCGTCTATCGTCCAGGCGGCACTGCAGATGCCAGCGGGTTATGTGGCCGATAAGTTTGGCAACCGGCGCGCGATTATCCTTGGTGCGAGTATTGCCGTGGCGTCGCCACTGTTGTATGCTGTATGGCCGAGCTTTTGGGGTGGGCTGATTGCCTCAGTTTTGTTCTTTGGTGGCTATGCGTTTCAGTCTGGTGCGGTCGAGGCATTTATGCACGATTCCTTGACGGCGCTGGGGCGAGCACGCGACTATACCAAGGTGATGGGCCGCGCCCAGACGTATGGATTGATTGGTAATACTGTGCTCATTATTGTAGTGCCACTCACATACCGTATTCATCATACACTCCCATTTTTGATTGGCTTTTTGTCGCTTGCTGCGACGGTGTGGTTGGCGCTGAGCTTTGCTTATCCACCGCGCCGAGGAGCTGCCCAGGCTCAGCGGCCACGGCAGGCTGCTCGCGCAATCGTTACTGCGAAAAATCTTACTCTCTTTACCTTCGCTGGTTTCTTGGCTGGCGTGTCCAATAAGGGGCTAGAATATCGCGAGCTACTCTTCCAGCACGTTGGTATTGCGGTAGAGTGGTTTGGGGTAATTGCGGCGGTCGGGAGCCTGGGCGGAGCATTGCTGGGCTGGTATGTGCATTGGTTTGACCGCCTGCGGCCACTGGCATTTTATTGGGTCGATGCGTGGATTATGGCGCTGTGTATTGTCTTGATGGGCGTAACGCCAAGACCGATTATCGCGGTCATTGCTGTTGTGCTATTTACTGCATATACGCGAGTGCGACCGATTGTTTTGCAGTCAAAGATTCTCAGCGAGCTGCAGCATACATACAAAGCGACGCTCCTCTCTGCACTCAATATGTTTACGTTGCTTGGTGACGTCGTGGCGATTAGCTTGCTCACCCGGATGGTTAATCAGCATGGCTATAGTGCGGGGCATGTGTGGTTTGGTGGGGCAGTTGGGGCGATTGCGCTTGGTTTGTGGCTGGTGATGTGCGTTGAGGCGCTGTGGCGTCGCAAGAAAGCGCGCTAAATTAGTTAACTTCAGTATTTACCTACCTTATCCATTTGTCATTTTTTAATCATCTGCTCTACCCAATGAAATATAGTGATGACCCCTATTATAGACAGGAAGACTCACTATAGAAGCGGTGATAAGCCTGAGGAGAAGCAAGCAACCTGGTGAGAGGAGAGAGGTATAAGGTAGTAAAGTTTTGAGATTGAGGATGAATAGCCGTAGGTAATAGACAAACTGCGCTATCTCTGCTACAATACAGCATGTCAGCAGCGCAGTAGATTTGCTGTGCGATTGTCTGGTGGATATAGCTCAGTTTGGTTAGAGCGCTGGTTTGTGGCACCGGAGGCCGTGAGTTCAAGTCTCATTATCCACCCCAAAATAAATTCCCGGATGATTCCGGGGTTTTATTTTGGCCTAATATCGTTTTGCTACTATTGTAACTGTGGTAATCATATAATATGAAGCGCACAGCTGCTTTTTCTGCGCTCGATCATTATCTTTATCTTTGCCGCTTCGTCTTATGGAGGGGAAGCTTGCCGCCAGACTCGATAGGCTATTAGCTTAGCGTAAGAGGTTGATGTTTGGCAATTATCACTTCATTCTGCTCAGCGGTGACTTCACTTGGTTATCATCAGAATATCAAAGCATGTGTCTGATGTGTTTGTTCGTGCGCTCTTACTTTTTTGCATTTATTTTCTCGTGCTATGCGAGATAAGAATCGATCTTTGCAGCTCAACAGGCAAAGCGCTGGCGAACGGGAGCTGATACCAAGAAAGGAGACCTTCTAAGACTTAGGCTCTATGTATGCAAAGTCTGTGCACGATGCGACGACATACAACAAGAGAACCTCTCGTTGTGAGAGGCTCTCTATTGGCGTCGCAAGACAATCTACAAGCTAAGAAGCGACTAATATTCCCATGTTGTCTCGATGTCCGCCCCGAGAGTGTTGAGTCGGTTAGCGAAGTCTTCGTAGCCTCGGTTGATATTGTATACATCACGCAGGATGGAGCGCCCAGGCGCAGCCAGCATTGCCAGCATTACGACAACGCTGGGGCGCAAGGCTGGTGGTGCGACGACATCGGCAGGCTTCCAGCGGGTGGGGCCACTGATGTAAACGCGGTGTGGATCGACCATCTCTACTTGTGCGCCAAGGCGAGTGAGGTCGGTGAAGTAAATGGCGCGGTTATCATAGCTCCAGTCGTGCACTAGAGTGCGGCCCGTTGCTACCGTGGCGATAAGACCAAGGAAAGGGAGATTATCCATATTAATACCAGGGAAGGGCATGCTGTGGAGTTTATCTTGTGGGGCGGTGAGAGTCGATTTGTGCAGGCTAATATCGACCAGGCGAGTCTGGCCATTGCGCGCCGGGTACTCACTGGAGAGCTCATATTGTAAGCCCATACCGCGCAGCACTGCTAGCTCGAGCTCGAGGAATTCGATTGGTGCCCGGCGGATGGTAATAGCAGAGTCCGTCACTACACCCGCTGCGATGAAGCTCATTGCCTCGATAGGGTCTTCGCTAGGGCAGTACTCAACTGTTTGGTTGATCTCGCTGACGCCATGGATAGTGAGGGTCGTTGTGCCGATGCCGTCGATCTGCACCCCAAGCTTTTGCAAAAAGAAACAGAGGTCTTGCACCATGTAGTTGGGGCTGGCGTTGCGAATTGTCACGACGCCTGGGTGGAGCGCTGCCGCCATAATGACATTCTCAGTGACGGTGTCGCCGCGCTCGGTAAGGACGATGGCGTGCTCGACCATATGCGGGTTGGCTGTTGCTTGGTAATAATCGGTCGTTGCCTCGACAGTCAGGCCAAAGGGTGCGAGGCCCGCCATGTGTGGCCCGACCGTCCGTGTGCCAAGGTTGCATCCACCCGCGAAGGGGATTTGGAATGACTCATATTGATGGAGTAATGGCCCCAGGAACATAATAATGCTGCGGGTGCGCTTGGCTGCGGCGATATCCATCTCGTCTAGATGGAGGGTGCGTGGTGGGGTGATCTCGAGGTCATTGTGTTCAAGCCAGCGGCAGCGCACGCCAATGCTTTCTAACACCTCGATGATGCGATTAACTTCCTCGATCCGTGCCACTCGGCGTAGTGTCGTCTTGCCTTTATTAAGGAGGCTTGCGCAGAGCAGAGCGACAGCGGCGTTTTTGCTGGTCTTCACCTCAATCTCGCCATGGAGCGAGCCACCACCATTGATGACGAAGTTTGTTTTGCCAGCTTTGTTGATGCGGACAATCTCACTGCTCAGCACTTCGCCAATGCGAGCAATCATTTCGAGGCTGATGTTTTGGCCGCCCTTTTCGATGCGGTTGATGGCCGACTGGCTCGTGCCGAGTGCTGCAGCGAGCTCGGCTTGCGTCATACCGCGCGCTTGGCGGGTTTCTTGGATGAGTGTTCCGATATTACGGAGATATTTTGCTGTTCCCATGCTTGTACAATATATCATCGGTGATATATTGTCAAACACAAGCATCTCGTGTTGCGAGGAGAAATGTGGAGGTTAGGCTGCGAAGTTTTTCTAATAGCCCACCAGCTCTTTTCTGTTATGTGCGCAAGACCATGTACTGCACAAGCAAGAGACTAGTTTTCGCATTAGAGTATTGCTCTCAAAGGGATGTGATAGCACATCAATACTGCTAAAGATAGAGAGCTATCGCAAGCTCAAGACGCACGTCGTCAAGTACTGCAACTCCCCACATTGGGTAGCTGTGCTATACTACACATATGATCTGATGACTAGTGCATAGCGAATCCTAAGATATAACCAACAAACAAGGAGTATTACCCATGCACGAAACAACTATTGCTACCCTCATCGCCCATGAGCAGCAGCGCCAACGCGAAGGCTTGGAGCTCATCCCGAGCGAGAATTATGTCTCCGGTGATGTACTACGGGCGCTTGGGAGTGTCTTTACTAATAAATATAGCGAGGGTTACCCAGGCCGGCGTTACTATGGCGGGCAGCAGTATACTGACCAAGTAGAGCAGCTGGCGATTGACCGTGCCAAGCAGCTCTTCCGGGCTGACCATGCCAATGTCCAGCCACACAGTGGTGCTCAGGCGAATGAAGCCGTGTACTTTGCGTGGTGTGAGCCAGGCGATACCATCCTTGCGATGGATCTGGGTCATGGTGGCCACCTGACGCATGGTGCGCCTGTGACGCATAGTGCTCGCGAGTATAATTTCGTTCGCTACAAGATGAAGGATGTGAGGACGGGTGAGATTGACTACGATGAGCTACATCGGATGGCGCAAGAACATCAGCCGAAGATCATCCTGGCGGGTTTTAGTGCTTATCCGCGCCAGCTGGATTTTGCACGCTTTGCGGCGATTGGCCACGGAGTTGGTGCTTTGCTCATGGCCGATATGGCACATGTCGCGGGGCTAATTGCTGGTGGAGTGGCGGAGAACCCCCTCGATTATGGCTTTCATGTTATGACGACAACGACACACAAGACGCTGCGTGGGCCGCGTGGTGGGCTGATCGTTAGCAAAGGAGTGGTGAGCAACCCACTCAAGCGCCCGGCCAAGACACTCGAGAATATTCCGACACTCATCGATCGGGCGGTCTTTCCTGGTATCCAAGGTGGGCCGCATATGCATACGATTGCTGCCAAGGCAGTGGCCTTTGGCGAGGCGCTCCAACCAGCCTTTCGTGTCTATGCTCAGCAGGTGGTGGCTAATGCCGCTGCTTTGGCGCAGGAGTTGCAGCAGCGCGGCTTTGTGCTCGTGACGGGTGGCACAAGCAATCACCTCATCTTGGCCGATATCCACACGAGCTTTGGGATTGATGGCAAGACGGCGGAGATTGCGATGGATAAGATCGGCTTGACGCTCAACGCCAATGCCATCCCTGATGATCCACTGCCGCCATTTCGCCCTAGTGGCATTCGCCTTGGTACGCCAGCGGCAACAACGCGCGGCCTAGAGCCGCAGCATATGCCGCAGATTGCTGAGTGGATGCGGCTAGCCATCGACCACCGTGATGACGCGGCAGAGCTAGCTAAGCTCCGCACCGATGTTGCAGAGTTCTTGGCAGACTTCCCAGTGCCGACGGAATAGACAAAAAGTCAGAGGTTTGTCGCTGTCATTGATAATCGTGTCTCGCTAGGCGCAGTAGTAATACATTCGCATATCTAAAACACCCGCCAGAGAGCGGGTGTTTTTGTTGATTGGGAGGATAAGCTTAGCAGCTGCCTCGGACGATATCCTCGGTTTTGTCGCCCTTCTTGTAGGTGATTTTCGCACCCTTACCGCTACCACACTGGGTATACAAGACAGGAGTGTCGTTGTTTGGTGTGCCAGATGTGATGATCTTCTTCTTGAGGTCTGGATCGATCTTTGCTTCAGTTACTTTATCGTCAACAAGATTGCTACTGACTTGTGCGGCTGTTGGGTATTCACCCTTCTGGCTGTTCCATGCCTCTACCTTGGTCGAGAGCTGCGATGCAGCGCCAGCGGCTGCAGAGTCGCGAGCGCGTTGCTGGATGCCGTTGTAAGCGACGATGGTAATAGCCGCCAGGATAGCGATGATCACAATCACGATGAGAAGCTCGACAATTGTGAAACCGCGCAGGTTACGTTGAGTTTTTGTTGTCATACAGAGTTACCCCTCCTTGTTACTGATTATACTACGATCATACTACGAACATTCATTAAACACAAGCGTTTTGAGCACAGATGTACGACGAATTTTTTAGATGGTATGATGCTGGCGATATGGGCAAAAGAGCTAGGGTATTTGCCAAAATAACAATATACTGCGCACTGCCACCTCGGTTGATCGTATGATAGGGCGAGAATAACCGGGCGGTGCAATACCTATCTCTCGATTGTGGCTAATTATTAATCCGCCGTGCTTGCATCGACCCTCGGGCGTGAATGGTCTGGCCAGTGCTGAGGGCGGCAATATCCACTGTGGCAGAGACGACGGTGGTGCTATCATTTGGTGTGGTGCTGGCCGCTTGATTAAAGCCTGTTGCATAGCCAAAGCGAATACTCGATACATTATTCGCGACGCGTGTATCGAGCGCTTTGCAGGCACCACCAGTGTAGTTGCAGGTGCTCTGCTGCCAGGGCTGGCCGCACATTGTGTTGTTGCTCGGATTGGTGGCACTAAATTCGTACTGGCTTGGCACGATAGTCCGCCGCCAGAGGGTAGTACCTTGCACAAAGTAGACGATTTTGACGGTGAGAGGATTGTTTGTGCGGTAGAGCTTGGCGGCGAGCTCGGCTTGAGTGCGACAGGGGCTGGCTTGGCTGTTGAGATAAATCAGTTCGCGCTGAGGGTCAGATGGGTTGCGGTCGGTGGCGTATTGGGTGAGAATCAAGACGTTATCACCCGCAAAGTGCTGTGCCCAGTTGGCTGCGATGGCTTTGCTCTCGACCTTCGTCGCCAGGCGCACGTCTTGTTCGATTTGGTCAAGCGCATCTTCCATAGCATACGTCAGTGCACCACGCTGGTTGGAGATGACGATAGAGCTCAGCAACCCCACCAGGGCAGCAACCAACACACCAACCACTACCACGATGATCGGAATCACCACCAGCATTTCCACCACAGTGAAGCCACGCTGTTGGTGCCGGGCAGGGTAGATGCGGCGGATGAGCTGCTGCATCCGCTCTCGGATATTAGTGGCTGCTGAGAATCGCATGGCGAACCTCCGATTGGCTAGAGCCTTGCCCGTAGCGTACCGTTACCGATACACGGCTTATCTGTGGCGCGGTGGTGCTATAGGGGCAATCAACGATAATAGTAGCACTAACAGGCTGAGGTAAGCCATCGGTATCGAGCGAGTGGTCGGTCGTGAGGTTGCGATTGGCCGCGCGGCTTGTGCATGGTGTTGGTGTGCCATCACCAACTTCGCGGCGGAGTAGCTCATACCCCACAATGCTCGCCTTGGCATCTCGATTGGCCTCTGTTGCGCTCTGGATCGTCACAATATACAGCTGATAGAGCGTCCCAACAAAGAGCACGCCCAGCACCATCGTCACCAACATCTCTACTAGGGTAAAGCCAGCATCTGGACTATGCTTCATTGGTGGTTGCTCGTGATGGTTAGGGTTGCTGCTGGGGCGCGTTCTAGCCGGTAGTAGAGAAAGAAGCGGCTACACTCTTGGCTAGCAGTGACGCAGAGCGAGCCATCGCGGGCGCGTGGCTCGTAGACGAAGCGGTCAATTGATGCACTATCTTTACTAATACCATTGCTTGGCGACTGGACGAAGAGCGCTTGCTGACCACTGTGCGATGGATATTGATAGCTATCCTCAGACAATCCAGGGAGGATATGGCGAATTGCCGTGCCATTAAGCGAGGTCAAAAACTGCTCGGCCGACGGGTAGCGGTGGCCTTGCTCGCCCGACGTACCAGTTGCATCGCCGTTGTAGAAGGATTCAAGGCTGCGCGCCACCGTCTCTACAGTGGTGGTGCGGGCTGTATCACGCGAGGAGCGCTGCGCATTATTGAGCGTCACCACACCCAGCACTAGCAGCACCAGCATGATTGCCAGCACAATAATAATTTCCACGATTGTATACCCGCGTCGTACCCTCATGCAATTAGCATAAGGGTTTTGAGGTAAAAGTGCAAGAGGTGAGAAGGTGAATTGAGCTGAATCGCGGCCTACTTTGCCCCAATTGCACCCATGATTTATTGACGAAAGGATAAGAAAGGGGTGTCTAAAAGAACGGTATTCAAGACTCTTTAACACTATTTTGTTATGCAGGTGCAATGTCAATCATCGTCCTTATATTAAGGGGTGCTTTGGCTTATACGAGAATGAACACCTCATGAGATGGTGTATTTTAGCACAGAACTCCTAGCCTAATGAGGTGAAATTCCGTGACTGTTTGAGAGGAAAGAAAGTGTGAAGCTGGCAGAGAATAGGGCAAATGCAGCCAAAAAAATACTCAAGAATACGTATCTACCTTGCCTGCTTGACTACATCTATATCACAAAAACTATTGATTAACAGGGGTAAAAAGATAAGATTATGTGCAGATGTTACACACTATTTGACTCGTCACGCCGCTGGCATTTCTAGCGGTTCTTGCACAATGGTAATGCCGAATTTTTCCTCTACCGTGTGGATAATCTCCTCACGAGCGGCGGCAAGATCGCGGTAGCTGGTGGCCGATTGATTGATGAGCACGACTGCATTCTTATCGTGTACTTTCATGCCGTGGAGAACGCTGCCTCTGAGTCCCGCTTGCTCAATGAGCCAGCCCGACGGCACCTTGACGCGCCCATCGGGCAGCGCATAGTGCGGCACTGTAGGGTAGTACTGCTGGAGCTGAGCAAATGCCTCACTGGAAATAATCGCGTTTTTGAAGAATGAGCCAGTGTTGGGGAGCTTGGCTGGGTCGGGCAGCTTATTGGCGCGGATCGTCATAACGGCTTGGCGGATGTCTTGTGGAGTAGGTGCTGCAATGGCGTGGGTGGTGAGATAATCCTGGACGGCTTGGTAGAAGGGTGGCTGTGGCAAACCCTTGCGCAGGCGGAGCGTTATGCTTGTGATGATATATCGCCCCATCTCGCGGCCCCGGAAAATGCTGTGCCGGTACGAGAACTCGCAGTCGGCAGCGCTGAGCGATACGAAGTGCTCTTGCTTGCGATCATATGCCTCGAGCGAGACAAGTGTATCGGCAATTTCCTGCCCATACGCACCAACGTTCTGTACTGGCGCAGCGCCTGCTGTGCCTGGGATGGCCGATAGCGCCTCAATGCCACTCAGGCCACTGGCCACTGTTTTTGCTACGATATCATCGAGAATTTCTCCGGCACCAACGGTAATTGTCGTTGATTCATCATCCTCAGCAACGACCGAGAAGCCCGGGATGCGGTTGCGCGCTACAATGCCAGCAAAGCCGCTGTCTTGAGCTAGAGTGTTGCTTCCGCCACCAAGAACAAAGAGTTCAGCCTGCTGTTGGCGGGCCATCGTGCACACCGCCACGACATCATCGTTGGTATAGAGGTCGACCATAGTATGAGCGTTGCCGCCAAGCTGCATCGTCAAATATGGTTTGAGTGAGACGTCAGTACGAATATCCATAGATATAATATATCACCCATGATATATATCTGCAAGATGTGTTGATCTAAGCCTAGATAGCAATAAAAATACACTACACGAGGGTATATCGCAGCGTATACACCATGTGGTACATATTACAAGTGTTTGGGCACATTTAGATGCAAACTCGCGAGCACTGCTAGCTCTTGTGAAATCTAATGCTACTCTTCTCTCGACTCGATCGTTGCCTGTGCTGCTTGGATAACGTGGTCGATCATCACGGCGATGGTGAGAGGGCCGACACCGCCTTTTTCTGGAGTGAGGGTGACATCACTGCGCTGGCGCAGGCTTGGGTCGACGTCGCCAACGATAACACCACCTTCGCTCGCTGTGCCAGCATCAACCACCACTGCACCTGCTTTGACCATATCCGCTGTAATGAGATGGGGCTGGCCAGTAGCAGTGACGATGACGTCACTTGCAGCGATGATTTCTGTGGTATTAGGCGTTTGGCGGTCGCACACTGTTACCGTCAAGCCGCGGTCGCGCCACAGCCGCTCTAGTGGTGCGCCTACTAACCGCCCTCGCCCGATGATGGCGAGCTGCTTGTCGTCGAGGCTAATGTTATAACCCGCTAGTAGCCAATCGATTGCTTGCGCTGTTGCTGGCGTATAGGCAGCTTGCGGGCCACTCAGGCCATCGACGTCCTTGGCGGGAGAGATGTGCTGCACGATGGCGTCTGTTTGTGATGGGTCGTTGAGCGGCAATTGGACGATGACACCGTGGATGTGTGGGTCGTTGTTTGCTCGGTCGATCGCGCTTGGCATATCCGCCTCAGCAGTTGGCGCTACCTCTGTCTCAACGAGGATATCAGCAGCGTAGGCTTGCTTGTAGCGCACATAGGCATTGATTGGCCCCGATGCATTGAGTGGGGTAATGATGAGCAGCTTGGGGGTGATGCCATAGGCTTGGCGCAGGTGGCGCACTTGGCGGGCTTGGCGCTGCTTGATGAAGCTGGCGAGCTCACGGCCGTTGAGTGATGAAGTGGGCATAAGGCTTAATCCTTTCGTAAATATGTGGTTAATGCTAGTGATAGGTATCTCTATAGCAAACAGTCCTCTGGCAATACCGAGGACTACATACTATGGAGGGCCAGGAGGGGCTCGAACCCTCGACACCCTGCTTAAGAGGCAGGTGCTCTAACCAGCTGAGCTACTGGCCCATGTCGCGCTTGCACTACCCGTGCAAAGCCCTTTTACTATAGCGGATAGCCTGGGGTTCTGTCAAGAGATGGTGGAGTGAATTAAAAAGCTTTCTTGTTGCATCACATACGCTTGCTTGTCTTTTTGCCAAAAACACATTACCATGGAGCAAGAGAGTTTAATCGGGAGAATAGCCATGGCAAACCAACAACCTGTAGTACAACCAACACCACCAACTGAAGCAGCACCTCACACAGCTCCAGCTGCCAGCCAACCAGTCGTGCCAGCTGCCACAGCTGCACCAGTCGATACTTCACCGCGCAATTATTTAGCAGTCGTTGCCTTCGCTGCGTTTATGGGTCAGTACGGCCTGGCTCGTTGGTATCGTGGCGACGAGCTGGGCAAGATCCGCTTTTGGATTGCAGTGGGCTGTACGGTAACGGCGGTTGTGCCGTATATTAATATCGTTTCGCTGTTGGGGCTATTTGTCTTATCTGTCTGGGGTGTCGTCGACTTCTTCTTGCTGACGAGTACCACAGCAGATGCAAACGGTACGCCATATGTCGCAACCGAGCGCGACAAGACGTGGGCGCAGGGGCTTAAGATCGCCTATATTGTTGGCCTTGTCTTGGCGGCAGTGGCCATCGTTGTATTCTTGATTTTGCTAGCAGCTGGGGTGGTTATGTGGCAGACAACAAGCACAACGGGGCCTATGCGGTCGTCAACGTACTACTAGTCGTTATTGTGGCAGTAGTGCAGCAGAACGGGTTGGCGGTGCGCCAGCCCTTCTTGTATTGGTAAGTTGTAGCATAAATCATGCCATATAAATAAACCCAGAGAACCTGGGCAATAATAGAACAAAAATGGTACACCCGGCAGGATTCGAACCTGCGACCACTTGGTTCGAAGCCAAGTACTCTAATCCGCTGAGCTACGGGTGCGTGCTGCCTCTATTGTACCACCACTGGCGTGAGAAGCCAAACTGCCTGAGAATACACTCTAGGGAGTGGTGGGACTGAGGGATTGGATGGTATTATATAAAAATAAGAACGAGGAGCTTGGGATGTATAAAGAATACAAGATAGATTGGGCACAATTACGTACTGCTGACAACGAGAATCCGCAGATTCTTCCTGGCAAAATATGTACTATGCTCCATGCCGATAAAGACGAAGTCGCTCATGACGCGTATTGGAAAATAGAGGGGAACGCCTTCTTTCAACGCAATCTATACCAGGCAACCGAACCAGTAACGGACATTATTACCAACGAGATACATCTTGGAAACTTTAGCACACCAGGCCTTGGTTTTGCGCTCGATCTCCTCGTCGAAATCGCCTGTGGCTGGTCAGCACCATCAGAAAAAGAACGAGGCAATACCGACCTAGCTGACCGCTGCCGAGAGAAGATCCGCGCCATCATGCCAGACCTCTACCGACTTGCTGAAACACAAACTGACCAGCGCGTCCTGCAGGGGATAGTCGATCTGACGGACGAGCTCGAACCTAGCAAGCAGCAGAAAGCAAAAATACTGTCGATTGTGGAACCAAAAGCTTATGACGAGCGGCTTATTAGGATGGCTTTGCGCGATTTGAAAAAATCACTGAGATGACTCCTTAGATTGTGTAAGCAATAATTTGATATATCCTATAGTAATAGGCGCTAAAGAGAGTGGTATGGCCTGGGGTAGAGCCACTCTCGTATTGCTAGTAGTTGATAAACAACCTACCCGTATATATTAGTAACGGCTACCCCACGCTCCGCCAAAGCCTCCTCCACTCGCTTAACGACTTGGCTGGGGGTGAGCTCGGCTTTGACAATGTAGCTGTGGACGCCAAGGTGCTGGAGCTTTTTGGGGGCTTCTTCGTGGCCAAGGTTGGTAAGGATGATAACAGGGATGGCCTTGCCCCATGAGTAAGCGCGGATGTGCTCGAGCGTGTCTGCGCCATTGAGGTGGGGCATCTGGAGGTCGAGGAGGATGATGTCGGGGTGAGTCCGTTGCGCGAGCATGATGCCAGCTTTGCCATCGCCTGCAACTTCCACCGCAAAGCCAGCCGCTTCGAACTTCATGCGGTACATTTGGCTGATGGTTTGGTCGTCTTCGATGATGGCAATTTTAACCATTTGCTTTATAATAGCAGGTGTAGCATGAAAATGGAACAAAATCGCCCGAAATCAAGCATGGCGCCTACATCAGCTGAACCCCTGGTCGCACTGGGTAGCGCGCTAGCTACCGTGACCGACTTTGCAGAGGTGGTGGCAGCGGTGCGTACGGCGTTGGAGACGGTTGCCCAACCAACCTGGTGCGGCGTGATGGTGACGATGGATGGAGCGCCGCCGCTAATTGACTTGCCAGATGAATGCGTTACCTCTGTCGATGTACTCTTGCCACTGTGTGAAGAAGCAACGGCTCGCACAATGACCGCCATGCTACCCAAGCGCCACGCACTTCGTCGTTACGACATTGCTGTAGTGCTGCGGCTGGTGTGGCAGGGCAACCACTGTGGATATATCGTGCTGGGCCCGCCGGCTGAGCGAGCCACGTATACTACTGCGCAGCGAGCCACTCTTGCAATGATAGCTCAGCAATGTGCACTGACGCTGATGGCGCAACAGTGCCACAATACCACGCAGCAGTTCCAGCAGCAGCTCACCCAAGCGGTAGACCATGCAACGCGCCAACTGCGCGCCTCTAACCGCCGCCTGCGCGAGCTCGATGCCGCGAAGGATGAGTTTGTTAGTATGGCGAGTCACCAGCTGCGTACGCCGCTCACTAGTGTAAAGGGCTATATCTCGATGGTGCTGGAGGGCGATGCTGGTGAGATTAATGCCACGCAGCGCACCTTCCTTACCGAGGCTTTTACGAGTAGTGAGCGAATGGTGCAGCTGATTGGCAACTTCCTTAATGTGTCGCGCATCCGCACTGGCAACTTCACAATCGACTTCCATCCAGGTGATGTTGCCGCGCTGGTGGCGGAGAGTATCGAGTCTATTCAGCTCATTGCCGAGCGCCACCATTTGCGAGTGGATTATCGATCGCATGGAGTTATCCCACCTCTGTTAATCGATGAAAATAAGCTTCGGCAAGTCATCGTTAATTATATCGATAATGCTATTTACTACTCACCTGGCGCTGATGTTATTACAGTACGACTCTACCGCAAGGATGGCTGGGTGGTGTGTACCGTGCAAGATCATGGCATTGGAGTGCCGCAGGGTGAGCAGCGCAAGATCTTTACGAAATTCTTCCGGGCGCACAATGCCCAGCTGCAGCGGCCCGATGGCACGGGGATTGGGCTATTCTTGGCAAAGAAGATCGTGCTGGGGCACCATGGCGAGCTGATCTTTCATTCGCGAGAGGGGCAGGGTAGCACCTTTGGCTTCCGCTTGCCGATCGATCGCCTCACGCCGCACCAGAATATTTCACCAAACGAAAATCACTCCCCGCGTGGGAAGTGAAAATCGCACATCTCCTGGGCTGGGTAAGATACCCAAGGAGTCCTCCTTTGCTTGGCACCTCTCGCACGGGTGCCAAGTGTGAATTTGCACAGTTATAGCGTGAACAAACCAGACAAATGCAGTATGGGTTCTCCTGCATCTCGTGGCTTGCGATGGCTGTATCGAGTGCTGTTTGTGTTAGTTGTCTCCACCATGCAAGTGCATGACACGATCAGTGTAGCATCACGCCTAGGGTATGTCAAGCCTTTTTTACAACATTATCGCTAGACAAGTGTCGATTTTTTTGCTATAGTGACTAAGCGGCCTCATCGTCTAGCGGTTAGGACACTGGGTTCTCATCCCAGCAACCCGGGTTCGATTCCCGGTGAGGTCACCAAATCGGAACTAAAACGGAAACGGTCGCCCGAACGGGCGGCTTTTTCGCTGGCGGCACGCAGCGCCGACCAGCAATTTTTCTGGGGGGAGTTAAGAAAATGGTCGTCATTTATGACGACTTCTTTTTGTCGTATTTGTAGGTTCGACCCAAGTCGAAACGCCAAGCGTAGCTTGTTCGATTTTTTCTTCGAGGAGCTTCTTTAGGTTATTATTTCACATATTATAGCATACTTCTTAAGATTAGACAACAACCCCGTCTATCACGTATACTGGTATCTAGATATTAGAATAGATTCTAGTGAGGATACCATATATGCACGACAACGAATTATGGCAAATTTACAATAACAACGGCACGCCTATAGACGGCAAAGGCGCGCCCAAAGAAGAGTTTAACTCTGATAAAAGCCTAATCATGAGCAACGCTCATGTGTGGTTTTGGAAGATTGACGAAGGCGGGGTGAGCATACTGCTACAAAAGCGTTCATTGACAAAACCCAATAAGCCAGGCTGGTTTCATATTTCGACAGGCGGGCATATCAATATCGGAGAAACACCAGTGCAAGCAGCTGTGCGAGAGACTAAAGAGGAAATGGGGCTTGCGATTGATGAATCTAAGCTGCATTTTGTGCAAGCTGTTCGCATCATTGAGAAAGACCCACGAGACATCGTAAATGTGTTTCTTTACCAGCTCAGTGGCGACGAAAACTTCACCTTTGTCGATGGCGAGGTTGGTTCGTACGAATGGCGCTCGCTAGATAATTTCAAAGAAATCACCCGGGACGCGGCGGCCAATAACTTAGTGCCTCAAGGTGAATTATATTTCGGAACACTTATCGCGGCACTTGAGTATGTTAGTCAGTAATAGGTAGCACCCGCCCAGAAAACCCTTTACCTTTTTCTAATAAAATTACGGCGGGGGCAATTACAAAAATATGCAAAGGGTTTTCTGGGCTGGAGCGCGGCACGGCTTGCAGTGCCAGGCGGCGCGGCTAAAATCATTTGGCTTTTGTCTCAAAACAGGTTCGAGCTTGGGCGTAAAATCGCACCAAGGATTTATCACATGGCTCGTTGGAGCCATTTTTTTAATGGAGCATTTACTACCACTTCGCCCAACTTAGCTCCTCCCAATCAGCCCTTGCCAGTGTATACACCCTCCATTTCACTGCCTCGCCCGCAACTTCACCTTGCTCGATTCCTGTGTACCGATAGCCAAGCCTCTCGAGCGCGCTCCAGCTGCGGATATTTTGTACGTATGCCTTTGCCTCAATTATTGCAAAACCACCTTCAGAAAACGCCCAATTGCAGACTGCTTGCTTGGCATAACTCCCAAGGCCTTGACCCCAGTTTTTCGGATCGCCAATCAGCGTACAAAATGCCCCCGCCGTGACGCCGTATTTGTGGCTTAGTTTTCTTATCTCGTTAATTTCAATATTGCCAACGATTTCGCCATCACGCTCAATCATCCAGCTGTACCGATCGTCATCGTCAAGCATATTTTGGAGATGCGCCACCTCGTCTTCCTCAGTCATCTGCGAAAAATCCGCACCCAAATACTGCGTCACCTCTGGCCGGCGAATCCATTGAATGGTAATCGGCGCATAAGCCGGGCTTGGCGCTACCAAGCGCAGCGTCTGGGTTTGGCCATAGGAGGGAATGGTGATGGTGCGTGTATACATACTTGTCATTATAGTTTAGCTCTATACTTTGTTATAATAAAGCATATGCATAAACCATTACGCGGTGTTAACTTGGGTGGGTGGCTGGTGCTTGAGCGCTGGATGACGCCATCGGTCTTTGCGGGCACCGATGCGAGCAACGAGCATCAGCTGATGATGCAACCAGACGGCCCGGAGCGCATTGCCAAGCACCGGCAGGAATTTATGATCGAAGCGGACTTTGCCTGGCTGCATGCGCACGGTATCGAGGCGCTGCGTGTGCCGGTTGGTTACTGGGTACTGGAAAGCCAGGATGGTTACCTCGAGGCTACCAAGCAGCTGGACTGGTGCTTTGCAATGGCTCAAAAATACCATATGCGTGTCTTGCTTGATTTACATGCGGCGCCTGGCGCGCAGAACTTGGGCGACCACAGTGGGAGTGGCAACCGCATGCCGCAGACGGGGTGGTATCAGGCCAAAAACCGCCGGGCAACCCGCCGCATCCTCAGGCAGCTTGCCGAGCGCTATAGTACAAGCCCGCAGCTCTGGGGGATTGAGCTACTGAACGAGCCCTTTACGAAGGATTGGCTGCAGCACTGGCTGCTGCGGCTGTGGTCGCGCCGCACAACTGGCCGGTTGCGCCGTATTGTGCCGGCCACAACGCGCATTATTATCAGTGACGCCTACCAGCTGCCGCGGTGGCGCCGGGCGCAGCCCCGTGATTGGCTCGATATTCACCACTACCAGTGCTTTGGGGCGGCCAACTTGGCGCTGGTGGATTATGATCAGCACGCGAGTATTGTGGATGAATTTACCCACATGCACCAGTCGTTGCAGCGCCCAACCATCATTGGTGAGTGGAGCGCGATTTTGCCGCTTGCTATTGCTATGACTCCGCCGACCATCACCGCCTACATACTGGCGCAGCAAACAGCTTTTGCCAGCGCCGATGCCCACTTTTTCTGGAGCTATAAAACCGAATCGAACGATGGCTGGAACTACCGTTGGCTGGTAGAGCAGGGTATTATGTCGTAGAAGCTTGGCTTGTGTGCATACTGAGTTGTGTTGTGTGCAGTGTCTGGACGAGTAACCGATTCGAGACGGATATCATGGTGTGCTTGTTGCTCTGGATATAGTCGAATCATGTGTGTTGGGCTGTGAGGCGTGTCATCCTCATCACGCTCGAAGCGTGCGTGGTGGTTGATGACTTCTCATTTGGTGGTAATCCCCCAATAATGGGCATAAGAGGTACTGGGCGAACAGGTATCCCTTCCAGCTATCCGCCAAATCATGTATAATAAATCGAGTACGACAGCCAAGAAACGGAGGAAATGAAGAAGTATGGCAATGGGCATGAACCAAATGAAGATGCTTAATGACTTGCGCAAGGCGCAGAAGGCACTGGCGAAGGAGATCGTGGAGGTCGAGGCAGGCGATGGTGCGGTGATTGTGCAGATCACTGGCGAGCTGAAGATTAAGAGTGTGAAGATCGACCCAACTAAGGTAGACCTGGATAACATCCACCAGCTGGAGCACTGGATCGAGATTGCAATCCGCGATGGTATGGCCAAGGCGCAAGAGATTGCTGCCAAGAAAATGCAGCCACTGATGGGTGGGCTTGGCAACCTCGGGTTCTAGCTAGTATGGCAGATATTCTGCCTCATGCCCTACAGCGGGCGATAGATGAGCTAGGGCGCCTGCCAGGGGTAGGCGCACGCACAGCGGAGCGCTATGCGTATTTTTTGCTGCGGGCCGATGGACGGACGAGCCAGGGGATTGCCCAGGCCATCACACAGCTTCACACTGCTGTTGCAACCTGCCCCGTCACCTTTGCTCTGATGGATCCTGACCAAGACGTTTCGCCACTCTATAGTAGCCCAGAGCGCAACCGCAAGCAGATTGCTGTGGTGGAGGAGCCACTCGACATCGTGGCGCTGGAGCGCACTGGCCACTACAAGGGGACGTACCATGTGCTGGGTGGTGTGATCTCACCGATTGATGGGGTAGGGCCAGAGCAATTACACATCCCCGAGCTGCTGGAGCGTATTACTCATGATGCAGTAGAGGAGGTGATTATTGCCACCAATGCAAGTGTGGAAGGCGAGTCGACCGCGCTCTTCTTGCAGCGGCACATTGCCGAGGCAGGCCTAACGGTGCGGATGACGCGCTTGGCACGCGGCATCCCCGTTGGTGTTGACCTTGAATATGCCGACCAAATAACCCTCGGCCACGCGCTAGAGGGGCGGCGCGCGGTGTAATGAAGCGACTATTGTGCTGATTCTGCGTGGAGACGCCGCTGCTCTTCGGCGGCTTCTTGCTTCTCGACGAAGTCGTAAAGACAGTCGCTGACAGTGCTCCTGAGTGTATTAAGATTCTCAACATGCTGGACAAGCGCTTCCATGGGCGATGCTGCCTCGCGCGTGGTGGCCTCTTGCAAAAAGCGAAATACGTCATGATCATAGCCAACACATTCAAAATAAAGCGTAGCGAGTTCGGCGCTTGGGTTGTCGCGCAGCTGTTGCGCGATCCACTGCTTGACTTTCTCACCTTCTCCTAGCTCGTCTTTGAGCAAAAGCACATAGAAATGGATTTCCTCTATCTCATCTGTTTGGTAGAAATAATAGTTCACCATGTCCCAGGCAGCCTTCCGAGCGACCGCTTGCTCGCCATGCTTGGCACAGAGCTTTACAAGATAGTAGTCGTCAAATAACCGTGAAGAAGATCGCTCTGATGGGTGCTTGGTAATGATGGCAATGTAAGCATCACGAATCCGCTGATCGAATATAAAGCGCCGGTCGTTCAATGAATTAACAACAGCGTGGAGCGTATACCCTTCATCCTCGGGTGTAATAACATAAGCAGAGGCACGGGCTTGGCGCGTGCCGTCTGGATCCTTACTATGTATGACATACTCGGCATCGATTTCTGCCTTGATGTAGGGGCTGATGACATACCGTTCGAGTTGCTGCGCCTTCGCTACGCCATCATCATCGAATTTGAGAAGGAGCTCGATGATCATGCCCAGTTCTTGCTGAGCTGATGAAATATATTGACTAACTTCTCGATCCTGTGCGAGTGTTGTTGTCGCAGGGTTATATCCAAAGTGCCGATAGGCCATTTCTTGGCAACGGCTCGCAATCGTGCACATGCGAGTAAAATCATGAGCATCTTGAGTGCGCAAGTGGAGGGTATTGGCATCACTAAGAAGGCGATAAAAAGGCAAATTGATATCATCGCGCTGCATATCTCTAGCGGCAGTGGTGCGAGCATCGAGCGATTCGCGTAGCTCCTGCAAGCGGGCTGTTCCATCTGGTGTATCGCCCATTCTAATACACTCACGATATCGCTGATGAAAGAGTTCGTGCGGCTCAAGATCGGCAGGGATGGTCTGGAGTGACACAGTGCCAGACTCATCGCGCTGGAGCTCAAGAGTGCTCGACCGCATTGCTTGTGTCGGCTGCGAATTTGGCAAAATGACATCTAGAAACTCCCAGACATCCTGCTTAATCTTGGGGAGCTCTGCGGCAAGATCAGGAATACCCTTGCTGATCTTCTGTAGGTCGCGCAGGAGATCGGTTGCGAAGCGTCTACACTCGGTAATGGCCTGTCTATCAAAATAATTATCAGCGTAGGGATCGCAATCAGAGAATCGCATAATGTGAATCAGGCTAGTAATTACCCGCCACACACTGCTACGCCAGAATAATTCATCATCTGCTATCGCCTGCTCGAGCAAATCACGATCAAGCAGCTGCTCGCGATACTCTGCAATGTAGTAGTCGATCATTGCTTTTATCTTGACTGGGTCGATTGGGAGCTGGCTTGCCTGTGGCCTTTGTTGCTGGGTAGCAGTGGTATCATCTGGAGAATTTGTCATGATATATACCATAGCGGGGAAAGGGAAATCTGTCAATCAAAAGAACCTTAAATATCAAGACCTCTGCGTTTTCCGTTAGCCTCTCCACTTACCAGTGTATTCGAGTGGAGTGCAACACTCTGCTGCCAGAACCGACAGACTCCAAGTCTGACGTAAAAGATTAATATCTTCCCAGGATTCATCCTTATTAGCATTCTGGAGGGAGGCTAAAGAATTATTAAAAGTTGTGTCGCGTCGAAAGGAGAAACAATATGTGTTTATTTGCTATACTAAAACAATGGCAAAATCAAAGAAATGGACGAAAAAGCTAACACGATGGGCGCAGAACAATCGCTGGGGGCTGATGAGTGCTGCGTTAGTACTTGTGCTGGTGAGTGGTGTGTATCTCGCGTGGCAACGTGGCATGTTGACGAAGCTTATCAAAACACCACAAGATACTGCAAATGTAGCGCTCACGAGCCAAGATAACGCTCTCCCCGCCTGGATGCCAGATACTGTCAAGCGCTGGCAGGGCGAGATTACCAAGCAGGCCCGGCAGTATAACATCTCGCCGCAGCTGGTAGCGATTATCATGACGCTGGAATCCGGTGGGTACCCCAAGGCGCACAGTGGTGTGGCCAGTGGTTTGATGCAGGTGACGGATAGCACGGGCAGGGAGATTGCGGCTAAATTCGTGAAACCGGCGCGCACGAACTATGATTTATTTGATCCTGCAACGAGCATCGCCTTTGGCGCGGCCTACCTGGCGCATCTGCGCGATCAGCTGTGTGTGCCGCTCGGCAATCTATCCGAGAATGAGTGCGTTGAGCTCGTTGCTGCTGGCTACAATGGTGGCCCGGGTGCAGCGGGCAACTTATACCGTGGCCGCGGGCTGGAGGCCATCGAGACCCTCAGCTACAGTCGCGATGCCATGAACCTATGGCGCGAGCGGGTAAGCGGCAGCAGCCCCACCTACACGCGCTGGTTTGAGCGCGGCGGCAAGAAGCTGGTAGAGAAGGCGCAGGTAGGCAACTAAAGACCGTTAGTACTGATATAGACTCTGGTATTTTGCTTGGTTATTTCTCTGAATTTATTCCCTCAAGAGGCAGTGAAGGTGAACATTTTTTGATGCTATTCATACCTTGCACGAGGGTGTGAAAAATACCAAGAAGCTACTCACTCGTTAATCTTCGGGTGATACAATGGTGCTTTGCTGATTAGTCTCAAGTTTTTGGCGCAGCATACGCGCATATAATTGAGGAAACGTCTGTGTTTCGATGAGCTCTCCATCGTAGTAAATATGGGTTTTTGGTGAAGGTGCGTCATCCTGTGTATCGCTCTTGTGAAGTGTTTGTTTAGTGCGCTCGAGAGATTTCGCACCGAGTCCCCATAAGGTTGTGATTAGCCCATTCTCATGTGATTGAGGGGTCTCGCCTGTGCTTGGCCGGTGTTGAGTATTCTCGTGGTTTGTCATAAAGCCTCCTTTACTGGTACAACTAAAATTACTACATCATGTTCCTGTTATATTGTGCAAACAAAAGCACCCCACTTGATTAGCTATGACGCAGATCGCCAAACGTGGTAGTACCACACCTCGCTAATCACTCGGCGGAACTATCTTACCACCGGAAAGTTTTCCGAAGCAAATCCCATTCGCTCATAGTGCTTCCTTGTAATCCATAACTGTTAATTATTAAGTGTATGACCTGCCGCGGCTTATATACCAAGCCATAAATCACCGTACCACACCTCGCGCCTGCTGGCAAATTCTGCTACACTAAAGGAGATGTTTGATGAAGTAATACGCGCGGTCCAACGCGCAGACAAAATTATTATTATCCAAGCTGAAAACCCCGATGGCGATAGCGTTGGCAGCAGCCTCGCGCTGGAGGAAATCCTGGGCGATATGGGCAAGCAGGTGACGCTCTATTGTCCGGTGGCAGTGCCCAAATATTTGCGGTATATCCGCGGCTGGGATCGCATTACTGATGAGTTTGACAGCAGTGCTGAGCTGGCGATTATTGTTGATACTAGTGCCGATGTCTTGCTGAGCAAAGTGCTCGACGCACCGAGTGCCCGCGCCTTCCTCACGACGCACTCAGTGCTCGTGCTAGACCACCACGCGACGGAGAGTACCCTAAGCTTTGACCATACGCTCATCAATCAAGACGTTGTGGCGACTGGCGAGCTCATCTACAATCTTGCGCAGCATGCTCAGTGGGTGATCAACCCACAAGCGGCAGAGAATCTCCTCATCGCGATCATGAGCGACAGCCTCGGCCTGACAACGCAAAACACCACGGCCGACTCCATCCAGACCGTCGCAGAGCTGACCCGGCTGGGCGCAAGCAA
>CALHQH010000008.1 GCA_938036625.1 uncultured Candidatus Saccharibacteria bacterium | reverse complement strand
TTAAGATTAATGTCTATGGCAGTGAAGCGACAGACTCTGGTGGAGACTATGGTGGAAGTGGGTTTATCGTCGAGACGCCGGGTGGTTGGTCTGCGGTGTTGACGGCTGGGCATGTTGTGTCGTCTGAGCGCCAGAGAGGTAATATTGCGGTAGAAACGACCAATGGCCATCGCTATGCCGTCCAGAGTGGTTGCTATACTGGCAAAGCAGACGGGCCACACAGGCCAACAGTGCCAGATGTCGCAGCATTAACATTGCGTCACCAGAATTATACGCCTGCTCCTGCACTGCAATTTGCTACTCCCGATGAAACAAAGGCAATTATACAACAAGGCCAACCAATGTATGCGCTTGGCTTCCCTATCAATAGCAATAATAGCAGCCCGGCGCAGGTTACACGCTGGCCAGCTAATCAGCCACGCCTCAACGTCCTCCTCCCAGTAGCGCAAGATGGCCTTGAGGGCAAAATAACTGTGGTGGCGGGAATAGAAAAAGCGGTGGACGAGAATGAACCGTATGATCCTGCGCGCGAGGATTCTGTCTTACCTGGTATGTCTGGTGGTATTGTCGTGGCGCAAGTCGAGACAGCAACAGGCGCTGAAGTGAAGATCGTTGGCATGACACAGGCAAGTAATACAGTCGTGGCTGATACAGATACTCTGAAGAGCTATGGTGTTATTGCTGATAAGAAAGAGACAGCAACATACAAGCCGCGTCTGACATATCTTGGGAGTGTGAGTGAGATGATGGGGCCGCTTGCTGCGATGGATAAGCAGCAACCGCTGTGGCGAGCTGTGACATTCGCCGCAGACATAGTGCAGTCTTCCTGATACATTGATGCATGTGCTATACTAAACCACTATGAAACATCTCTGGCATTCTCATCATCCTTTTCGCATTTTTTGGTTTTCGGCGCTGCTAACGGTGCTGCTGGGCGGGGCGATTTTTGGCCATTTGGGGGTGAGTGGCTTGTGGCTGTTTACCATCCTGGTACTGCTAGAGGTGACCTTCAGCTTCGATAATGCCGTCATTAATAGCCGCGTCTTGGCGAGCCTGAGCCCGCTGTGGCAGAAGATCTTCCTGACGGTGGGGATATTCGTTGCAGTGTTTGTGGTGCGTTTTGTGCTGCCGATCGTCATTGTGATGGTGGCAAGTGGGCACGACTTCTCAACAGTGGTGGATCTCGCGCTGCATAAGCCAGCAGAGTATGGGTACATCCTCCACGCTGCGTCGCCAATGATCGATGCCTTTGGTGGGGCGTTTTTGATCATGATTGGCCTAAGTTACTTTATGGACTACAACAAGCGGGTACACTGGATGCGGCACGTTGAGCCATGGCTAGCCAAAGCGGGGCGTTTTGAGAACCTCAAAGTGTGTGTGATGCTGGCGGTGGCAGCGGTGCTGTACTTCACGGTGGAGCGGCAGTATGAGTCGGTGGTGCTGATCTCATCTATCTTAGGAATCTTGCTGCATATTGGACTGGAACTCTTTGGCTCGTTCTTTCATGACGACACGGCGCAGTCTCTCAAGGCAAAAACAGGCTGGGCGGCCTTTGCTAGCCTGATGTACTTGGAGGTGCTGGACGCGAGCTTTAGCTTCGATGGGGTGATTGGAGCATTTGCTATCACCAGTAGTATTGTCTTGATTGTGGCAGGCCTCGGGGCGGGTGCCATCTGGGTGCGCTCACTCACGGTCTATCTACTACGGACTGGTGCACTGGGTAAATATAAGTATCTTGAGAATGGTGCGCACTGGGCCATCATGGCGCTGGGTGTGATGATGATCGCTAAACTCTTCCACGTGGAGCTGCCTGAATGGGCGACCGGTGGGCTGGGCCTTGTTTTTATTAGCTTGGCAGTCGGCAGTAGCATCCTCGAGGCTCGTGCCATTAACCTTC
>CALHQH010000007.1 GCA_938036625.1 uncultured Candidatus Saccharibacteria bacterium | reverse complement strand
GCCCTATGAATACTAAAAGCTGGCGGTGGGTGCGTCAGCGATGGCGATTTTTGCTTGTTGCGATTGGATTATTAATTACACTGAGTGTGCTCACGATCCTGAGTGATCAACAGGGCCCACGCTTGCGTCATGCAGTGCTGGCAGACGATCCGAATACAGGCTACCAGACAGTGCAATTGCAGTTTAATCAGCCAGTCAAGCCGGTTGAAGCTCGTGCAATACGAATCTCGCCGCGCGCAGACTTTACTGTTATAACAAACAACGCAACTGTAACGATTCAGTTCCGACATCGTTTGCGAAATAACTCGCAGTATCACGTGGCGATCGATCAGGTAACTAACGCCTATACCCAGCAGCTCGCAGCAGCCAGTTACCGCTTTGATACGCCACCAGCACAGCTCTATTATCTCAAGCACCGCGATCTTACAGAGACAAAAACAGAGTTCTACGTCGCACAATCTACGGATGCCATCATGCAGATGAATCTGGCAACAAAGCATGAGAAAACACTCTATCAAGCAGCACAAATTGTCGAATATGCAGTGGTGGGCTCTCGTATCGTTGTCCATACAATAAATGATGCGAAAACCAGTGAACTGCATCAAGTTGATATAGAGACTGGTACTGTATCGCCGTTATCGTTGCCCGGTAAGGGTACAGTGTCTCGTCTGCGAGCGATGGATAATGGAACGGTAGGGTATCTCTTTGCAAAGGCAGGCAGCAAAGAAAAGACCACTAATCTCATCGTGCATGATATTGCAGCGCAGCGCAATCACACTATATTTGGCCTTAATGCGCAGCCATTACCAGTGTATGATTGGCGCCCAGTATCGCGTGGTGCGGCAGTTGTGGTGCGAACTCGCGGTGATGATGTACTGCTTATTGACCCGACTGGCAAGCATGCTATGCAGCCGCTTGGCCAGGCAGCAGTGCTTGGCGATGTATCGTATGATGGTAAAAACATCATCATGATGAAAACGGGGGAGGGGTATTTTGCACTCAATCTAGAAAATAGCAAAAAGTCGCCTATTACTCACCAACAAGAAAATGACGTCATATCATTAGCTGCATTCTTACACACCCGTGGTGGCTATAGTATGGAGATAACGAGTGTTAATCAGCAACACATATTGCAGCGCCAAACAGTGCTTACCCACCCCACTAGGCAAGTGATTCATCAGACAACACCACCGGCATATACAACAAACATCACTGTATCACCAAACGATCAGTACACCGCCATTGAGCAAAAAAGCACTGCTGATAGCTCCACTAAAACGCACATTATCAATAATAAAACTGGCCATATAGTGCACACACTCGATGGCAAGGCAGTGGTTTGGTTATAAAACAGGCGATAAACCTGAAGCGACTGTAACCTGCATCTCAAGAGCAGGAGGCTGCGTCTGTGCCACAAAACTAAAATATGTAATTAGTGTTTGCACAATGTTCTGGTATACTATAAAAGGTATAGCATGAAGGGAGAGATGCCAATGCGAATGCGCGACAGACGACCAAGTGACCGCCCGCGAGAGAAACTTGCGCGAGATGGAGCAGCTCGCCTGAGTGACCTCGAGCTCCTTATGGCAATTATTGGTAGTGGTAATGCACAAGCTGACGTTGGCAAAATTGCGCGCTGTGTGCTTAAAGCTTTGCACACGCATGGAGGTGACCTAACTCATGAGGAGCTCTCTAAGATAACTGGCCTTGGTGCGGCTAAGGTGACAGTGATTCTCGCAAATTTTGAGCTTGCGCGGCGCTATCTACTCAAAAGTGACCAGCCTATCATTGATGAGCCGAGCAAAGCAGCAGAGCAACTCACCGATATTCGCGACAAACGGCAGGAGCATTTTGTCTGCCTAACACTCGATGGAGCACATCGCTTGATCGCCAAACGCACGATTACTATTGGTACACTAACTGCTAGCTTGGTGCATCCACGAGAAGTCTTCACGGATGCAATTGCCGACCGAGCAGCGGGGATTATTGTGGCGCATAATCATCCTAGCGGGCAGCTTATTGCAAGCCAGGCTGACCGAGAGACAACGCAGCGCCTGGCCGAGGCGGGTAAGCTGCTTGGCATCCAGCTGCTCGACCACCTTATCGTTACGAAACACGACTACATATCGATCATCACCGAAACATAAGGAATGACCCGTTAGCACTCTTGCAATTAGAGTGCCAATTGGCTATACTAAGACAGATATGGCGAAGCGAGATTATTATGAGGTGCTTGGTGTTGCCAAAAGCGCCAGCGATGATGACATCAAGCGGGCATTCCGCAAATTGGCAGTGAAGTACCACCCAGATAAAGCGGGTGGGAGTGAAGAGAAGTTCAAAGAGATCAACGAAGCGTATGAGGTCCTGAAGGACAAGCAAAAGCGCCAGCGGTATGACCAATTTGGCCATGCGGGCGTTGGCGGTGCTGCCAGCGGTAGTGGTGGCGGTAACCCGTTCGCTGGCTTTGGCGACTTTGGCCAAGGGCAGAATATTCACTTTGATTTTGGTGATGGTGGCTTGGGAGATATCTTTGGCCAGTTCTTTGGTGGCGCTGCTGGTGGCAGTGCAAGCCAAGGTCCGTCGCGCGGTCGTGATGTTGAGACGAGTGTAACGCTCGAATTTGAAGAAGCGATCTTTGGTAAAGAAGTTGCCCTTGCACTAACGCTTGATGACGAATGCGAGCATTGTCACGGTAGTACCGTCGAACCCGGCTCAAGCCTTAAGAGCTGTCCAGATTGTAAAGGCACTGGCCAACGTGTGCGGACGATGAACACAATGTTTGGCCCCATTCAGCAGGCGGTAACGTGTGAGACGTGCCAAGGCCGGGGACAGATTCCTGAGAAGGCCTGTACAGTCTGCCAAGGTAGCGGTGTACAGCGCCGCGAGCAAACGATTACCGTCAAGATTCCCGCTGGTATCGATAATGGCTCGACGATTCGTCTCCGTGGTCGTGGCGAAGCTGTAGGTGGTGGCAGTAAGGGTGATCTCTATGTGCAGGTGCGGGTCAATCCACACAAGACGTTTAGCCGCGAAGGTGATGTAATCTTGAGTGAAGAGCATATTGGTATGGCAGATGCAGCGCTCGGTGCCGAGCTCGACGTTAAGACGGTCGATGGGACGATTACAATGAAGGTGCCAGCTGGTACGCAATCGGGCACCGACTTCAAGCTATCTGGCCATGGCGTGCCGCACATGCGAAGCGACAAGCGTGGTCCCCATATTGTGACAGTAGTGGTCGACACCCCAACTAAACTAAACCGCCGCCAGAAGGAAATCCTCCGCGAGTTTAATGACACATTAGGGCGGAAGGGGATATTTGGGTTGTAACTCCAGGTAGGTACTGGTGTAGAATTAAACTACTTGTGGTGAAGGGTTTGATTCTAACCTGTTTGCTGGGTGGTGTAACTTTGCTAGATCATTTCAAAATTCGATAATGGAAACGTGGCTTTGCTCACAGTGCTCTGCAAATATAAGAGAAAGAGTCTTGATTTATACGGTGGTTTATTGCTAAAATAGCCTCACTATGATGACGAGCCATACTCTCGAGGATAGACCACTTCCATCTCATGATATGCAGGTGAAAGAAGCTCGGCGTAGCCAGAATAGCTCCGTCGATATAGATCCTGAAGTGTTCCGAGGAAAGTACCAGGAGCTTGTCGAGCGATCACCGAAAGTCATTGAATCACTTGTTCCCGATCAAGAAAGCAAAGAAGCGGCAATTGACAGTCTAATTACAGGTAGTGCCACGTCTTTTCAACAAAAGTATCCAGTCATTGCGGAGTATTCCGACGAAGATTATACAACCATACAAGATACTACAGAAGCGCTGATATCTATGGCCGAGTCTATGTCAGAGCCAGAGAGGACAGTCTATCTCCAGGCGATTGAGGCTCGCAAGCAAGAGGCGAACTTGATAGTAGCGATGAGGGATTATAAAGCAGCAACAGACCCAATAGCAAGAGAAGCAGTAGCACAGCGTTTTATGGAGATAAATATTACGCTCTATGGTGAGCCAGATAAGACAACATATGAGTCATTACTCGGCGAAAAAATTGCCAACATCTTTCATAAAAAGCGTAGTCAAAGCGCTGAGATAATCTTTCAGGAGCTTCGGAATCTTCTTCCAGAAAATGTACTAGATGGTACACGTGTACAAGATCGATTTCGTCCATCTACTGAGACCATGAGATGGATGAACGAAGTTGTTCATGGATTGTATGATAATATGCTTCGACATGTTGATAGCTATGTAGAAGCGCATAAATCGGAGCTTCAAATAGAATCACACGATGAGACGGTTATAAAAATCCAGCCGACACACCTTCAAGATATCTTTCGGAATATCTTGACTGAGGAATTCCTTGCGTCATCCAAAGAGCCTGAAGAAAGTAGCCAGACAGGTGATATACAACAGGATGCACAAGCTGCGACAGACTGGGATAATACCGAGACGAGAAGTGCTGAGAAAGATACGGATTGGAAGATTGAGGTGACAGAGGCAAAATCAATCAATGTTGATCCAGACACAAGACATATCAGAATACCCCAAGACCGAGAAGCTATGTCTGTTAATGAAGTAAAACGACTAGTTGTGCACGAAATAGGTGTGCATGTCTTAACGCGAATGACTGGTGGTTCGACAAACCTTGAGCCGCTCGCACAGGGCTTAGCTGGTTTTAATGATACGCAAGAAGGGCTTGGGAAAGCAATGGAACACGCCCTTGAAGGAGAATATCAAGAAGCTGGTATAGATCACTATATTACTGCTGGGCTTGCCTATTTTGACAACAAGGACTTCAAAGGTGCTTATGATGTGAAGTGGCGTCTCAAACTTCTCGAGAGCCTCAAGCCTGATCAAATACCAACACAAGCACAGATTGACAAAGCCAAGCAATGGGCAGCAAATACAACAATGCGTATCTACCGGGGTACTGATGACTTGCCACTATTTAAGGATCTCTGCTATTACAATGGGTCAAAAGAAGTATGGGAGTATCTAGAGAAAATTTGTGGTGATGATTTGCAGCTGAGTTTGTTGCTGGCTGGTAAAATTAATACCTCAAAGAAGCACCAGAGAGTCATACTTGAATCACATAGTACTTAAACTAAATACAAGCAATGAAAGTTCAATACGATAAAAGTTTAAAGATAGCAGGCGTTAGTATACAGCCATGGGCAAGAATTGGGCCTGAGCAGTGGTTTGATAATTACAAAATTGCTTCACTAGCTGGCTGGAATATGCGCAGTCAGAATGTAGAGCACATGAATAGTCTCGCTTATGTGCGCGATCAGTGCGAGAGACCTTATACAGGTGAACTAACTACACAGGCTCTTTTGCAAGACCCAATATTCCAAGATATGGTAATAACTCATTTGCCCGAGTATCATATTTTTACGTATAAACCTTTTGTAATTCCTGAGCGATTAAAACAAAGCAGTTTGCAATTTTTGCCTAGAAACGATATGTACGCGTTGGCTCAGAAGTTTGAGAATAAATCGTGGTTTCGGCGTATTTTTGCAGAGCGTCTTTGCAGCATTCCATCACATAAAATATACCCTTGGCGAGAAATGTTATCGGATGAGGAATATTTTTCTAATCTCTGTGATGGACGCAGTAAGATTGTTTTGCAAGATGCTGCACTTGGTGGAGGGAAGGGGTCGTTTATTGTCGATAGCTTCGAGTCGTTCTGTTCTGCAATAAATACAATGCAAAATAGCAATGGTTTGGTTGGTGAGGTAGTTGTATCAGACTATATTGCTGATGGCCGTGATTGGTCGGTGCAGGGCGTTGTAACGCGCTACGGGGTCTTCATAGGGCCAGTGCAGCGGCAGATTATTGCAGACCCGAATTTATCAAATACAAGCATTCCTGGTACTGAGAAGTTTTGCGGTATTGAAATATTAGCAGATGATCAACACACGTGGCAGAGTAGTCAGCTAACGAAAAATGCACGCGTTATAGGCCAGGAATTATACGATAGAGGATATCGTGGTATTTTTGGTGTTGATTCTTTGGTGACGGATGATACAGTGTATACTATCGAAGTTAATGCACGCATTACGGGCGCTACACCGCTTCTTACAATGAGCTATAATGCAAAGAAGCATATCCCCTTCTATCTTCTTCATATCTTAGAGTTAACGAATGCCAATTATATTATTGAGGATAATTCATACAGTAATGACTATAATGATTGCGCGCTAATGGTGCTTCATCAACGAGACAGTGAGACAGGCATCGCCGACAGTCCTCGGTCGGGATTATATAATGAAAAGATGCAAATCATAGGCGATATAATGTCATTCGATAGGTCTTCTTCTGCAAAACAGGTTTTTGTACAGGATTATACAAGGAGCGAGAGGTCTATTGCGCGAGGGTCTCGATTGGCGTCTATATTTACTAATTTTCGTGTTATGGATGAAGAGGGTGTGCTTATGAGAGAATCAAGAAATATTATTGATATAATTGAAAATAGTTCGAAGTAAATAAATGTATCGCTATGAATATGGAGCAAGAAAGCAAGAATAGTATCAAAAAAGCGGACCTGTCACGGTATGGCATTACTTCTCGATTACTAATGAAGGAGGCGCTCCGAAAAGGGTACCAGGTCACAACAGTTCCAGGTCGTTTAGCAATATCACATGTGGTGCGCTGTGAAAAAGACGGCAAAGAGCTTTACTTTTATAATCTTAATACTGCACTAAACCCTTCATATGCAGTTCAGGTGAATGAGGATAAGATCTGGACGAATAACATACTACACCAATCGCATATACAAATACCAGATACATATCCATTGAAAATAAATAGACCCGAAGACGTGGTAATTGACGATACACTTCGAAAAATGCTAGAGTCCCATGAGCGTCTTGTTGTCAAATCTGCTACAGCAAACTACAGTAATAATGTTCTTATTAACACTGGTGATGAAGAAGGTTTGCTTCGTGCAATACACCGTGTATATCAGAATAGTGGTGGACAACCTGATATAATTGTTCAGCAAATAGTTTTTGGGCAAGAATATCGCTTCTTAGTGTTAAATAAAAAAGTCATTGCAGTAGCATATCGTCGACCACCATATGTTGTTGGAGATGGAGTGTCAACAATACGAACCTTGATAAGTAAAAAAAATAATAATTGCTCAAAGCATGGCAACAGACACGCTAGTTTAGTAGCAAAAATAAACATTGAAGATGTGTCGAGACATAAAGGTATTCACTTTTTGCAATACGTTCCCGAGAAAGGTTCTGTTGTTGAGGTTTTAGATACATTGAATCTGAGCAGGGGAGGTGAAGCAGTTGATGTCACGAGTTATGTGTCTGATGAACTCAAAACTATAGCAATTCAAGCAGCATCAGCGTGTTTTCTTGGTATTGCTGGCATTGATATTGTAACGGATAACATTAGCGGCGATGGAAATGATAGCTATGTCGTAAGAGTGAAGGCATCTCCAGGGATACGAATGCACCAATTTCCAACAGAAGGCAAACCTCGGAATGTTGCACGAAAACTATTTCATGCTATTGAAAAAACGGCGCATCCTATCGGCAAAAAGATAGTCATGATTGGCCGAGTTGAAAAGGTTGCTTTGCCTGATTTTATTAATGAAAAATTTAAAGCTCGGATAGATACGGGGGCAACAGTCTCGTCTATATGGGCAAGTGATATTCGAGTTAATAAGACAGGCCTCTATTGCAAACTATTTGGTGAAGGATCCCCAGTGTATACTGGTGAGGAGTTGCATTTTTCTGAGTATTCCATGCGCTCTGTTCGGAGTTCGAATGGTTATGAGGAATTGCGGTATCAAGTTGTCATTAATGTAAGTTTGGCAGGAAGGCGAGTGAAAGCAAAAGTTACACTAGCAGACAGATCGGGGCAGATCTACCCAATGCTGATTGGAAGAAATATTTTGCGTAATAAATTCATCGTTCATGTTGCAGAGGGTGATATTGATAAGAAGGCTGAAAGTAGTAATCGTCAAGAACTACGCCAAAATGGACTACAATAGAGACACAGAGCTTATAATAAGCAAAATCGATAAAATAATAGTACGAGGTATGGAGTGAAAATCGCAATACTCAGCAACGGCAATGTGAACTACTCAACGCTTCGCCTCAAGGAAGAGGCGGAGAGGCGTGGACATAGTGTGAGAGTGATTAAATACCGCAAATGTTATGTGACGATTGATGAGAAGAACCCAACGGTGATGTATGATGGTGAAGCAATCGATCAGTATGATGCAATAATCCCGCGCATTGCAAGCTATATGACTCGCTATGGCACAGCAGTAGCGCGCCAATTAGAAATGGCGTACCCACGCACGCTTTTTGTTAATCGCTCGATTGCGATTACGCGGGCACGCGATAAATTGCGCTCGACGCAGCTGCTAGCCCGGGGTGGAGTAGCTATTCCTAAGACAGTGTTTAGCCGCAATTCAGCCGATATAGATGACCTGCTCAACGAGCTTGGTGGCACGCCCGTTATCATCAAGCTCGCTCGTGGGACGCATGGCAATGGTGTGGTTCTTGCGGAGACGAAGAAGGCGGCAAAGTCGGTGCTTCAGGCATTGTACCTCACCAACGAGGATGGGACAAATATCCTTTTGCAAGAATTTATCCGTGAGTCGGCTGGGGTGGATATCCGCGCCTTTGTGGTGGGAAGCCGGGTCGTGGCGAGTATGAAGCGCCAGAGCCTAGATGACGACTTTCGCTCTAATCTCCACAAAGGAGGCGAAGGAACGCCGATCCGCTTGACGGATACTGAGCGCCGTATGTGTTTGCGAGCGGCTAAGGCAATGGGTTTGACAGTGGCAGGTGTTGACTTTATGCGCTCGAGCCGTGGGCCGCTGGTGCTTGAGGTCAATGCGAGCCCAGGCTTTGGAATAGAGAAAATTACGCGGCGCAATGTGGCCAAGCCTATCATCGAATATATTGAGCGCAATGCCAAGCGGCAGCACAAGAAGGATCGCGTTGGGGCATAAATACCCAAACGTATTGTGGCGTCTCTCATAACGCTTATATCGAAGCAGCGTCATGATATAATGATGGTATGATATTGCTTGGATTACTTGTTGGTACGGCTGTGGTTTTGGCTGGTTTGGTATATATAGCGAAGCGGCATTTTGGGCTACCAGTCATGGGCCTGGCGGTCGGTATGGTAGTGACGCAGCTGTGGGCGGCAGATGTTATGCCGTATGCTGCTGGGGTTGGCATAGGTATTGACCGATCTGCTTTGCTTGCGATGGTGACGATTGTGCTGACGGTGCTACCAGCCGTGGCATTGGTGTGTTGTGGCTCGGTGGTGAGCCAGCGCTGGTGGCGTATTGGTGGCTCACTGATCTTTGGCGTTATGGCAGTGTATGTGCTGTTTGGTGCGCTGAGTAGCTTCGTGCCAATTGATGAGACAAGTAAGACGGTTGTGGCAGCGCTGGATAGGTCTCATGCAGTGGCTGTTACGATAGGGTTTGCACTTGCTCTTGTTGACACGCTCGTGGCTTGCACAAAGGGCACAAAACCACACAAGAAAAAGTAGAAATTTTACTATCTGAGCGTAAGTCTTGGGCTTGCAATTCATTCTCTGTCTGCTATATAAAACGACCCTCGAGCTGAGGGCCGTGATATAGCTATGTACACACGCAAATAGCTAAGCGTTATTCAACAGTATGACTATGCGGCGTTTGTCGCAACGTTTGTCACATCATCGAGTGCCTCGAGTGCGTCGATGATTTTGGTAAGCTTGCGGGCGGTTTCGTCGTCCTCAATGGCAACAGTGTTGTTAGGCACATACTGGAGCTCTGTATCTTCAACGGTCATACCAGCTGCAAGCAAAGCTTCGCGAACTTTGGCGAGCTCCTTTTTGTCGGTATAGACGGTGAGACCACCATCTTCTTCTGCTGCGTCCTCAGCCCCAGCGTCTAGCACGGTGAGGAGTGCTTCTTCACCACTGGCTGCCACGCGGATCACGCCCTTGCGTGCAAATTGAAACATCACACTGCCGCTATCTGCCATAGTGCCGCCATTCTTGGTTAGAGCAGTGCGGACCTCTGGGTAGGTGCGATTCTTGTTGTCAGTTGCTGTCTCGATAATGATGCCAACACCACCTGGGCCGTAGCCCTCATAGACTGCCTCTTCGAGTGCGGCCGCATTTTTATCATTAATGCGATCAATTGCCCGCTGGATATTGGCGTTGGGCATGTTGGCTGCCCGAGCCTTCTCGATGGCTAATGCGAGGCTTGAGTTGGTTGTTGGATCGGTGCCACCACGGGCTGCAATGGCAATCATATTGCCAAGCTTGGTAAAGGCTGCGCCGCGCTTTGCATCAACCACGGCCTTTTGGCGATGGGTCGTGGCCCATTTACTGTGTCCAGACATAGGTTCTCCTTGATTGTTCTATCTTTCACTCATTGTAGCATATTGAGCAGTTGTTATTCTACGAGTGAGGCATCGCGCAGTGAATAGCCAGTTGCTCGCCAGAGCCACCAGCAGAGGCCAATGAGCCCACCATACCACAATGCCACACCCCACCAGGGCAGTGTAAAATCGAGCTGCGCCCATGGGAAGGCGGCACATTGCTGGACGACCCACAGCATGGCATCAAGCAACCATTGTGCTGGTGCGCCAAACACTGTCGCTGCTGTTGGCCACACAAGCGCTCCAACCCCAGCAATGCACGTGAGGAGCATCGCCAACGGCACCCACGGCACAATGAGTAGATTGGCTGGCAGCGCCACGAGCGATAATTGCCCAAATGCTGCGAGGCTAATTGGCAGTGTGGCAAGCTGTGCAGAAATTGTCTCGCCCAAGACTTGGCGGCCGATTGATGGCTCTACTGGGCCAAAGAAATAGCGCTGCAACAGCGGTGCAAGGATCATCACTCCAGCAAAGGACGCAAAGCTTAGCTGCCAGCCAATATCTCCCCAGACATAGCTTGGGTTCCATAGTACGGTAGCAGCACTTGCTACTGCTAGCAGTGTAATGGGGTGAAACGCACGACCATACGCCCAAGCCCAAATGCTGAGCCCAGCTACCAAGCCAGCGCGCGTCATGCTTGGGCTTAGCCCAGTAATAGCAACAAAGCCAAGGACGAGGCTTGCACTGGTAAGCACCGCAAGATAGCGCGACACTTTAGCAAACAAGCGCCGAGCGAGACGGACGAGGGTTGTGAGATTATATCCACTCGCCACCACGATGTGAGTGAGGCCGGTAGCGCGCATTGCTTCTTGGATATCATGTGGCAGGGCGCGCTTTTGGCCGAGGACATAGCCACTGCCAAGGCTAGCCGCTGGCTCGTGAATTGCGTGGCGAATATGCTCAGCAAACCAATCACGCATCTGCAGAGCGACATCACCAGGTTGCGGCTGAACAATGTGCTCCACATGAACACGCTGCACAACGGCAGCGAAGTTGCCAAAGCCAGGCTTGAGCTTGCCTCGCACAACCAGCCAGTCGCTGCGGTGGACTGCGGGGTTGCCGTGCAGACTCACCCACACGGTGCCGGGTAGCGAGCGGCCATTGAGGCGAATAGTACTCAGCCTCACGACGAGTTGATTGTGTTGATTTGTATCAGGGTCATCCTGCACTTGCCCAGTGATAGTCGCTACGTGCCCAAATAATGCAGCGTAAGAACGCTGTTGCTGCTGGTCACTCCCACCGTGTACCAGGCCAACCATAAGCCCAGCAATTAATATGATAATAAGGCACCACCGCCGGCTTTGACGCAGTGCACAGGCAATGCCGCCGCCGGCTACAATAAGCCACCACCACGCAGCGTACGGCCACCACTGGGCTAGTGCCACTCCACCAACGATGCCACTGCAGCACAGTGTGAGCTGCCACGTTGGGTGAATTCGCCGTTGCCACCACGTCATTGATTATCATTAAACCATTGCGTTGTCGGTGCGTCAATTTATTGCATCTGAATCGCGTGGCCTTTCTGTCAATTTCATGCTGTTTACTCTGCTTTCTATAGGGTTTGTCAAGGAGGCTAGAATTTTTATGTATTTGTTTTCTTATGTTGGAATTTTCGAATTCATTAGACTTGGTAATAGATGTTATATTTTGCCAGCTAAGACAGTGAGATATAATCTCTAACAGAAGAGAGATGGTTTTTGCTATAAACAGTATGGGATTAGAACAATGATGAGCAGAGTTTGTGCTTGCCCCGCTTGACAGTCCACCACGACCAGTGCTATACTCGCAGAGTCTACGGGCCCATAGCTCAGCAGGTTAGAGCACCTGCCTTTTAAGCAGGGTGTCGTGAGTTCGAGCCTCACTGGGCCCTCCATTGATCAATTAGCAGGCGAGATAGCCTGTTTTTTGTTGTATCTGTTTGAAAGCCTAAAGATCCGCATTATAAAATCTTAATTCCTATTTCTCGCTATTATTGTGCGGTAGAGAATAAAGTCCGACCACTGTACTAATTTGCACAATCAACAAAACAATGTGCTTGTGCTTGACCAAGAGAGTTACTTTGCGCATAATCGTGGCGAGGAGGAAAAACAAAATGCAAACTATGCGGAATTATGCCCGGCGAATTGTTGCGTGTGGGCTTGCCGTTACCATGATGATACCAGGAATAGCCGGAGCTTCTGCGCTTGGTGCTGATTCTTCCACTGCTTATTTTCCCGCCCCAGTCGCCACCATCGGCGATTTTTTATTTGGGCGTATAGTGGCGCGTGATGATGCAGCTAGCGATGGGCCTACAAGAGCTCAGCCTGTAGTGCGTCTTGCCGCCCATACTGAGCATGATGCGCTGATGATTGGGGCGCTCCACACGACAGACCGGCGCACGGTGAGTGCAGTCGAGCTGCATAATACTGCGCGTCAGTTTGTACCGCTTAGTGATGTCACACTTGTTGTCAGTGTTAGCACAAACCACACCGATTACATGTGTCGCGTCAATCTACAAGGATATGCACCACCACAGTCGTCGGTGCGGTATTATCATCCAGCAGTAGCCCCGGCGGATGGCGCGCAGCTCCAGGGTTGCCCAAGCGTGCCAGATGGTGAGCAAATCACACGGTATGATGTGGCGCTGGAGCGATCGGGTGCGACTATTGATAAAGCAAATGCAGCCGTAGATGAGCTCGCGGGTGCACTTGTCTGGGAGCGTGCCCACTGGACAGCAGCGGCACGAACCGGGGTATTTACTAAAGACTTTCGAGCACGATCTGGTGAAGCTGAGGTAGCTGCGCCGTACGAGACGCCAGGTGAGCCATCATTGCAAATTCTCGAGGTCTTGCCTCATCCACATACCTGCGACGCAGCACCAGATAATTGCCAAAAATACGTTAAGGTCAAGAACACTGGCGACCAGCCAATCGACCTTGCTGCCTACCGTTTGCGCAGTGGTACACCTGGTAGCAATAGCACGGTGCGAAACACCTCATCTCTTGCGGGGGTGATTGCATCAGGCCAGGTGTTGACGATTCGTGCTCAGGCAAATGGTGCGGAGCTCGCAATATTGCGTAATGGCACACTGTGGTTTGAGGACCAGCATGGCTTGGTGAGCTTTTCGCCGCGCATTGATGCATATAATGGTGCAGGGCAGGCTGCGCACCAGGGTAAGTCTTGGGCATATAATTCGCAAACTGGTGCATGGCAATGGACAACGCCAAGCCCCGATCAAACGGATAATATCATCACTGATACACCAGCTTCGCCTCATCAGCCATCGGGTAAACCGTGCCCCGCTGGCCAAGAACGCAACCCAGCAACAAATCGTTGTCGGAAAATCAATAGTGGCGAGAAACAGTCAAAACAAACAGTCGGCAATGCAAAGGTGGCGCGCAGCACTTCTCATGCTCAAAAGCTAACTATCTGCAAACCAGGCCAAGAGCGTAACCCCACGACGGGCCGTTGCCGCGCAGTATCTGCCACTGGCCAGCAATTGGCTGTGTGCAAGGCGGGGCAGTATCGCAATCCTGCCACAGGGCGCTGCCGAGCGCTCGCTGGCGGTAAGGCACCAGCTGCTATATGTAAAGCAGGGTACTATCGCAACCCAGCGACTGGCCGCTGCAAAAAGCTTGGCGCAGCAAATAGTCGCCAGCTGACGCCCTGCAAGCCAGGCTGGGAGCGTAATCCATCGACCAATCGCTGCCGCAAATCGACGAGCAAGAATAGCAAAACACCAGCTGCAGGCTACGCTGTTGAGCCGGGTAGTAATAATGGGCAGACAGAGATCATCTGGTGGATGATTGGTGGGGTAGCCATTGTGGCGGTGGGCTATGCTGGCTGGGAATGGCGCAGTGAGATTGGCCAGTGGCTACGCCGGATGATGCGCAAAGGTTAGAGTCTCATTAGCTATACCATAGCGGTATATAGCAGAAGCTCTCAGATTCAGCTATACTAGCATCATGCGAATCATTGGTATAGACCCTGGCACTGGTATCCTTGGCTTTGGCGTCATTGACGCTCATGGTGGCGCAACGCGACTCGTCACGGCGGGTGTTATTACAACGCCAGCACACACTCCAATACCAGAGCGCCTTAGTGAGATATTCGATGGCCTTACGAGTATTATTGCAGAGACACAGCCCACGATGATGGCGATCGAGAAGCTTTTTTTTACTCGTAATATAACTACCGCTATGAGCGTAGCCGAAGCACGTGGCGTAGCGCTACTGACCGGTCAGCGAGCGGGTCTGCGGATTGAGGAATATACACCACTCCAGATCAAGCAGACAATCACTGGCTATGGCAAAGCAGACAAAAAGCAAGTGCAAGAGATGGTGCGGCTCCAACTAGGTCTTCAGACGGTACCTAAGCCAGACGACTGTGCAGATGCTCTCGCGGCAGCGATTATGGCAGCATTTATGACACGGTAGAGATAGTGAGCTGCTGCTGGGCGCAGCTACACTGACAAGGTCAGAAACCAAATTGTAAAAAGGATTACGCTTGTGCTCTATCAGAGATGAGGAAGAGAAAAGCGCTAAGATTGGTGTTTTCGGTACATTGCACCAGAACGATGGTATAATTAAACTATGCAACTACCTCGAGGAAGACAACAACCAGCCCGAATGGGCAGATATGCCAACTTTGGAGAGGTTCGCCAGTCGAAGCCACCGCGCCGAAGACGCGAGCATAAACATTTCTTATGGTTTTGGAATATGAGCAAAAAGAAGAAGGCGATGGTGATTCTGACGCCGTTTTTGCTGTTTTTGCTGATTGTGCCGATCTTGACATACCTATATTATGCACGTGATATTTCTGACCAAGAGCGGCTGATGAACCGCAACAACACTGGTATTGTCCTCAATGATGTCAACAACAAGCCACTCTATAGTGTGGGGCGAGCTCAGCACCGCAATATGGTGAAACTAGCTGACATCTCAGACAGTATGAAAAATGCGCTACTGGCTAGTGAGGATAAAGACTTCTATAAACACCCTGGGTTCAGTCTAATCGGTATCTTCCGGGCAGCCTTCCAGCGTCATGGTGGTGGCTCGACCATTACGCAGCAGCTCGCCAAGAACACCGTCCTCACAAGTGAACAGACCTTTATGCGTAAGTACCAAGAGCTGTTTGTGGCACTAGCGATCGAGCAGAATTATACGAAGGACCAAATCCTCGAGATGTATCTCAACTCTGTGTACTATGGTGAAGACTCGTTCGGCATCGAGGAGGCAGCCAAGATTTACTTTGGTAAAGCACCAAAGGACCTCACGTTGGCTGAGAGCGCTATGCTTGTTGGTGTGCTGCCAGCCCCAACCGCTTACTCGCCGATCAGCGGCAGCCCAGAAAAGGCCAAGCAGCGCCAAAAGACAGTGCTCGGCCGTATGGTCGAGGTGGGTGCTATCACCAGTGAACAAAAAGACGCAGCGTATGCGCAGCAGCTCTCGTATGCATCGACGGCAAATACCGTCAAGTCGATTGCGCCACACTTTGCACAGATGGTTATAAACCAACTCAAACAGAAACTATACAGTGCGGAAGATAAAAATGCGTATGATAAGTTAATGCGCTCGGGCTACCAGGTAAAGACGACGCTCAATATGGATACGCAGCAGATGCTGATCGATAACGTCTCCAAGCAGATTCCATACCTCAACAACCGTGGTGGGACGAATGCAAGCGGTGTTGTGATAGACGTCAAGACAGGTCGGGTGCGCGCCCTCGTGGGCAGTGCCGACTACAACAACCCACAGTGGGGTAACGTCAATATGGCCACGACGCCGCGCCAGCCAGGCAGTAGCTTCAAGCCGATCTACTATGCCGGTGCACTAGCCGAGGGGGTTATTACACCAGCGACAATATTCCAAGATAAGCCAACTGACTTTGGCGGTGGCTACCAGCCGCTCAATGCCGACAAACGTTGGCACGGGAGTGTGACGACGCGTCGAGCAATTAGCTGGTCGCTCAATATCCCGAGCGTGGAGATCATGAAGAAGTTTGGTATTAGTAAGTCGGTTCAAACGGCTAACAATCTTGGTATCTCGTCGATTACTCAAGCAACAGGCGAGAAGAATGGCTTGTCTCTCGCACTTGGCTCGGGTGAGGCGTCACTAACGCAAATGACAAATGCCTATGCAGCATTTGGCAACCAAGGGCAGCAATTTGAGCTGGGGCTCATCGAGCAGGTTAACGACAAATACAACAAGAAAGTTAGCTGGCCCAACGCAACGAGCAAGCGGGCAATTAGCGAAGGCGGGGCCTACTTGATCTCAAACATTTTGTCCGATAATTCGGCACGAGCGAGCGTATTTGGCTCAACTCTCACAGTGCCTGGCCATACCGCGGCCGTCAAGACAGGAACGACGAATGACAACAAAGATGCTTGGACGATTGGCTACAACCCAGAGTATGCCGTTGGTGTTTGGGTTGGCAACAATAACAACACGCCAATGAAGTTTGGTGGCTCGGATATGGCAGGGCCGATCTGGCGCAACACAATGACGAAGCTCTTGGCGGGCCAGTCGAACACCCAATTCCCTGTGCCGAGTGGCGTTGTGCAGCGCTCGGTCTGTAGCGATGGTGGCCTGGCTACCACCAACAATGCCAAGGGGACGTACAAAGAATACTTCTTGACTGGCGCCCTGCCAACTAAGCAATGTAATGTTGTGCGTACCAAGATCGAAGTCTGTAACCTCAGCGATAAGAAAATGGAGTCTATCTACGAAGACGACTTCGACAGCACGAAACACTCGAAGAACAGCTCAGATTGCTCCACGACGAAACAGCAAATCCGCGTCTGTGACGTTGAACGAAAGCGCATCATTGCTATCGATGAGAAGGACTTTGATAGCAGCCGGTACTCAAAGAACATCGCGAGTTGTCGATCAAGCAGCAGTGGAAGCTCTGGTAACACAAGCGACGACAGTGATAATAGCTCAACCATCAACGGTAATACTCGCCGCCGCAATAATACCGGCAACAGTGGTAATACTGGTGGTACGAGTGGTGATACTTCTGGTACTGGTGGTACGAGCGACGATGATAGCTCTGGGCAGAATAATCAGAACAATACTGGTGGCAATAACAATAACTTCTTCAGGACTAACTTTTAGTACTTCGAGGAGGCGCGGATGATTGCTCATATTGCTGGCCAAGTTGATGAGAAGTTTGCGGGTAGTATCATTATTGATGTGCAGGGGGTTGGCTACGAAATAGCGGTCGCAGCGCATGATTATGATGCGATGCAGCTTGGTGAGGCAGTCAAGCTCTATACATACCACCATATCCGGGAGCAAGCTCAGGAGCTGTTTGGCTTTTCATCTCGGGCAGCTAAGAAACTGTTTGAGCTGCTCATCACTGTACAGGGTGTGGGCCCCAAGGCAGCGCTGGCTATCCTCAGTCTTGGCGAGGCTGAGCAGGTGCGTAATGCCCTAGCCAATGCCGATGCGGCCTTTATCCAAAAAGCCAGTGGGGTGGGCAAAAAGACTGCCGAGCGTGTGGTGGTAGACCTGCGAGATAAGGTGGGCGTGCCGACATACTATGCTACTCGCGACGCACCTGTACAGGCAGAGCTTGATACAAACGACGAAGCGCTCGAAGCGTTGGTTGCGCTGGGCTATACGTTGGCAGATGCGACCAAAGCACTTGCTCATGTCGATACAAGCTTACCCACAGCTCAGCGAGTGACGATGGCTTTGAAGCAGTAAGCCGCATTGATATCAACAGAGAATAGTGTTGTAAATTGCCAAAACTCTTGGTGATGAAGAGGTATTTCTTGTGTTAAACAAGTAAAACGTTACTTGCTTGGGCTAATATCTTCTCCTGTAATTCTTTTTGGGGAGTCAATTATCTTTCTTAAAATACTAATCTCCGAGTATTAGAACCAAACCTTGCTGTTATACGAATGGATCATACTCTATCGAGAAAATAGTGAGAAGTGTAATAGTTGCTGAGGATTTGGCATAATATCAGTAACTTGACATACTGACAACAGTGGAATACGATAGTGATTATTATGAATAACACCCCTTTGTTGTTGGCTACAGTGCAGCGGGCTCGTCAGGCTTATCCATCACTACCATACCATAACACGCAACATATGGATGATGTGGTGCAAATGACAAAAGAACTGATACGCCTTGTACCTCGATATACATTTTCGACTCAGCAGCATGAACTTCTCGTTATAGCAGCGGCCTGGCATGATGCTGGTTACGACCATCTTGCAGCCAAAGAATACTGGTGCAAAGAGGCATACTCGGTTGCATTGTTTGTACAAGACAGCCAAAGAGAAGGGCTTGAGCTAGATAGCGAGGCCTATGCCTTTGTGGAGCGGGCAATCCTTGGCACGATCGTTGTGCCACCGCTGCAACGTGATACTCTTGAGGCTAAGTTGCTTCACTTAGCTGATATTGGGTTTCTCTTTGCAGATTGGCAGACGTTTTGGTGGGGCGCGATGGCTTATCGGGTAGAGGAGCAGCCAGATACCCCATGGGTAGAGTTCTTGCAAAGACAGCAGCGCTTCTTTGCAATATGTTTAGCAGAGATGCAGACCGATGGTTTGCTGCTAGGTATTGCTCCATCTGTTATTGGCCAGTATTGCGCGGCACTGCAGCAGCATATGGAACAATTTGTGCGTATGCCAGAGCCAGTAGCTCATACTGCAAAATAATATTGCATGCAGTAGCAACAATGCAAAAAATATGAGATACTAGCACATAGTGTGAGAAATCCTGAGCAGAAAAAATCGGAGAAGCCTGATGTGCAGCACATATCTCGCCTAAGAGAAGTGGCGAGTGTGGGGCTGACGGCCCTGCGCTATGGTGGCGTAGAATATATTGCACGGCAGGCCCGTGATGGCAAGCCGATTGGCTCTGCACTTGCAGCTTTTATGGTGGCTGATGTTGCTGATGGGCAAATTCTTGACGATACGCCACTGCGCCGTGTGACTGACGGCGTGGTAGATACAGCTGCTGTGGTGCGTGTGATGTATGAACTGGGTAAGCGCTACCCTGAGGCACGAGCGGGAATTGCTGCCGTTGCCCTTGGACAGGCAATAACCGGCGCAGCCAATGCCTACCACCTGGCAAAAACTGGTGAGGTGACCAAAGGTGGGCACTACAAACGGGCCGCTAATATTACTACGGCGGCTTTTGCTATTATAACGGCACGTGGCAATCCAAGGCGGACGCGCCTCGCAGGCGGTATAGCGGCTGGCGTTGTTTTAGCTACAACAGTACCGCATCTGCGTGGAGTTGGTAAGCCGACCGGCAAACAGGTTCGTCGATTGTAATAAGCATGGGCGAGAGTTTAGATTATATTTTGCCTACGTTTCAAGCTTGGTTGAGTACTATTGTGAATCTATTGAGGACCAGCCCCCTCTGTTGACAATAGATAGAATGGCTTGTATAATGGTGAAATTATGTGTAATAAAAACCACTACCTTGGGTCTACTCCTGAGCTTAAGACGAAGAAAGACCCAGAGCATTATAACGATGCTTTTTGTAAGTCGGCAGATCGTGCCTGTAAGCGCTATCCTAAGCTGCCTTACCACCACCCTGGCCACATGAAAGATGTGATGGAGGCAGTTAGCGAGCTTGTAGAACTTTTGCCTGATGATCGCTATCCGCGTGTGATCACTCCATGGCAAAAAGACCTCCTTGTCCTAGCGGCGGCCTGGCATGATGCTGGTTTTGACGAAAAGGCAGCTCAGAGATATCCGACGAAGGAAGAATATGCGATAGTGCTTATACTGGAAGACCTCGAGAATAATAAGATTGATCTGGCTGGTGGTGACATTAATTTTCTTATTCGGGCCGTTGGGGGCACAATTATGGCTGGCCCACCCCAGCGTGATACGCCCGAGGCGAAGCTGCTCCATCACGCTGACATGGCCTATATGACAGCTGATTGGGAGACATTCTGGCGCGGTGCCGAGGCGTTCCATCATGAGGAGCATCCGGATATGTCGTGGGAGGACTTCCAGCAATTTGAGGCAAAATTCTTTCCAATATATATGGAGTCATTGAAGAATGACTTTCAATCACTTGGCATTGCTGAGGACGAAATCCAAAAACGATTGGATACTCTTGAACCTCACCTTAAGCGCATTATGGAAATGGATAACCCATGGCTTGAGCGACAGAATAATCAGTAATGACAAGCAGCATCTTCTCCTCTACAATAGAGCAAGAGAAGGAGGTGATAAAAATGAAAAACTGTGACATCTGCCCATTTGTGGTAGAGCAAACAACTGATGACCCGGCGGTGGTCTTGCAAACTGATCGATGGAATGCAGTGCTCGATCGTAATAATCAGCTATATCTTGGCAAGGGGTTTGTGACGCTACGTGAGCACAAGTCATCGCTTGGCGAACTCGATGAGACCGACTGGCGCGAACTCCACGAGGTGATCCGCAGTATGGAGCACGCAATGACCCAGGCATTTGGTGCAGACGTGTGCAACTGGGAATGCTTGATGAACAACGCCGTTAAGGCTGGGCAATCGACTCACGTCCACTGGCACCTCTATCCACGCTATGCTAACGGTACGCACTTTGCGGGAGAGGATTTTCCTGACCCAAAGTGGCCACGGCATCTAGAGAGTGGTGAACACCGTGTGAGTGAGGAGCTATTTGGCAAGATTGTCCTGGCAGTGCAAGAGAACTTACCCTAAGCAAGGAGCCATGCCGCTGTAAGGTATATAGTAGCCAATATAGCCGGTGCAATTACCATACCCCACTCCTGCTTTTTGAGCCCAATAACAACATCACCAATTTGCGCCAAGCTCGCTGCAGCAAAAATAAGCTGCAACGCAGAACCATTAAACGTAAATGGAGCAACTACCGTAAGTAACCCCAGTGGCAGTGCTCGAGAAGCGTACATTGCTGCGTAGAATCGCTCGCCATGAGTGATGGTAGTCGAGCGGCTCATCATACCAGGCTTGATGAGTGCAATAAGTGCAGCGATGATCGTTGCAATGGATGATAGGGTCGTGATGACAAGTATGACAGTATGCATGAGTATAGTAAACCATATGATGAGGTTGCTATGCAATTTATCCCCATCACCAATGCTATAATAAACCTATGGCGATAGAACGAATTGTTGATACCAGTAGCCACGCGGATGATAGCGAGGAGCAGCGCATTGAGGTGACGTTGCGACCACAGCGCTTTGCGGAGTATGTGGGGCAGGAGCGACTGAAAAAGAATTTGCAATTGGCAATTGCGGCGGCGAAGAAGCGTGGCGAGCCAATCGACCATGTCTTACTCTATGGCCCACCTGGCCTTGGCAAGACAACGATGGCGGCGGTGATTGCCAACGAGATGGGGGCTGGCTTGCGAGTCACCAGTGGCCCGGCGATCGAGAAAGCGGGCGACTTAGCATCGATCTTGACCAACCTCAACGATGGCGATGTGTTGTTTATCGACGAGATCCACCGCTTGGGGCGAGCTGTGGAAGAGATTTTATACTCGGCGATGGAGGATTTTAAGCTCGATATTGTTATTGGCAAAGGGCCAGCGGCCCGCAGTGTCCGGCTCGATCTACCACGCTTTACAGTGATTGGCGCGACGACACGGACGGGGAGCCTTGCAGCGCCACTGCGCGACCGATTTGGGCATATCTATCGTTTGGAATTTTACACTCCAGAGGAGATTGCGCAGATTATCACGCGGGCAGCGACCATCCTCGAGACGCGCATCAAGCCAGAGGCGTCGCGATTACTCTCCACGAGGGCGCGCCTCACACCACGGATTGCAAATCGCTTACTCAAGCGAGTGCGTGACTATGCGGATGTAAACGGTGATGGTATTATTGATGTAGCAACGACAACACAGGCGCTAACTCTGCTGGAGGTCGACGAGCTTGGCCTCGACCCAGCCGACCGCAATTTGCTGCGCTCGATGCTCGATACCTATGGCGATAACCCGGTTGGCCTGACGACAATTGCTGCTCTGACAGGTGATGAGACAACGACGATCGAAGACTTCTATGAGCCATATCTGCTGCAGATTGGCTTTATCGAGCGAACGCCGCGAGGCCGGCGGGTGACACCACGAGCACGACAGCATCTTGGCCGCGCAATGGAGTAAGAGGCATGAGGTGATGAGCCCAAGATATGCTACAATATACCCATGAATTCACAACGATTGCAACGCAATGATCCACCACGGCCCGTCGCCTATGATGTTGATGGCAACCCACTCTATGCCGAGCCGCCCACGGCACCACGGGCGAGCAGCACACTCTACGATGTGAGTGGCAAAGAAGGCGCTCCCCACTACCATGCGCCGCGCCCAGAAGCGAACTTGCCACGGATGTCATCAGAGGTGCGCCGCCGCCATGATGAATCAGTCATGGCCTTCCCGAATCTCAATCTGAGCGAGCAAGAATATATTATTAGTGTGGTGCGTCGCCACCCAATTGGCATGCTGCCAGCGATTGTTATGTCGACCTTGATGACAAGCATTGTCTTGGCATTGATGTTTAATTACGATTATATTTTTGACCTCCTCCACCTGCCAGCTTCTGCTTCTGGGTCATTTATGTTGCTGTGTATGGCGCTCATCTTGGCCTTTATTCTTGGTGGCTATGTGTCGGTCTGGGTTTATACACGCAATATGTTTTATCTAACAAACGAGAGTGTTATCCAGGAGATCCAGACGAGTATTTTTTCACACACTGAGCAAACGGTCAGCCTGATGAATATCGAAGATGCCAGCTACAACCAGCGTGGTGTTCTCCAAGCGATGTTTAATTATGGCTCTATCCGCCTCAGTACGGAGGGCGATGAGACGACCTATCGCTTCTCATTTGTAGCCAACCCCAAGCAAGAAATTGCGACGCTCAATAATGCGGTGGAGGACTTTAAGAACGGCCGGCCAGTGGCAAATGACTAATACTAGCAGACGTTGATGATAAAAACACCGAGCAGACAAAGCTCGGTGTTTTTGCATATCTATATAATAGAGATTTAGGTATTATTGCGATTGGTCTTGGTGTAGTCTGCCTCACGCTCTAAGTTGGCGGTGAGTTTGTAGCCTTTGCACTGGTTGTCGGTGGTGCAGTCGGTTCCACTGTAGTGGTAGCTAGACTGGGCGCTGCCAAGCTTGTGGCCATTTGGATCGGTAAAGAGCGATGGGTCAACTGAACGTAGCGTCTTGCTATCGATCGTGTTGGGGTAGTGGTTATTTTTCTCAAAATACACTTCTTCCAGGCTATAGTACATTGCGTTAATGGCGGTCTTGCGCTGGTTGTCACGCTGCGTCGCTTCGGTCGCGATTTTCTCGCTGAAAAAGAGCCAGCTACCCGCTGCAAGGAGAGCGATCACAACGATGAGCTCAATAACGGTAAATCCTTTACGTGCCTTCATGGTGTTATTATAGCATGTCCATCACGAAAAATGTTTTCAAAAGGCTCGTTGCTGTTTAACGCTCCATACCGGTAGAGTTGTGGAAGCTAGAGATTATATACAATAAATAAATCGGTGATATTGAGACTTCATCAATACAAATCAATCTCTGCACGGACAACGGCAAGAGATTCTGGTATAATAAATTCTTGAAGGAGAGGGGACGTATGACCAAACAATCGAATACGACACAAACCACAGACGACGGCAAGCTCAAAGCGCTTGGCCTCGCGATGGATCAGATTACAAAACAATTTGGCGATGGTGCCATTATGAAGCTTGGTGAATTCCACCAAGCAGATGTAGCAGTGATTCCGTCTGGCTCACTGAGCCTCGATCTTGCGCTGGGCGGTGGCTACCCCAAGGGGCGCATTATCGAGATTTATGGGCCAGAGAGTAGCGGTAAGACGACGCTGACGCTACATGCCATTGCCGAAATTCAAAAACAGGGTGGCACAGCAGCCTTTGTTGATGCCGAGCATGCGCTCGACCCTAGCTATGCCAAGAAGCTTGGCGTCGATACAGACAACCTTTTGGTATCGCAGCCAGATAATGGTGAGCAAGCGTTGGAGATTACGGAGACGCTGGTGCGGTCGAACGCTGTTGACCTTATTGTCGTAGACTCGGTGGCAGCGTTGACGCCGCAAGCAGAAATTGACGGTGACATGGGTGATTCACACATGGGTCTCCAGGCTCGCTTGATGAGCCAAGCACTACGCAAGCTCACCGGGATTATCAACAAGAGTAAAGCAACCGTTATTTTCATCAACCAGATCCGCATGAAGATTGGCGTGATGTTTGGCAATCCTGAGACGACAACAGGTGGTAATGCGCTAAAGTTCTATGCCTCGCAGCGGGTGGATATCCGCCGGATTGGGCAGATCAAAGTGGGTGATGACATTCGCGGTAACCGCACGAAGGTAAAGGTGGTAAAGAACAAGATAGCGCCGCCCTTCCGCGTTGCTGAGTTTGATATCATGTACAACGAAGGTATCTCCAAGACAGGGGATATTCTCGACCTAGCGGTGCAGCATGGCATTGTTGATAAGTCTGGTGCTTTCTTCAAATACGGCGGCGAGACAATTGGCCAAGGCCGCGACAAGACCAAAGAGTATCTCAAAGAGCACGCCGATACTTTGGCTGAAATTGATAGTAAAGTTCGTGAGGCAGTGAAGGCGGCGGAAGAATAGTTAATGGATGACAAGAAACGAGCACAGGAATTTACAGACAAATATCTGCAATCATGGGTAGAGCCTGACCAAGCCACCCGACATGAATACATTCGCAAAATCTGGGCACCCGATGGTCAATTATGTGTGTCTGATCCTGCTCAGACGATTGAAGGTGTAGCAGCCATTATTGCTCATGTCGATCAGCTATACGGGGCCTTGAGTCAATTAAGATTTGTCTACGATCAGCGCATTGTCTGTGGTGACGCGCTATTGCTACGTTGGTCAATTTTTGATCAATCTGGCCAGCAGCGTATCAAACGTGGCGTTAACATTGTTTGGCGTGATGAGTCGGGCTGTGCTCAGCGAGTATATATGTTTATGAATGTTGAATAGAAACGACTGTTAAATTTATAGACATAACCCAACTTACTCACTAATGATAATAACGAGCGCAACGCATCAAAAGTAGTAACTGATATAAAGAACAACACACAGGAGTAAGTGATGCATAATGATCTATGGCAGAGTTATCGCCCAAATGGAGTGCCAAAACAGGGCGAAGGCCTTGCCCGCAAAGATGTGACCAAGGATACTATTGTCGCGGCAGCGCATGTTTGGTTGTGGCGGCGTAACAGTGATGGTGGGTGTGATGTGCTGCTCCAGCGCCGGGCTGATCAGGTCAAAAACTGGCCAGGCTATTGGGATATTTCGGCAGCAGGGCACGTGAGCCTTGGCGAAACACCGCTCGATGCGGCGCTGCGTGAGGCTCAAGAAGAGATTGGTATAACGCTTGATGTGTCTCGAGTGAAGTTTATTGGAAGTTTGCCAAAGCGCAAATCAGCGTATAGCGAGTTTCACTTTATTTACACTTATGAATATCACGATGAGCCACTCGATGTGGTTGATGGTGAAGCGGTGGCACTGCGCTGGGTGCCGTACGACACGTTCCGTCAGATGATCGAGCAGCCAGAAGATGCGATGCTTGTGCCGCATCGGCCACTCTATTTTGCACTGTTGATGGAAGAACTAGGACGAATATCGCGCGAGTCATAAAATAGGGGTAGAGACCAAAGACCAAGGCAACGAGTTGCACCAGAGGAGTAAAAATAAAGCATGGATATCGAAAACCACTACAGAGATAACACCCGATTTACTCGCGCGATCATCCTCCATGGACGACCAGACCATGACGAGTACTACAATATCCAGGGTGACAGCCCAAGCAACTCACACTGGCTGCCTTGGCTTCAGCAACAACTCTTGATACGTGGGATACTAGCGCAAACACCCGAGATGCCTCGCCCATACGAACCACGTTACGAGGCGTGGTGCCAAGAGTTTGCCCATCTGCCAGTGGATGAGCGTACGCTGCTAGTGGGCCATAGCTGTGGTGGTGGCTTTTTGCTTCGCTGGCTGAGTGAGGGAAATTGCCGTGTTGGCCGGGTCGTACTGGTGGCACCGTGGCTGGATGTTGAGGGAGAGGCAGGAGATTTCTTTCGCTTTGCACTCGACCGCCAGATAGACCGCAAAGCAGTGCACGGCATTGATGTGCTCTACTCTACCAACGACTACCCACACCTGCAAAGCTCCACGGCAAAGCTCCGCTGTGAGCTACCCCAGCTGCGCTACCATCGATTTGTCGACCATGGCCACTTCACCTTTAGTGCAATGCAGACGCGAGCGTTTCCAGAGCTGATAGAAATTTGTTTAAGAGAGGAGAAGAAATGACTGAGAATGATGACTTGAAAGACGAAAGTAGCGTGCTAGATGCACTTCCCACTACGCAGATTGATATAACGCGCGTAGCAAATCTGCGCGAGATACTCAAAGAGTACGGACACAAGACGACAGAAATATGTAGCATGCAGCTTGGCTATGATAATCATCTCTATGTTTTGCTCTCGAGTAATATTCCAATGAGAGATGGGTGGGCTTGTTTTACAGAAATCAAGGTAGATAGTGTCTTTTCGGTTCTTGAATTTGTCATTGATTGGGAGAAAGAGACGGTTAAACAGGTAATACACCTTGACCTTGGTCAGCATTTTATTAATTTTTGCTACATTCAGCCGATTGGTGATAAGCTGCTGCTGGTCTGCCCACGGATGGACTATGAGGAGCCGTCTATGGGTAATAATGCAGAGATTGTTGATAGAACTGGCAAGGGGATCATGCTGGGGTGCTTGGGTGATGCGGTTCGCGAGGTGATTGTCACAGAGAGTAGCGATATCATCACCAGTTATTTTGATGAAGGTGTATATGCGTGGTATAACCCAATTAGTGGCCTTGGAGTGAGAGCGTGGGATGATAAACTGCGAGAAAACTCTGATAAGACTCCAGCGTTCACGCGAGATGACGTCATTTGTATGTTCTTTGATGAGTGCAAGAATTTTTGGTACAAAGATATATCTGATTTTAAGCTAAGAAAGGTTAGTCCAGCGGGTGTATACACAGTATACGAACCAATTAATAGTATGAGAGCTTTTCTTGCCTACGATAATGCTAATAAACTGCTTGCTAATGGAGGGTATGACCAAGAGAATACGTTTTATGTTGTTGATGTATCCCCCGCTCGAGATGAGCAGACACGCCGGCCAACTGTTATGATTGGGGATATGGTACCAGTAGAGAAAATAGAGTTTGTTTCTGATGGCGAGAGAGTTGAAGAAATAAATAGCGATCAATCAGCTTTTCGTACCAATAAAGCTGTCTTCATTGATGAAGCATATAATATCTATCTCAAAGCATTTCAGTAGTGGGGTTGGTACAGCTCATTTCTAGAGAGGAAAGCTGAGTGACATGACTAAATAAATTTGTATATAATACATACATGCCGACAGAAAAAACCTACACCATCACTGCGCTCACTGCACAGGTGCAGAGTGCCGATCGGGTGAATGTATTCATCGATGGTAAATACGATTTTAGCCTTGATGTGGCGCAGGTAGTGGATTGTGGCGTGAAGGTGGGTCGGGTGCTGACTGAAGCCGAGCTGGCTGAGCTGCGCCGCGAGGGGGAGTTTGGTAAGCTCTACGCGCGGGCGCTCGAATACACCCTGATGCGGCCGCACAGTGCGCGCGAAATCCGCGACTATCTCCAGCGCAAAACACTGCCACGCAAATATAAACAACGCAAAACTGGCACGTTGGTTGAGAAGCCTGGTGCTTCGCCGGCGGTGGCGCAGCGGGTGTTTGCGCGCCTTGAGGAGCGTGGTCATATCGACGATGAGGCATTTGCCCAGTGGTGGGTGGAAAATCGCCACCAAAGTAAGGGTGCGTCGCGTCGCAAGCTAGACGCAGAGCTACGTGCCAAGGGTGTTGCACCGGAGGTGATACACCAAGCATTAGCGCAGTCGAGGCGGACTGATGAAGACGAGCTAGCTAAGGTGATTGCCAAAAAACGCCCCCGCTACCCAGACGAGCAAAAGCTTATCGCGTATCTCTTGCGCCAGGGTTTTGCCTATGATGACATCCGAGCCGCGTTGGCGGGTGATGAATACTGATATGTTAGCGACGCTCGTCGCTCTTGATTGACTCTCGGGCTTGCGATGGCTTACGGAAGGGGTTGACGTATTCGCCACTACTCATAGCTGGTTGGGTGGCCTTTTGCTCGGGTTTTTTGGTCTCAGCCTGCGATTGGACGATGATAGCGTCGTTATTGATCTCGATAATTTGTGACCGATGGATAACTAGCTCAGCATCATTGAGGCGGTGGAGCCACGAGCGCCGGACGATGAGCTGCTGGATGACAAAATTACCCGTCTCGATCGTATAGTCGCTAATCTTGCCCAGGCGCCGCCCGCGCTTGTCTTGGACAGGCATGCCCAAAAGGTGAAACTTGAGCTCGTAGAGGCGCTGGATCTTGATGACGTCGGTGGGGGTGATGAGTTCGTCGACAGAGTCGATGATCATGCCGAGTTCACTCATCTCACGCACATCAGCGAGGCGGAGCAGCATGGTTGTGTCGTTAGCGAATGAGCCATCCACAGTGTAGGCAACGATGGCTAGAGTGGCTGGATCGACAAGCGGCTGCGCGAGGCTGCCAACTTTACCGCCCATTTGTAAGCTCATGACAGGATAGTTGGCGAGTGCAGATCCGAGCAGTATCATATGTGTAGTATAGCATTGCGCCGCAAAAAGCTCCACTGCGGCTGCGCAAAATGTTACTCGACAAATGGGTTACGCGAGCTAATCGGCAGTTGGCTGGCGCTTTGGTCTGACTCGCTGGCGGTTTTGAGTTGCTCGATTTTTTTGATGGTGGTTTGGTCGATGCCATTGGCAGGCTGGGGTGGTGCAGCCTCTGACGCTTTGGAGATGGTGGTGTTGAGCAAGAAGGTAGTAACCGCTAGGCCGCCAAAGGCGATAATGACAAAGAGAATGATGTGGTAGCGGTGAAGAAATTTACTACTGGCGCGCCCAAGCGCGGCGAGTGAGAGATCGCTGTTCATGATCGGAGATATACCTCGATGGTTAATGTGTTGCTAGTGATGCTATCGGGTGCCTGGCCCTGAGCGGTGCTGCGCGAGAGGTCGACATTGGCAATGCGCATCTTCGTCAGGCTTTGCTCCACCAAGTACATGAAGGTAAGGAGCTTGCGGTACTCGACGGGGTTCTTGACGGTAACAGAGGCGGTGGTGGCTTTGAGCCCGGCAATCGCAGGGAGGGATGTGCCCGTCTTACTGCTACTTGATGAACTACTCGACGAACTGCTCGATGAGCCGCCCTTGGCGTTGTCATCGGCAAAGGTGATGTCTGAGATAGTAATGCCAGCTTTGCGGGCAAAGTCGTTGAGGTCGTTGATAATCTGATCTTGATATTGGTAGCTTTTGCTCTCGGCAGCGATCTTGGAGGCGCGTTCGACGGCATGATGCTGCGTTTTGAGCATCTTTTCGGTCTGGGAGAGCTCTTGCAGCTCAGACTCACTGGCGGCAGCTTGCGAGGCGACAGTGCTGGCATCGGCCGCAAAGCCATCAAGCCAGTTGTAGGCCAGGGCAAAGCCACCAGCCCCAATTGCAGTAATAACCACAAGCGACACCGCAAGGATGATGCGGAGATTTGTCGCCGTTAGGGTAATTTTTTTGCTCATTATTGGCCGATTCCTTTCTTGAATGTGACACTGTAGGTTGAGGTGTAGGGGTAGCTGCCAGCGTCTTTGTCTTGCAGGGTGATGGATTGGAAGCTGACGCTGGAGAAGATGGCGGAGTCGTTGAGGCGGTTGCGTAGAGCAATAGCATCGTTGTAGCCTTTGGCGCGGATACTCAGCGTGGTGGGGGTACCAAAGGTGGTTGGGTCGATGTTGAGCTGCTCAATAATGACGTTGGGTGGGAGGCGATCGGCAATGAGCTTGATGAGGCGGGTGTACGATACCTGTTGGTCGAGGATGGCTTTGGCTGTGGTGAGGTTGGCCTTGAACTCAGTAGCTTCACGCTTGACGGTGGCGTATTCGGCAGTTTTGTTGTGGTTGCGCTCTACGGCGGCTTGGTTGCGGCCACGCTCGGTTGCGATGAAGAAGTACACACCGCCGATTTCAGCCAAAACGATAAAGACTAAGACAAAGAGCAGCACGACATAGCGGCGCAGTAAGGTGTTGGTGCGGCTCGCAGCGAGCTGCTTTTTATACGCTGGTGGCAATAGATTGATCATTTCCAAATCTCCCCACTACTAAGGCTGGCCAAGCCTGCAACACTGATATATCGAGGCCGAAACTGCTTTTGTGGCTGCTGGAGCTTGCCAAAGTCGAGCTTTTGCCATGGATTAACGACGCGCACTGGCATGACGAGATCGTTAGTGAAGAAGTCACCCATGCCTGGTACATTGCTACCACCACCGACAATGACGATTTGCTCGATCTTACGCTCATCGCCAATCCGGTCGTTATAATAGCGGATCACTTTGCGAATTTCGGTGCTAATGCGCTTAAGGCTTGGTTTGAGTGCCTCGGTGATGCCAGCTTGGCGTGGCCCAGGCGAGAGGCCGTTGAGCACCTTGAGCTGGTGGGCATTCTCGAGTGTGATGTTGAGATGCTTCGAGATGTCGATGGTGAAGGTATTACCGCCAATTGCCACCCCACCAGTAAGGCGGACGGCACTTTTATCCAGCACGGCGATATCGGTACTCGCTGGGCCAATATCGACGACGAGCGTGAGAAGGTTGCCAGCATCAGCGCTGTCGAGCACGCGCGCAATAGCATTGATATTGGGCTCGACAACCACCGGCACGAGCCCCACTGCCTCGGCTGCTTGCAAACAGGCGTCGACCAGCTGCTTGGGCACGGCAGACATCACAACGTTGAGCTGATCTTTTGTGTGCTCGATCACTTCATAATCAACATAGAGCGAATCGAGCGGCAACGGTATATACTGATCGACCTCTACCTGGATAGCACCATCGAGGTGCGCTGCTTCTTTGGCTGGGATCATGAAGGTGCGCGAATAGGTGCGGCTGGTTGGCACACCAATCACTACGTGGTCGCTACCGAGGTTGCCAATGAGATGCTCGTTGATGAGTGAGCTGAGGCGCTCGGCTAGGTAGGAATCATCGGGGTTGTCGAGGGACGTCTGGACTTCCTTGGGGTCGAGGTCGAGCGAACCATAGCCCAGTACGAGCCAGCGCTTGGGGTCGATCGACATGATCTTGATGCCCGTCTGGCTAATATCCAGACCAATGATTGGTTTGTCGCGATAAAATAACTTTGCCATGATACGTTCGTTTCCGTCATTATAGCATAAGCGATATGATAAACGCTAGCGTTTTGAGGAGGATTATAACGAACTGGAGTACTGTTGTTTGTGCTGTGATAACAGCAGGGAGGGCAGACTGTTGCGAGGCTGATAGGGTCTATTTTGGAGAAAGGGATTGCTTTTTATTATGGCTGTCTAAATACAGTGAAAGTATCTGCTCGCTGGCAAATAGCAGAGCACGCTAGTAGATGTGTGGTATGAAATGCTAATGGAAGATAGGTAACGCTACTTAATCTGATTTGCCATATTCGAAATCGGCAACATCACCGAAGCGGCAATCAGCCCGACCATGCCGCCCATGATGACGATCATAACGGGCTCGATGATGGAGCTGATACCATCAATCGCGACGTCCACTTCCTCTTCATAATAATCTGCCACCTTTACCAGTACAGTGTCGGTCTGGCCAGTCTCTTCGCCAACAGAGAGCATTTGTGCCACAATGGGCGGGAAGAGTGGATTTTTTTCGATGATACTCGAGAGGTTGCGCCCATTTTTGACTTGCTCGGCAGCATCATTGAGGGCATTTTCGTAGACTTTGTTGCCCACCGCTCGGGCAGTCACGCGGAGGGATTCGAGCACTGCTACCCCCGATCCCATCAACGCTGAAAAGGTGCGGGCAAAGCGGGCAACGGCGATCTTGGTGATGATATCATTGATCTTGGGTATCTTGAGAATAATGGTGTGGAGCCAGAGTTTGCCTGCTGGTGTCTTGATATAGCGGCGGAAGAAGTATACCCCCGCACCGAGCGCAGCGATGATAAAGATCCCATACTGGATGATAAATGCGCTCAGCCCGAGCATAAACTCGGTAATGGCGGGTAGCTTGGCGTCCGGCCCACCAAGGCCGCGCACAATGCTACCGATTTGCGGAATAACAAAGACCATCAGACCAAAAAAGGCGGCAATGGTGATAACGATGAGCACGGTGGGGTATGTCATGGCGCTTTTGATTTTTTTGCGCATACTGGCATTCTTTTCTTGTTGCATGGCGAGGCGCTTGAGGATATCATCGAGAATACCAGCCGCCTCACCTGCGCGCACCATGTTAATAAAAACGGTGTTGAAGGTCTCTGGGTGCTTTTCGAGTGCGTCGGCGAGTGCCATACCGCCCTCGACATCGCGCAGCAGATCACCTGTCACCACTTGGAGGGCTTTGCTACTGGTGTGGTCGTGCAGCGAACCCATGGCGCGCAGCAGTGGCACGCCAGCCGATACCATGGCACTGAGCTGGCGGGTAAACATCACCAAGTCCTCACTCTTAACCTTGTTGCCACCAAAGAGAGTAAAGCTGGCGCGCTTTGGCTTGATCTCTTCAGCACTAATTGGTCGCAGGCCTTGGCGGCTCAGGCTGGCTAAGGCACTGGCACGATCGGGGGCGTCGATCGTTCCATTGATGGAGTCGTTTTTGTTTGTGATGGCGATATAGCGAAATTGTGGCATGTTATTCCTTTGTGACGCGGAGCACTTCTTCTACGGTCGTGTTGCCGCGGATTGCTTTTATTAATCCATCGGTGAGCATGGTGGTCATCCCCTCGGCGACGGCTTGGTCTTGGATTTCGTTGCTGGTATTGCCGCCGATGATCATCTTTTGGATTTCGCGCGAAGTGCCGAGGACTTCGTAGATACCCACCCGGCCCTTGAAGCCGGTGTGATTACACTCATCGCAGCCATTTGGGTTTGGCCGCCAGAGGGCGGCGATGGTCGTATCCGTCGTGCCCCAGGGTGTCTCACCACCGACCTTTTGGACAATGGCTTGAGCCTCGAGCTGATGGATGTAATAGAAATTTTGGCCCGGTGCAAGGTGAAAGAGACGGACGATTTCTGCGACTTCTGTTTGGTTGGGTTCGTAACTCTGGCGGCAATTCATGCAGAGGCGGCGCACCAGGCGCTGGCCCACCACGGCCTTAACGGTACTGGCGATCAGGAAGGGCTCGATCCCCATATCGAGCAGGCGCGGCAAACAAGTGGCAGCGTTATTGGTGTGGAGTGTACTAAATACCAAGTGGCCGGTTAGGGCAGCCTGGACGCCAAGGTTAGCTGTCTCGCCGTCGCGGATCTCACCCACCATGATAATGTTTGGGTCTTGGCGCAGCAGAGCGCGCAAACCACTGGCGAAAGTCATGCCAGCCTTGCTATTGGTTTGGGTTTGGTTGACTCCGGGGATCTTATATTCCACCGGGTCTTCAATGGTTGAGATATTGACCTCAGGTGTATTAAGCATCGAAAGGACGGAGAAGAGCGAGGTAGACTTGCCACTCCCGGTCGGGCCCGTCACGAGGATCATCCCATTGGGCTCGGTCAGTGCTTGATTAATAACGGCTAGTGAATGCCCCCAGTAGCCGAGCTGCTCGAGCGTCACTGCTTGGTTGGATTCGTCGAGGATACGCATCACCACCTTCTCACCATCAGCGATGGGTAACGTGCTAACGCGCAGGGCATACTGCTTGCCTGCGACTTTGATCTTAAAGCGGCCGTCTTGTGGCACGCGGCGTTCGTCTATCTTGAGGTTGGAGAGGATCTTAATGCGGCTGATGAGCGCACCGAGCACATTCTTAGGCAGCCGGTTCACTTCTTTAAGGACACCATCAATCCGGTAGCGCACCTGCACGAATTGCTCGCGGGGCTCGATGTGGATATCGCTGGCGTTGCTGCGGATGGCATATTCCAATAGCAGATTAACTGTCTGGGCGATTGGTGAGTCTTCCGCTACCTCCGCTTCGGTCACTTTTTGGTTAGAGCCATCATCCTCGCGCTGGATGTCGATCACTTCCTTGAGCTCCTGCGTCACATCGCCGCGGTACCCCTCAAGGCACTCCAAGATGTTACTGCGTGGCGCAATGTAAACACGGGTGTTGGTGCCAATTTCCTTCTCGATAAAGTTGACGGCCTGCACATCGTCTGGGTCGTCCATCGCGAGGTGGATCAGTCCATCAGGGTCAATCTTGAATATGACAGCATTATACTGGCGAGCGATCCGCTCAGGGATGCGCGTAAGGATGTCGGAGGGGATATCACGCGGATCGGGCTCGATATAAGGGATATCAGCGTAGGTAGCGTAGAGCTTGGTGAGGGTACGCTCATCGATAAGGTTGTTTTGCAAGACAATATCTTGCAGCCGCAAATTAGACGACGCAGCTTCACTCACCAGTGGTTGGAGCTGCTGGCTGGTCGCAGCACCACTGCGCTCGAGGAGTTTGACGATAGTAGAATCAGATATATGCATAGTACTTACGCTTAATTGTAGCTCATTATGCTTATGCTGGCTAGAGGATAAAGCGATATTCGTGCTAGCAGAGGTGAGGCTGTGCTATACTAGAGCTAGTATGCGTGTTATCTGTCAATCACTTGCTGATACGTTACAGCTTGGCCAGCGCCTCGGCCAGGCGTTGCGTGGTGGTGAGGTGATTGTGCTGGTGGGGGATATTGGCGCGGGCAAGACAACGCTTGTCAAGGGGGTTGCGCGTGGCCTCGCCATTACTGATGATATCCAGAGCCCAACCTTTACGATTAGCCGACTCTACCACGGACGCAATGATATCCAGCTTGCGCATTATGATTTTTATCGTGTGGGTGATGCAGGGGTGATGCAGCTTGAGCTGGCCGAGGCGATTGCTGAGCCCTGCACAGTGACTATCATCGAGTGGGCTCAGGCGGTGGCAGATGTCGTCCCACCCGATCACCTAACGATCACCATCACTGCACAGAGCGAAACCGCTCGCCAGCTGGATATTGAGGCCGGTGGCACAGTGTCGGCTCAGCTTGTTCAGGAGATCTCGGCGTGATTATCTTGTGGAATAGCGCGGGGATGGTCGTGGAGCTAACATTGGTAGATGACACTGGTGCTCAGACGAGCTATGAGTGGCCAGCTGGCCGCACTCTGGCGCGTGATATGCTGGCATATCTGCGCGATCGCTTGGCCGAGCATGGCAAGACACTAGCGGATGTCACTGGCATTGGGGTGTTGCCCGGGCCAGGGAGCTTTACAGGGCTGCGGATTGGCCTGACGGTGCTCAATACACTTGCGCACGAGCAGCATATCCCGATCGTTGGTGCAATGGGTGATGATTGGCGCGCTGCCTGCCTTGAGCGGCTGGCGCATGGCGAGGATGATAGCATTGTCTTGCCTCAGTACGGCGCAGCTGCACACATCACGCAGCCAAAAAAGTAGCTAGTGTAAAGCATAAGGGTAATAAATTGCTACCTCTGTAAATAAACAGACATCGATATTGCCAGTTGCGCAAATTAGCCAAAACGCGATACAATATATTAGTCTGTAGATAGTTTTAATGTTTGATAACACCGGTGTGGGCTGACGCAAGTCTGATGTAATAAGAACAACACATATCCGGAGAAAGGAATACCATGATAGAAGTACTCTTCGCGGCGATTGGCGTGGCGCTTGGTTTTGGTGGCAAGTACGCCTATGATCGCCAGCAAACTACCAATGGTCAGCGGACAATTGACAAAGAATTGGCTCAGGCCAAGCAGCAGGCGGGAGATATCGTCCTCAAGGCCAAGGACGAGGCGCTACGGATCGAGAACGAGCGCCGCCGCGCCATGCAAAAGACAGAGAATCGTTTGCTCGAGCGCGAGGCAAGCCTCGATCGCAAACTCGACGAGCTCGACCGTCGGAGCGAGAAGCTCCGTAAGAGTGAGACAGAGGTCGATGAGCTGAAGAATGAGATCCGTGAGATTCGGGGCCGGCAGCAGGCCAAGCTCGAGAAAATCGCCGGCCTCACCAAGCAAGACGCCGCCAGCAAACTGATGCATATGACCGAGCGTGATATCCGCCAGGACTTGACTGGCTTGGTTGATAAATTACAGCGTGAAGCGATGGACGACGCCGAGGAGAAGGCCCAGATGATCCTCGTGACAGCGATGGAGCGCATGAGCAGCGAAGTGACGGCCGAGCGCACGGTGACCGCCATCAAGCTGCCCGACGACGATATGAAGGGTCGCATCATTGGTAAAGAAGGGCGCAATATTCAGGCTCTGCAGCGAGCTACTGGTGTCGATATCTTGGTGGACGATACACCAGGGATGATCGTCCTCAGTAGCTTCGACCCAGTGCGTCGCCAAGTGGCGCGCCTGAGCCTCGAGATGTTGATGAAGGATGGGCGGATCCACCCTGGCCGCATCGAAGAGGTCGTGGCCAAGGCAAACAAGCAAATTGACAAAGAAGTGGTGCGGGCTGGTGAAGATGCGGCGCGTGAGATTGGCGTAGCTGGTATTCCAAAGGAGCTGCTCCACCTTGTGGGTGAGCTGAAGTTCCGGACGAGCTATGGTCAAAACGTCTTGAAACACAGCACTGAGATGGCCCAGATTGCGGGGTTGATTGCAGCAGAGATTGGGGCAGATGTACGCACCGTGAAGATCGCCACACTGCTTCACGACATGGGTAAGGCGGTGACGCACAAGATGGAAGGTAAACACCACCACATTGGGGCAGAGCTGGCCCGCAAGGCAGGTTTGAGCGAGGCAATTTGCCACGCCATTGAAGCTCATCACGATGATATTGAAGCCACAACACCTGAGGCAATTGTTGTGCGAGTATGTGATGCAGCCAGTGCTGCTCGGCCTGGCGCGCGCAACATGAGCGCCGAGAACTTCGTTGAGCGCATGCGCGACCTGGAGAATGTTGCCACCAGCTTCCGTGGCATCGACAAAGCTTATGCGATTAGTGCTGGGCGCGAAGTGCGTGTCATTGTTCGACCAGAGGTTGTGGATGACCTCAGTGCCATCAAGCTCGCGCGAGATATCGCTACCAAGATTGAGAGTACCATGCAGTATCCTGGTACAATCAAAGTCAACGTGATCCGCGAGACACGGGCGATTGAGTTCGCCAAATAGGGGCGGACGTATCTATCTCCTGCAAACGATAAACCGGTCAAGCAAATTGGCTGGTTTATCGTTTTGTAGATGTATCGTATGGGATAAGAATGCCCACATATCCAAGCGGACAATAAACCCTTGTTCGTGGTATTGCATGCTTGATAAGCCTTTTTTATCTAAAGAGACAATGTGTTCCAGTATCCAAGCTCACAGTATCAACGTAGCAGATGCTTTTATTGTTCCTTAAGGTAAATGGCGGGAGCATGAGTAAGTGCTAAGGTGAGAGTTTTAGATGTAAGCCCAATACCACGAAAGGATTGATATGGACAAAAACTGCGTTTTACAGTGGAGATGAAGCGAGTAGGACGTAACATCAGGCGGTTACGCTACAGTAAACGGTAAAGAAGAGGAGGATGCAGCGTTTGAAACATGCAAAACACCAAGGCTTATGGTGCAGCCTCGCCCTGCTTCTCGGCAACGATGACGACTCGGCCGGTTTTGGCGCCACCTAAGTCGCAGCTGTAGAGTGTCAGGCGGGCGTCTTCGGTTGGGGCTTCGATCTCAACACTGGTTGGTTTGACGTCAAATTTCTTGGTAATTTTGTAGTTGTAGCGTTTGCCTTGGTAGTCGGCGAGAATTTGATCGCCTAGGGCAAGCTTGTCGATATGAAAGAATGGTGATTTTTCTACTGTGCCGCCAGGCGTTGGCTGGATACTAAAGCGGTGGGCTGCCACAACGAAGTTACCACCCTTCTCAGGGTTGCCGTGGTCTGGGTAGCGCCACCACGCACCACGATCGAGGGCGAGTTTGCCATTAGTGCCGTACGGAATGTTAACGCCGATCTTGGGGATGATAATACGATTATCTTTGGCTTCAGGCTTGGCGAGTGTCGCTATAGTAATTGGCTTCGTAAAGTGCGGTGCAATGATTGGTGAAGTAGTGAGCAGGAGTAGATACCCTCCCACTAACAAAAAGAGGACTGCGATAGTGCCGAATATCCAGTTTGGTATCGAAATACGTGGCAAACGCATGCGCGAACGACGCGGCGCAGATGGCTGCCGCTTTGATTTATCCATTGCTAGCATAACAACTCCTCATCTCTGTCTATTATACGGCACGATGGGCAGCACGCCAATAGCATGACCATCATGGTATCAACGAGCATGGTGTGTGATCCTACTAGAGAGTGGGATGGATAAAGATATCTAAAACTAAGTGCTAAATGTCTCAGATCTCTTCACCCATAGAGCTACTTGATGTAGTATGGAAGCTAATTACAATCTGGCAGTAGGGTCAAGTGCGGGGTGTTGTCTCTTGTAATGATCTGAAGAAATGAGCAATGAGTGAATAACCAGATACTGAAATGATGATCCTAGAGATGCATTCTAAAAAAGCTACCCACCTCAAGCAAGGGTGGGTAGCATAAAGTAGTGCTGTTGTAGCGGGGCAGATTACTACTGCTTGAATGGCTGCGCGAGAGTGAGACTCTCGTCTGCCTCGGCAATGCGGAGTAGCTCGTTATATTTCGCTACGCGGTCGGTGCGCGAGAGTGAGCCGGTCTTGATCTGCCCACAGCCCAGGCCAACTGCCAAGTGACTGATCGTGGTGTCCTCTGTCTCGCCAGAGCGGTGGCTCATCACAGTGCGCCAGCCAGCGTTTTGGGCAAGCTGCACGGCTTGGATTGTCTCGCTGAGTGAGCCGATTTGGTTGGGCTTGACGAGGAGTGCATTCGCCGCGTCTTGGTCGATCGCTTGCTGAATGAGGCTTGTATTAGTGACGAGTAGGTCATCACCCACTAGCTGGACGCGGTCACCGAGGCGTTGGCGGAGCTGCTGCCAGCCTTCCCAGTCGCCCTCGGCTAGGCCGTCTTCGATGCTCACAATTGGGAATTCGTCGACAAGAGCAGCCAACCAGTCGATCATCTCGCTACTGGTGAGGCTCTTGCCCTCGCACTTTAGCTCATAGCGGCCATCATGGTAGAACTCACTCGAGGCGGCATCCATCGCAAAGACGACATCTGTGCCAACGGTGTAGCCAGCATTGGTGATAGCTTCGCTGAGCAAGGCGAGTGGTTCGCGGTTGCCCTGGCGAACGCGTGGGGCGTAGCCACCTTCGTCGCCAACAGTAGTGGGGTAGTCGTATGCTTTGAGAACCTTAGCAAGTGCGTGGAAGATTTCGGTGCCCATGCGGAGCGTGTCTGCAAAGGTTGTCGCGCCCTTACAGATGATCATAAACTCTTGGATATCGGTTGCAAAAGCAGCGTGCGCACCACCGTTGAGGACATTCATCATTGGTAAGGGGAGGCTTGGTGTGCTGCCAGTTTGCTCGGCAATGTAGCGCCAGAGTGGTTGCTGCTTGGCATTGGCAACAGCCTTAGCGGTGGCGAGACTAACGCTGAGAACAGCATTAGCGCCGAGCTTAGACTTATTATCCGTCCCGTCAAGAGCAAGCATTGCATTATCAATCGCCTGCTGGTCGCTCGCATCGTGGCCTACCAATGCCGGAGCAATGATATCGTTGACGTGGGCAACTGCCTGGCTCACCCCTTTGCCAGTCCACTGATTGCCACCATCGCGTAGCTCCAGTGCTTCGCCCGCAC
>CALHQH010000006.1 GCA_938036625.1 uncultured Candidatus Saccharibacteria bacterium | reverse complement strand
CACAGATACAAAGCAGCAGAATCGAACAAACAATCCATATGGTGTTATGTCGCCTCCAGCAGTACCTCCAGCACCAGTCACGGCTCACCAAGCATGGGATATTTTTGAAGAGGAGTTATATAAAACATTACGTCAGTTAAGGGCGCAGCCGCGTCACTACGCGTTGCTATTTGATAGCGATGAAACAGAGCTCCAGTGGAAGAATAATATCATTACACTTGCCAGCCGGGGGATTAACAATGAGACAGCGATGGTAATTAGGATAAGTGGCCTTCCGTATGAGACAGAAAAAAGCCAGCTACAAGCGTGCGGTTTTGTTGAGGATGTTGAGAGGTACTGCTTGGAATGTCAATTGCCGCAATCTGCTACCAAAGAGCAGCTGCGTGCGGCCGCCCATGGGTGTGTTGTCTGGCTCCGCGATACCCGAGGTATAAACTCGCCAAGCCGGTTACTGGTATGGACAGTACAAATTCCAGAGATTGAGATGGATATCTGGTGGCAACAGCGAAAGGATGCAATTGATCCTGGTCAGCTCTCTATTGCCAACGATCATTTACTGCACGCTGGTGTGCGCAGTGTCAATCTGCATCCCGATCATGAAGCGGTTTATCGCCAGTATAGCGAGAAGTTCTCCACACTTGATCTCACGCAAATACCCAGGGATTATGGCCTCTCATCCCGTCTCGAGAGCGATGTGTTAGGGTGGTTTTATGGTATCGGGTCGCTATCGTGGCCCATGACAAAGCATGAGGTATTAGATGCTATTCGACAGGAGCTTGATTGGGAGATAGATACGCAGCCAGGATGTGTCAATAACGTTATTCATCTTGTATCTCCAGCGCAGCACCGTCGAAGTATTATTTGTGAAGATAAGCGGAATGTGATGAACTTTTCCGTTGATGGGCTATCACCTGCTGAGGCGCAGGCGTTCTATGCTTACTGTACTGAGTATGGCGCGACTGTCTGGGGTGGAGTAGACTCATCGTACAGTACACCCCGGCAAAATATGCTCACATGGTGCCGTCATTATGTGAAGGATAAGCAGATTATTCGTGAGTCTTGCACGCTGTGGCATCATAAAACAGAACAGCAGCAGAGTGTCTCTATAACACTTAATATACAACAAGTTGCACAAGCGCAATACCATGACTACATGACCCCACGCAGTTTTGTCAATATAATCAATTGGTTTAACGACCTGACAAAGCCATCAATGAGGCCAAACTTCACAGCGGTGAGCAACGTGTTTGGATGGTATAGTCATCGAATTACCGAGTCAAGCCAGTTTGGTGTGCTTGCTGCGATCGATTGGCCAGATGAAGATAACCCTGATGAATATACCCTTTCGTTCACATTCCAACTGCCAGATGGTATGAGTACTGATGATGTCCATACACTATGGCAGACGTA
>CALHQH010000005.1 GCA_938036625.1 uncultured Candidatus Saccharibacteria bacterium | reverse complement strand
TCGACATCCAGCGAATGTCGACCCTTACAGTGTTCCAGAGGAGGGAGTTGGGAGGAGGGTGAGCGTGAGAGGTAGTGAAGCTGCATTAATTGTTGGATTATGCTTAATCCCTGAATCTTGTGACGATCCCATAAGAGAAAGTCTGATTCTCTATAGCCGGTTATGATAGTATAAGAGTGCACTATAGTCGGGGCCGGATACGTGTCCATGCCTCGGCTTTTTCATTGCCTGGCACAGTTCACTTCAGCCTAACGAGCATGCTATACTATATTCATGCCCTGGTAGCTCAACTGGATAGAGCGGCTCCGTCCTAAGGAGAAGGTTGTAGGTTCGACTCCTATCCGGGGTACCAAGATTTATATAAATTAGTCGTGCAGTATTATGGCATGTTAGAGTGTGCTAGTTTGTTATAACAAAAACTCGCCGAGGTAGCGGCGAGTTTTTTGTTTTGCTTGGGTACCTTGTGGTAGTAAGCGCAGAGTTACGAACCGAAGGAACTTTTATTAATTACCTCTATTACCTTCCAAACCCACCAACAACCTCAGCTGCCCAGCGTACCCAGTCGGACATATCTTCCCAGCGGCTGCAGGCAGCGCCGACGAACATGATGGCGGAGGAAAAGAGGGCGAATGAGACGACCCAAGCCATGAAGTCGGATGGCATAGCGCGCGTGCCACCACTCGTCCAACAGAGGTAGCAGAGCCAACCAAGCGCTCCCGCCGCAAACATGCAGAGCGCTCGCACAATGCCATGGCCAAGGCGGCGCTGCAAGTCGGGTGGCGCTAGTGGCTCGGTGGGGCTCACGGCCGGCGGCGTTGGCACTTTTGGCGGTGGCGGCGCAGCTGGTGGGTGGTGCGGCGGTGGCACTGGTGGCGCTCCGGCACCAGCAGCAGTGCGGCGCTTGTGGATAAATCGCCCAGCCGTCACCATATACAAATGCTCCGCATAGTATGCATGACCTCATTATACGCAGGGGTTGTGGGGTGGTGTCAAGGGGGGTGAATCACTGAAGCTTTTGCTTCTTATGTGTTAGCTCACCCTCCCACACTTCATCCGATGGAGTGTGAAAACTCGTTGTAATAACGAGTTTTCAGCCCAGCGCAAGAGGTCGACGTCTGGGAGACGTCGACCCTTATAGTGTTCCTGAAGAGGGAGTGTGGGGAGGGTGAGCGTAAGGAGTAGCAGCCGGCAGCGAGGTTTGGCACCAAGTGGTGTCAAGTTCGTGCTACAATGGACAGCAAGAAAAGCATAACAATCATCACATAAAAAGGTAGGGAATAATGGCACAGACCAAGGCATTTAATGGGCAGCGCGATGGTGAGGAGTTGCTGTTTGTCTTTCGGCGGCATATTATTGCCATGCGCAAGGGTTTTTATATGCTATTGGTGCCGCTGGCGGTGGGGGCTATTCCACCACTGATCTGGCAAGACACGTTGGAGCTGTTTCTCTTGCCAGTGGTGGGGCTCGGGCTCGGGCTTATTGGCTTTTGCTATCATTTTTTGATGTGGCGCTACACCTACTACATTGTGACCGACCAGCGCATCCGCCAGGTGACGCAAAAAGGATTTTTTGGTACCGATGTGGTGGAGCTGAGCTTGGCAAAAATTCAAAATATCAGCTATAATATACCAGGATTCTCGGGTGAGGTGTTTCATTTTGGTACGATTGTGATCCAAACATTTGTGGGCGATCTCATCATCCGCAATGTCGATCATCCCGAGCAGATCTACAATCAGCTGCAAGATGCCGTCAGCGAGGCGGAGCGCGCAGCACAAGCAGCAGGAGTATCACCATGAAATTACCAAGCAAAAAACCCAAACGCAGCCGCTACGACACCCAAGCTACATCGGCCGCCCCAGCCACTGGCTTGAAGGATCGCCTCACAGCGCTCAGGCCAAAGCGAAAGAGCAAGAAAGCAGGTAAATCTGCCAAAACAGAGGCGGGCACAGCCAACCCCAACACTCCCAAAAAGTTTGAGCGCATCACCAACGAGACGGTGGCAGCACACCGCGAGGAGATATTGGCTGGTGGGCGCAAGTTTAAACACCCCGTCCAGACGTCGCGTCGGCGGGTGATTATCAACACGATCATTGTGGCCTTGGTAGCGGCCTTGCTGCTGGCGGCGGTGGCGTGGCAGCAGCTCTACATTGCCCAGAGCTCCAACAACCTCCTCTACCGCATGACGCAGATCTTTCCTGTGCCAGTGGCTAGTATTGATGGCGAGCTGGTGCGCTATAGCGACTACCTAGTGCAGTATCGGGGATCTAAGTATTATCTAGGCAAGTACGATGAGATCCGCATCGACAGTGATGATGGCCGCGAGCAGCTCAAGCACATCAAGCGTGAGTCGCTCAACCGGGCGCTGGTCGACACCTACGCCGCCAAGCTGGCACGCCAGCACAATATCACGGTGAGCGATCAAGACATTGATACCGTCATCGAGCAGCAGCGCAACACCGCCAATGGCAAGATTAGCCAAGAGACGTACGATGCATCGTCGCGCATGATGTATAACTGGTCGCCATCGGACTATCGCCAGGCGGTGCGGCGCAGCATTGTGCGGGCTCGAGTGGCCTTTGCGGTCGATAAGACGGCCGATGAGTTGCAGCGCAAAGCCGCCGGGCTGGTGGCAAGCAGCAATGGTGAGTTTGCCAAAATAGCGACCCAGCTTGGTGGCAGTGGCCGCAGCAAACCGCAGGTGGGGGATTCTGGCCTGATCAACCTCGCCAGTAGTTACAACGGCCTCGCGGTCAGTGAGATTGCCAAGCTCGAGCCTGGCAAACCCTCTGGTGTCATCAAGAGCACGACCGACAGTGGCTACTACTTCGTCAAAGTAAGCGAGAAGAACGATAGCAAAATCCGCTTCACCTACCTCTATATCCCCCTCACTGAGCTTACCAAGCAAGTTGCCCAGCTCAAAAGCGACGGCAAAGTGCAAGAATACATTGATGTGCCACAGAAGTAGGGGATAGTTCCTCCGATGGAGTGTGAAAACCGGTCGTAAATGACCGGTTTTTAGCCTTGGCATTGGGAGGTCGATACTTTGCTAGAAGTGTCGACTCTTTGGTATTTCAGAAGAAGTGTAGAGGAGGAAAGCGTGAGATAGATCTATCAATAAGTGTCTATGGTTCTCAGCAGGAAATACGCGAGGACAGGCCATTTTTAGCGCATTTTCTCTAGCAATCATGCCCAAAATACCGGCAATATAGCGCTGCTTGGCCCCTCTCCCCACAGACTCATCATCTCGTGCGAACAAAACCTAGACAACGCTGCCATTCTACGCTATGATAGCAGTAACGTAAGCATATTCGTACATTGGTACAAAGGAGAAGTATGAAACAACACCAAGCGAAGCAAGAAGGGTTTACCATCATCGAGGTGATGTTGGTGCTGGCGATTGCCGCCTTGATATTCTTGATGGTCTTTGTGGCGCTGCCTGCCCTGCAGCGGGGTCAGCGCGACACAGCGCGCAAGAATGATGTGCAAAACATCGCTGCTGCTGTGACGCAATACACATCAAACAACCGTGGGAAGTTCCCCGACAGCAAGGGTCTCAAGGGTTATCTGGGTGACCTCTCGAACCTCGACAAAGAGAGTATCACCGTCCAAGACAACGCGGGCAATGGCACCGTAACGCCTTCCACCGAGAGCGCCATCGTCGTCAAGGGTGTGCGCTGCGACGCCACCAACTCCGACGGTGCTACCCTCAAGAAGGGCACATCGAAGCAGTTCGTCGTCGTCACCAAGCTCGAGGCTGGCGGCAACGGCGTGGCATACTGCCTCGAGTCGTAGCAGGAACAAAAGACACACAAGAAGATGGCTGGTACCAAAGGGTGCCAGCCTCTTTTTATGGTGAATGACACGGACTGCTGAATCGTACTTGTGTAAGAAAATTTGCGAAGGCCAGTAAACGAGTGGGTGGGAGAACCTGCTGCATATTCTAGCCAGATGGCACGTCTATATGAGCCTTTGGTAGAGTGTGATGATGTAGCACGTTCTTGCATATCTTTGCTATACTAGTGAGGTATGACGATCTTGATAGCAGGCGCACTGCTTCTTCTTGGTGTAGTGCTGGGTAGCTTTGCGGGCGCGCAAGTGTGGCGGGTGCGTGCGCGGCAACTGCGGACTGATAAGCAAACCGGCCACCCCTACGACAAACACGAATGGCGCCAACTACGCGTCCTCTTGCAAGGTACAGTGCGAGACGACCGCTCGCGCTGCCTGCAGTGTGGGCATGTGCTGGCGTGGTATGATCTGCTGCCAGTAGTGAGCTGGCTGTCGACTGGTGGGCGCTGCCGCTATTGCCAGCAGTTCATTGGTTGGTTCGAGCTGGTGATGGAGCTGGTGTTGGGGGTGGGCCTGGCACTATCGTACCTGGTGTGGCCATGGGCACTGCCAGCCAGTAGTCTGCTCTTTGCTGTGTGGGTGGTGGTGGCCCTGGTGCTGATGATCCTCGCGGCGTATGACGCCAAGTGGCAGCTCCTGCCCGATCCGCTCAACTATGGCTTGATGGCACTGGGCGCACTCTTCGTGCTGGTGCGGGTGATGACGTTGCACGATGTTGATCTTGTATCGCTCACGGGGGCGGTGGCGCTACTGGCGGGGTTGTATGGTGGGCTGTATGCCATCTCGCGCGGAGCGTGGATTGGCTTTGGCGATGTCAAGCTCTGCGTGGGCTTGGCGCTACTGCTGGGCGATTGGCACCTGGCCTTTATGATGCTGTTTTTCTCCAACATGCTGGGCTGTATCATCGTCCTGCCAGGCCTGGCGCGGGGCCAGCTCAATACGCGCTCGCAGGTGCCATTTGGGCCGCTGCTCATCATTGGCTGCGTTATCTCGCTCTTGTTTGGTGGGCATATCTTGCGCGCGCTGGTGGCATTGCCGCTGGGCTTTTGAGGCTCAGGCTGGGTAGATTTGCTCCTCCTCATAAACCTGATGTAATACTTGACAATCCAGAGAGAGTACTATAGGCATCATAAACACCTAACTCCAAGGAGATATGATGTCACGATATGACCAGCCACTTAGTGGTGAGACAGACCAAGCAAAACCGTATAAGCCAGAGTTGCGAGGCTTTCCAATGCCAAAGACTGAGGAATTCAGTGAAGGAGAGGGCGCAAAGCGCGCTGAGCTGATAGAGGAGGCGATGGCAAAGGTCGAAGCAGAGCTCAATAACGAGCGCAAAGAGAAGTACTGCGAAGATATTGTTGGGGAAATAAAGCGGCTTGGCATAGTATTGGCAGAGAATGGCTTTGGTAGCCGGCCTGAGGACAAGCATGTTGCCATCACTGGCCATGTTGGTGGTGTGAACAGATATTCGCGCGGGATCGATGTTCAGTATGTGACGGCCGTTGCAGCGCGGGTTATCCTCAAGGGTACATATGATGATAGTGGTTGGCAACAAGCTCCAGAGGACTTGATATATAAAGGGAGCGACTTGGGTATCACTAACCCACGTGATGAAGATCAGTATAACAACTCAAGCCAGCGTGGCTACATCATTAGCATTGTAACTGGCCGACCAGTCGAAGTATATTCCGACCGACCACTAACAGAAGAACGGAAGAATAGCTTCCATGGTCCTCACCAGCCAGGGACAGTGCTAGTGAGCTTTGCTGGCCGGTATAATGACGAGGCAAAGGTGCTTCGTGTTGGCGAGCTAGGTAAGTCAACTAACCCAAAGGCATACGAGCTCGTCCTTGCTGCTATGCAAGATGCTGAGGCGGAGTTACTGGCTGGCGAAGAGAAGCAGTAGGCAGTAAAGCCCTTTGAAGTGAGCCAAGCAAAGACCAGCCCAGAAGTGGCTGGTTTTTGCGCTCTATACCTAAGCCGTGCAGAGGTATTATCTCTCCCCAGAATCGCCTCATCGCCCTGTGCTGCCAATGCTGCTTGTGCTATACTAGAGAGGTTATGAGTATGCCAGTGAAGCCAGGGTTCACCATTATTGAGATGATGCTGTTTTTGGCGGTGAGTGGGGCAATGGCAGCCGGGATTATGGTAGGTGTGGGCGCGACGGTCAATGTGCAGCGCTACCGTGATGCCACCCATTCGCTGGTGAGCTTCTTCCAGGGGGAGTACGACCGGGTGGTGAATGTCCAGAATGATCACGACCGCAACCTTGGCTGCAGCACCAGCGGCATTAGCCAGAGTATTACCCCGCAGGTGCCGGGCACAAGCGAGTGCACCATCATTGGGCGGTTCATTACCACTGGCCGTGATGGCCGAAGCCTCATCGCGCGGACGATTTATGCCACGCGCGATGGCTCAGCTGCAGCAACGGATTATGAGGCGCTGACTCGCTCTGGGCTTGTCCAGTCGGACACCGCCAGCCAGACAACTACCTACGAACTAGCCTGGGAGACGGCGCTGCGGCAGGGTGCACGCCACTCGTATTTGATCGTGCGCTCGCCCTCCAGTGGTGCCATCAAGACCTACATTGGTAACACAGACAACCCTATGACCGTTCTCTCGCCTGATAATGACGCCCAAAAAGGCGACACCAACCTCTGTATCGATCCCGATGGATTGGTCTTTACTGGCATTAGTGGGGCAGTGATTGCCCGGGGTGGCAGCTCGGCCAGTAGTGTGAAGCTGATCGGTGGAGGGATAGGCCAATGCTAGGGCATCGCCACGAGCGGGGTGATACGATCATTGAGGTGATGTTTGCCTTCGTGCTCTTTAGTATGGTGATTGTGGGGGCATTTATGATTATGAACCAAGGCATGGCGCTGGCGCAGCGCTCGCTGGAGGTAACGCAGGTGCGGCAGCAGATCGACTCGCAGGTGCTGCTGATTCGGACTGCTCAGCAGGCGGTCAACCAGCAGCTGTGGGAGACCATCAAAGGCAAGGTGGGCACGACCACACCCATTACGCTGAGCGAGCTCGCTGAGAGCAACTGCCGCCTTTCGCCAGATACATTGCGGGGGCGCGGCGCATTCTTTGTTGCGCCGCGGGCCGATGCTGCCTCGGGCAAGCAGGTCATCCGTCTCTTTGAGCCGACCAATGCGAGCTACCAGCCCGAACCGACAACCTACAGTAAGGTAGACTTTGGCAATGATCCGCGGGCGCAGGGGCTCTTCGTCCAGATTGTCAAGGCGGAGGGTGCCAATGCCAACCTCGCCTACGATGTGTACGTCTCTGCCTGCTGGCCCACCGTGGCGAGTGATAAGCCAATGACGATTGGCACTGTAACGAGGTTGTATGATGTGGCGCGCTAACAGAGATAAAACACAGGGAGAGAAGCCGCGGCAGACTGTACACCGCAAAGAGTCGGGCTTTACCCTCATCGAGCTGCTGCTGGCGATGAGCTTCCTCTCAGTGCTGCTTATTGCCATTACGACCTCCACGCTGCAGATCATCGGTCTGTATACAAAGGGAGTGACACTCAAGTCGATCAACCTCGCGGGGCGCGATGTAGCCGATTCCTTCCGGCGCGATGCTCTGGCCTCGGCAGATGGGATCCGCTATGTGTCGCCAGACAAAGGCGGTGGGCTGGGACGTCTATGCTTTGGTACGATGTCGTATGTGTGGAGCCCAGCTGCCAAGCTGCAGCAAGGCAGTGCCATCCGCTACCAAAACGACACACGCCAGGGTGATGTGCGCGGCGATATGATTGTCCTCGCCCGTGTGGCTGATGCTGGTGCACAGTATTGCAACCCAACGGCTCGTGGCACGTACTCGACCGATGTATTTCTTAGCAAAGCAACGGAGCTGCTAGGCTCGCGCGAGGGGGATTTGGCGCTGCGCGATCTGCAGATCAATCCCGTTATCGAATCGACCGAGGGCACGCACACCATCTACCGCCTCCGCTTCGTCATTGGGACAAACCAGCAAGATACGATCAACACCGCCAACCAGACCTGCAAGCCACCCACGAACGACAGTGCTAATTATAACTTCTGCGCCATTAATATTTTTGAGACATTGATACAGGGGTAGAATGATGAGGTGGATACAACAGCAGAGCAACAAACAGCGGCAGGCCGGCATGGTGTCGCTCTTTGTGGTGATGTTCTCGACTGTGTTAATTGCAGTGGTGACAGTGAGCTTCATCCGCCTGATGGTGCAGGAGCAACAGCGCGCCAGCAACAACGACCTCTCGCAGAGTGCCTACGACTCGGCGGTTGCTGGGGTAGAGGATGGCAAGCGCGTCATCCGTGCGGCGCTCAAGGGAAATGAGCGGGCTCGCCGCGCCATTGAGCAGCAGCGTTGCAACACCGTGGCAGCAGCCGGTGTGGTGTCGTCCGTCAGTGGTGAGACGACCATCAAGACCAGTAGTGGCAGCAGCACGCTCAACCAAGCCTACACCTGCGTCAAGATCGAGGCCAAGACTGAGGACGTCAAGCTTGACCTGGCGGAAGGGGAGTCGACCGTTATTCCGCTGGTTGGCGCAGATGCCTTTGATAGTGTGCAGATCGAGTGGATGCGCAAAAAAAACAGCGATAACGAAGTTGCCTCCATCGAGACGCCAACCTCTGGTGATCTCCGCTCGTTGCCGCGCAAAGACCAGTGGAGCCCCAACGCGCCAGCTCTCATCCGGGCCCAGGCTGTCTTGCCCACCAAGACAAGTGTGAGCCTGAGCGAGCTCGATAGCGCCCAGGTGTCGACCAACTTCTTGCGCCCCAGCATCATCACCGACAATGCCAACCCACTCACCATCCAGCGCCCTGGCCTGCGTGCCAATAGCGACAGTGGTGCCCAAACGACCGTCAATGCCGTGCCGTGCTCCAATGCGCGCTATACCGGTGGTGGCTACGCCTGCCAAGCCGTCCTCCAGATGGCCGGCGGTGAGTCTGTGCCAGCGGGCTCGCGTGTGGCGTTCTTGCGCGTGACCAGCCTGTACAAAGCCTCAGCAGTCAAGATCTCGCTCAAACGAGCAAGCAGCGTAACGAAGTTCGACACCGTCCAGCCCGAAATCGACTCCACCGGCCGGGCAGACACCATCTTCCGCCGCATCAAAAGCCGCGTCAATGTCGGCTTCAATACCAATGGCAGCTTCACCTTCCCGGAGCAAGGCGTCGACATCACCGGCAGCCTCTGCAAAAACTTCTACGTCACCAACGACGAAGCTGGGCCACTGGGCACGTCGTGTAATCCGTAGGAATGAGAATCTGAAATAGATAGGTCGCTATTATTTAGAATAGCGACCTATATTTATGTATAAGAAGGGGATGTTATTTACGGCGCGTCCGGCCCAAAGTACTCGAAGTAGGCGTTTTCTGCGTCGGTTATATCCTTCATTGCTGGAGACTCTATTGTGACGCTTACGGTATAACGGATGTCTGTACTATCATAAACTGTCTTGTCAATGAACCTGCCTATGGAGACATACGCCTTTGAAGGAAGGTACCAAGAATGGTGTAGTATTGTATCATCCGAATCGTCCTTACCTCTACCAAATTTTGATTGCATAGACTTCACGCACGCAGAATATAGGTCATCAAGCTTATCTGCAAATTCTTTCTCCAATTCACTAGGAATCTTAGTTGTTAATGGTATCCTTATAGAGCTAAAATACTCCGTTCTATCATCGAAGAGAATGGATCCATCTCGCTCCCTACCAACTTGAACTGTGCTGACAAAGCCTTTGCCTTCAGGGCCAAGACGCCACCCCAATGAATCTCGCAGCTCGAATGCCTGTTGTTTGGTCATCGGCCAGTCATGGTCCGCCCAAGCGAGGATTACTCTCATCGCTTCTTTGTGGTCAAGCATTCTGATTACACTACCATCTGAGCCCCTGTACTCAGTTGCTCGCGAAGGCTGGATATTGGTACTTGGTGATGACATATTATTTATAGTTTCCTTTCTAGGGTTCCTACCCCTGTTCTCTCCCGCTATGAAACTGCTCGAAGATGTCGCGCAGGTGTTGGTCGGTGACGTGGGTATAGACCTGTGTAGTGCTGATGTTGCTGTGGCCCAGCATGCTCTGGACGCTGCGTAGGTCGGCACCATTCATCAATAGGTCGGTCGCGAAGCTGTGACGCATAGTGTGAGGGCTGACGTGCTTGGTGATGCCAGCGAGGCGGGCATATTTGCCAATCATCGATTGCACGCTGCGCGTCGTGAGGCGGCGGAAGTCGCCACTGGTGTTTGTGGCACCGTGGTTGCGGCTATAGCTGATGAAGAGCGGGTCGAGCGAATCATGCCGGGCGCTGAGGTAGGTCTCGATCTGCTCGGCAGCACGGCTACTGACGAAGACCGGACGGTCTTTTTGGCCCTTACCACGCACCATGAACTCGCGGCGCTTGAGGTTGATGTGGTCGCGATTGAGATTGACAAGCTCCGAGACGCGCAGACCACTGGAGAAGAGCAGCTCGATGATGGCTTTGTCGCGCAAGTTGGCTTCTTTGCCATCGCTTGGTACGGCATCAATCATCCGCTCTACTTCGTCATAATGGAGGAACGTGACTTGCCGCTTGTGTGTCTTGGGGAGCTCGATCTTGCTCGGTGAGAGGCTGGTGATATCTCGCTTAGAGAGGTAATTGAGGAAGCCACGCAGCGCGATGAGGTGGTAGCTCTGGGTGAGCATGCCCAGCTCCTCGCCATAAACGCTTTGGTAGCGGTTGAGCCAGAGGCGGTAGCGCCGCACCAACTCGGGCGTGATCTGATCGACCGTCAGCTCAGCACCAGCAAACTCAACGAAGCGCTCGAGGTAGTGCTTGTAGTTCTCTGCTGTCTTGGACGATCGGCCACGCTCCACCTCCATATATTCGATGAAGTCAATGATCAAATCTTGCATATAATAGTGCTGTGCCATTTGCCATAGTATACCACAATATATAGATAGAGAGGTAGAGCATCAGGTGTCGGCAGGGTTATCGTATCTAACTATATGGTTGTTTTGTTAGCTAGCATCGTAGCCTACTGGATAAGAAAATATCTGGAGGCCAGCAATAATGTATGCGGGTATACTCTATCGTCTAATCTGGCCGGAACATTTTCGATCCAGTAGGCTACGATGTGATACACCACAGTTCTAGCACCTTCCATTTTCGCGATCACTCACAATACGCTATAATACAAGCAAACCTAACGATAAGGAGCTTTATGAGCGAAACAACAGCGGTGCCCAACAATAATAATGTGCAAAAGACCTTGGTCGTCTTCAAGCCAGACGCTGTGCAGCGGGGGATTGTGGGCGAGATTTTGACCCGTTTTGAGCGGGTGGGCCTCAAGATTGTGGCCGTTAAGATGATTGCTCCAACGCGCGATCACTACTACCGCCACTACGAGGAGATCGGCAAAATGGTGTCGCGCCGTGGCAAGCACGCCTTTGGGGTGACGCTGGACTTTATGATGCAGGGGCCAGTTATTGCTATGGTGTTTGAGGGAGTAGAGGCTGTCAAGCTGGTGCGCAAGCTGGTGGGCCCCACCGAGCCAATGGCTGCCGAGATGGGGACGATCCGCGGCGACTACTCGCACATGAGCTTTGGCTATGCCAACGACGAAGACAAGGGTGTGCCCAACCTCATCCATGCTTCGGGCAACCCCGAGGAAGCCGAACAAGAGATCAACCACTGGTTCTCAGATGACGAAATCTACGAGTATCATGCGTTGCATGAGAAGTTTACGCGCTAAGCGTTGATTTCTTGCGTATCTATGCTTTGATAAAGCTACTAACTCCTAGTGAGTGCTCCCATCATAGGGGAGCTAGCGCCGCTAGGAGTTTTTGGTAAGAGAGGTGGAGTGGTGTGTAAACGACAGTACTTGTAGTGCTTATGGGGAGTCGGTTGTTGTATAACGAGCCCGCTGAGAGGGGATTGACTTTATTCTTGATCCGCTTGGCCATCATATCAGAGATAGCCTTAGTTTACATATTGATGGACTACAAACGAAAGACGACCATTTTCGCATTATATAAATAAAAAGCCTCTTGATCTGTTGCAAGAGGGTGTATCGTATCCAATACTGGCGCGCTCGACCGGATTCGAACCGGCGATCTTCTCCGTGACAGGGAGACGTGATAGGCCATCTTCACTACGAGCGCATAGGCTAGATCAATAGTAGCAGCAATTACCAAAAATCGCAAGAGGTTTGTAAGGAATCGTCCAACCTTAGTCTTGTATTAGGCTCACCCCTCCCCACACTCCCTCCGATGGAACACTATAAGGGTCGATACTTCCCAAGTAT
>CALHQH010000004.1 GCA_938036625.1 uncultured Candidatus Saccharibacteria bacterium | reverse complement strand
AGCAAGTGTTTCTCTCAGATATTCTTGCTTATCCTCTCCTAGCGGCAGAACTGCATGGCAATGTAATATTGGTCGCCTTTTTGCGTTAGGCCAATGCCAGCTTTGTCGTAATCGCCCGAGAACATGATCTTGTTGTGTGGTGGGGAATTGATCCAGACATTGGTAGCTTGCTGCTCATTGTATGAGATGGGCACGAGCTCGAGAATCTCACCACTGGTGCGGCAGGTGTAGAGTTGCTTCAGGCGGTCGAGGCCACCATCGTGGCTGAGCTTATTAATCTGCGCATTGTAGGCCGACTGGGCGCGTGAGCTGGTATCGATCTGCTCGATACGCTGCACAGCGCCGAGCGAACGGGCTGCCCGTTCCTTGTTGACCGTCGCAAAGACGCGGTCGACAAACTCCGGCGATGGCGTGTTGGAGTTGGAATTTGACTTATTGTTCGATGGGTTGCTCTTTTGAGCGTTGCTATTCGAGCGCGTGTTTGAGCCAGACGAAGCGCCGTTGGTTGCGGCTGGCTTTTGCTCTGCGGCTGGCGTTGGCGTTGATGTCTCACTGGGCTTTGGGGCTGGCTTGATAGCCTTGGGAGAAGCGTTGGAGGCGATGATTATCTTGATAGCTTGGTTGCGCTGGGCGAGTGTCTGCGCGGATGGCTGGTCGGACGGCGCTAATGCCTTGGCCATATGTCCACCGGTTGTTGCACTCGTTGCATTGTATGCAGGCGCTGACGAACCACTCTTTGGCTGGGCTGCTACGATGACGCCCGCGCCTGCGAAGACGATCATTGTACCAGCTATGCCATACACGAGTCTCTTCATACTCATACTACCCAGCGTAGCATAGATATGACAGGATGTGAAATAAGATTTGTGAAAAATCGGCTCGCAACAGAGGCAAAAATCGTGAGAAAAATAAGAAAAATAGCGCCAAAGCGCCATATAATTACGTATAAACAAGGTTAGCTCACCACTCACCGGAATGCAGTGCACTCGACGGTGAGTGGTGAGGGTGGACTCTTGTGTGCAATGATGAGATTACATCACCTCTTTCTTCTTCTTGATTATTTGCGCTGCCAGTGCAAGGAAGACCGTTCCTGCACACAGCATCACAAAATACACATAGATGGTGTGGCTAGACACTTGGATATGTGCTATATCTCTAGTGACTGCATAGCCACAAATCGAGGTGAGAGCCACACCTGCCGCACACCATGGTATCGATACCCATGCAAGATATCGGTAATGGTAGTGAGTAATGCCAAGGACAAGGAAAAAGTGCCCTGTAGCCAGCATCCCGATCGAAATGACAGTACTCATGATTAAAGAAGACAGCATGATGTCTCCCCTTCCTGAAAAGTCCGAACCCTTTGCGGGATTGCAAAAGGTTAATATATATATATCAATATATGAGCGACCCGTCAAGGCACTTGCTCTGGGGCCATCATGCATTGACAATTTGCACCATGAAAATAGTAAGTGCAAGTGACCTTAGCGTGCTACTTCCTGCTCGATAGCGTATACTACTGTATATGAACTCCACGCCACCAGCCACCCCGCCTGCCGTTTTTTGCTCCTATGCCTTTACCGGTGAGGACGAAGCGGTGGTGCGGGCACGGATGCGCACAGTGGTGGCAGCGCTCGAGCAGGTGGGCTGCGCGGTGTATTGCAATCTCTTCGACCCAGCATGGCCTAGCTACCATACGCCAGGTGAGTTCATCCGTCGTGCGCTGAGCGTGCTACCCCAGTACGATATGGTGCTGGTAGTCCAAGCATCACCACGGCGCAGCGAAGGGATGCTTATGGAGGTGGGGGCGGCGCTGGCGCTGGGCAAGCCAATCGCCCTGGCGCAGCACCACAGCGTGGGTCAGCAGAGCTACCTCAGCGATGAGCTCATCGCCACGCGGACGGAGGTATGGCGCAGTGAGGCGGAGCTGCCAGCGGTGGTGCAGCGGCTGGTGAGTAATGATAGTTAGGTGTACCAACTTTGACATCCGCTGCCGTCTCTGCTACAATCAGTCGGAAGTATTAATAATTATAAGGAATCAGATGAAAGCAGTCATTCAGCTTGGCGGCAAGCAGTATCTCGTCGCCGAAAAAGAGACCCTCCTGGTGGACCGCCTCCCGGACGGCACAAAAGCGCTCGAAGCCGATGCACTCCTGACCATCGATGGCGAGACGACCACTGTTGGTACGCCGCACGTTGCAGGCGTTAAGGTCAAGGCCGAGGTCGTAGAAGCGCTCGTTAAGGGCGACAAAATCCGCGTCATTCGCTACAAAGCCAAGAAGCGCGTCCACAAAGAGCGTGGCCACCGCCAGCAATACAGCCGCATTATGATCACATCGATCAAATAATCACGGTGTATTGAACAGTAATAATACGAAACCACCCAGCTGATGGGTGGTTTTTGGTTCTAAAGCTGCGTGAATTACTCACCACAGCAGAGTATAGGGAGCGGTATTAGAATTATTCTGAATATGGTATAAAATTGTTCATTTGCTTACCTCTGTTATTTGCCTTGGGCTATGCTTCTATAGTATGCTAAGAGGGACGTATATCTAACACACAGAGGGAACAACATGACATACAACACAGCACCCCGCGCGGGCGATGCTTTGCGTCGCACGCCATATACAGCCAATACTGACGCCAAGCTTGCACCGCCAGGCCAGCACGAGCAGCCGGGCTTATTGGCTGAGCAGCTCACTACAGTCGTCCAGGATATTATTACTGCCCAGTATAGAAGTGCGCGCCGACGTGGTGCGGCTGGCCGGCGGTGCTACGACGGTGGTGAGGTGCGCAGTGTATACTTTGGCCACAAAACTGACGATGGGCAGCGCCTCACCCTGAGTGCTCGAGCTGCTTTGGATAAAGATGGCCAGGTGCACGACCCGCATATTGTCATCTATGAGGTGGATCGATATGGTGCGTACGCTGGCGCGGTGCAGTCGTATTATCTCGACACGCCTAGCCATAGCGATGCATCGCTGGCTGAGCCGCAGGTATTTTGCTATGAGTATGATTATACCAAGCTAAATGATGCATTTGCACCAGTAAAGAAGGTGCAACCAACAGAGGTAGATAGCCAAGAACTAGCCGATGTGTGCGATTTACTCCAACACGCGACAGTCCAATCACCAGACTATTATACCCATCAAGCGCTCGACAAAGGGAGTCGTATGCTGCGACCCGAGCGTTGGCCGCTAACAGCTGTGGATATGGTAGGGCAGATAGGTCAGCGTGCGCTGCAGCTGGCTGGGTCATGCTTAGCACTGCTTGGCAAAGGCCAGCGCATACCCCTCGCTCCGCACATGAGTGAGTTGGTGCATGGCGGCGCGAGCAATGATGCGTGAGTGCTGGCAGGGGTCAGCCTCGAGGATGAGTAGGCCACCAGGCGCAAGCCATCGCTCCGTCTGGGCAAGGAGGGTAGAGATGAGTGCCAGCCCATCGTCCTTGGCAAAGAGCGCCAGGGCGGGCTCGTGTGCTGTCTCGCGGTCGTCGCGCTGCCAGGCGGGATTGACGTAGGGGAGATTGGCAAGAATGACATCATAGCGCTGCTGCGCTGCCGCGAGGAGGTCGCTCTGGATGAATTTAACAGAGGTAGCGCCGTGCTGCTGCGCGTTGCGCTGAGCAATGGTGAGGGCCTCTGGGCTGATGTCGTACGCATCAACCTGGCACTGTGGAAGCTCGAGCTGGGCCGTAATAGCAAGGATGCCGCTGCCAGTGCCAACATCGGCAATGGTGCGCTGAGTGGGCTGGATGAGCTGCAGCAGGAGGGCAATCATCTGTTCTGTCTCGGGCCGGGGCACCAGCACAGCGGGCGAAACGACGAAATCGCGCCCATAGAATTCCTTGTGCCCCACCAGGTAGGCCAGCGGCTCATGCCGAAGGCGGCGGGTAAGGAGCTGCTCCGCCTGCATCTGGTGCGCCTGTGAGAGTATGCTATCGCCGTGGGCGTGCAGCCAGTGTCGAGGCCGCTGCAGCACATGGCTTAGCAGCAGCTCACTATCGAGCCGGCTGCTAGCAATACCAGCCGTCCGTAGCTGGGCAGCCGCCGCAGCCAGCCACGTATCGACAGAGGTAGGTGAGGGGATTGAGTGACGCATTAACGCATTATATTGTAGCATAGTGAGCGATATAGAGGTGGCGGCAGGCAGCAAAGTTCCGCGGCGCAAACGACGCTCATTTGCAATTCGCCTGGGAGAATACTACAATATATTACTATACAATAGTAATAGCCAAAGGAGTAGCCTATGTCTCACGATCTTTACAAGCCAGCAGCAGAAACGACGCCACGGTTCCGTCGGCCAGTTGGCACGATTGCAGTATTGGCTTTGGCAGCTGGATTGTCTGGCTGTGGCGCAGCTCATGAGAGTGGCAGTGCAACTGAAACGCCTGAAGCAACAGTCACTCCCACAAGTGTTGACCCTTACTATCCGGAGACGAGTGATTTATTTGATCAAACGAGCTACGATTCCTGGGGGGAAGTTATCGATTCGCATTCAGTCTGGGTCGCCCCAGGTATCATTACAGAAAAGGCAGATCCAAATAGTGGCTCTGCAGCTACTCTTCCACTCGCAACGGTAAATGGCATGCCTGCGTGCAGTGGTTCTCGTATTGGTGAAAGTATACAAGTGCCGAAAGATAATATCAAACTATATACCGTCAATCAAGAAAGCAAGACTGTCTCTGAAGTACCAGACAAATATCAACACTACCAGGTATTCACAGATGGTACAAAGATCGATATTACAAAGTTTTCTACAGAAGCGGAATGTGTACAATTTCAAGATAAGATAGATGGCTATACGAAAGGAGATGTTCCGCCACAGGCACTTTTTTCGCAGCAAAACGGCACCTCACGAGCGTCTTATGTTGCAAGGAACTTTAAAGATGGTGGTCTTAATGCTGCAAAGGCAGCGAACGACAAGCTCAACGGATTAGGCTAATAGTGATGGCGCTAAGGGGTGCTCTATAGTTTGTCGCAATAGCTTTGGCTGAGAATGGTGTGTCCTGCTGTAGCCTACAATGAATTTACGTCAAGCCTCAGTAACGCTTACGTTCTCTTATTTCCGTCACTTACCAGCATACTGTAAGAGACTGGCACTCTAGTGTGTTGGTCTCTTGCTTTCTCGCCCCATTCTATGGTACTATGGTAGCTGTAATTTATTACGTAATAGCAACTCATCCCAGGACGAATTGGTAAGTCTTGGCCAGCAAAGCGTGTAGCCACGCAGCGCTGGTGCCAAGATACTGCTAGTCGCCGGGGATTTTACATGGGAGCAAGAGGGCAATGAAAGCACTTCTCGGTACCAAGATTGGTATGACCCAAATCATCAGCCAGGATGGCACGACGATTCCTGTCACGCTTATCCAGGCTGGGCCTGTCGCTGCGACTCAGGTCAAGTCCGTCGAGACAGACGGCTACAACGCAGTGCAGGTGGCGTATGGTGCGGGTAAGAACCTGAGCAAGGCCGTGGCTGGGCATGTGAAGCCAGCCGGTGTCACCCCGAAGCATATTCGGGAATTTCGTGTCGACGACCTTGGCGATGTCAAGGTGGGCGACACATGGAGCGTTACGGAGTTTGCGCTCGGCGATGTCGTGGATGTCACGGGCATCAGCAAAGGTAAAGGTTGGGCTGGTACGATCAAGCGGCACAACTTCAAGCGCCACCGCAAAACCCACGGTGGTAAGGGTAACACGCGTAAGGTCGGTTCGATCGGTAGCATGTACCCACAAAAGATTTTCAAAGGGAAGCGCATGGCGGGCCAGATGGGCCACGAGCGTGTCACTGTCAAGAATCTGACGGTTGAGTTTATCTCGGCTGAGGATAACTTGATTGGTGTCAAAGGCGCTGTCCCAGGCCCGAAGAAGGGCTTAATTATCCTAGGAGGTGCTAAGTAATGGCTGAATCTACTAAGCCAGCAAAAGCAACCTTGCCAACTAGCGTCTTCGGTGTCGATGTGCCGAATCACGAGCTGCTCAAGCTCGCTTACGACGCATTCTTGGCAAACGCCCGCCAGGCAAGTGCAACCACCTTGCAGCGGGGCGAAGTCCGCGGTGGTGGCAAGAAACCATGGCGGCAGAAGGGCACTGGCCGAGCTCGCTTCGGCAGTATCCGCAACCCAATTTGGCGGGGCGGTGGTGTAGTCTTTGGCCCACGCGGTAATGAAAATTACCGTAAGAAGTTGTCTAAGACTAGCAAACGTGTCGCTATCCGCCAAGCTCTCACACTGGCTCAGCAGGCTGGCAAGATCCAGGTCTTGCCCTTTGAGGACAAGGTAACTGGCAAGACCAAAGACGCTGCGGCGTTCCTCCGCCAGTTCAAGCTCGAGCGCAAAGTGCTGCTCGTCGCTGGCGAGAAGTCGCCCGAGCTGATTCGCTCCACGGCTAACCTCCAGCAGGTACTGGCTGTGAGTGCGATGTATCTCAATGTCTATTACATTCTTAATGCCGACCATATCGTCCTGTCGCCTCAGGCGCTGGATGTTATTACGGCGTGGCTCGCACAGGAGGACAAATAAATGCAACTCGTATTAGTCACTCCCCGCGCCACCGAAAAATCCTACCGGCTCATCACGAGCCAAAACACCTACATCTTTGATGTGCCGCTGTCGGCTAACAAGCAGCAGATTGCTGCAGCCGTTGAGGCACAGTACGATGGCACTAAGGTAGCTAATGTTACCACCGCTGTGCAAAGCGGCAAAGCTATTCGCTACAGCCGGGGCAAGCGCCGCTACCCAGGCACCACACACCGCCACGATAGCAAGAAGGCGTATGTTCGCTTGAGTGAAGGCGAGATTAAGGTGTTTGAGACCGAAGAGCAACAGCCGCAAACAGAGCAGAAGGAGGATAAGTAATGCCGATTAAGCAGTACAACCCAACCACTCCCGCCCGCCGCGGCATGACATCGCAGGATCTGAGCGATGTGACGACTCGCAAGCCGCTCAAGAGTCTTGTCAAGGCTGGTAAGCAGAAGGCTGGTCGCAATAACACTGGTAAGATCACCGTCCGGCATCGCGGTGGTGGCGTCAAGCGGCACTACCGCTTGCTCGACCATCGCTTGGCCGCCGGCTTGACGCTGACGGTAGAGGAGATTGAGTACGATCCAAACCGCAGTGCCCGCATTGCCCGCGTGAAGGATCAGCACGGTCTCTACCACTACATCTTGGCCGACACCCAAATGACCAAGGGCAAAGTGCTCCAGACTGGTGCCGATGCGCCAATCGAGGCGAGCAACCGCATGCCACTGGCTAACATCCCGGTTGGTAGCCAGATCTACGCCATCGAGATCAACCACGGTAAGGGTGCTCAAATGGTACGCAGCGCTGGTACTAAAGCCCAGCTCATGGCCAAAGAAGACGGCTACGCCATGGTGCGGATGCCTAGCAGTGAGGTGCGCAAGTTCCGCCTCGAGTGCGAAGCCAGCATTGGTGTGGTGGGTAACGTCCAGCACCAGAATGTTAAGCTCGGCTCGGCCGGTCGCCGCCGCCGCATGGGGTGGCGCCCAAGTGTCCACGGTAAGGCCATGAACCCAGCCGATCACCCAATGGGTGGTGGTGAAGGCAAGACCGGCCCTGGCCGCATCCCGAAGACGCCGTGGGGCAAGCCAGCAATTGGCTTCAAGACCCGCCGCCGCAAATCAACTAATAAGATGATTGTCCGCAGTCGTCACGAAGCTAAGAGGAAGAGGTAATTATGAGTCGTTCACTCAAAAAAGGCCCATTCGTCGACGCGAAGCTTGCCAAAAAAGTGGCAGCGCTGAAAGTTGGCGACCGCACCGTGATAAAGACCTGGGCCCGCAGCAGCACGATCACGCCAGAGATGGTGGGGTTCACCTTCGCGGTGCACAATGGTCGGGTGCATGTGCCGGTGCTGATTACAGAAAACATGGTTGGCCACAAGCTCGGTGAGTTTAGCCCAACCCGTAAGTTCCGCAAGCACGGTGGAAAGGATAAGAAGTAATGGCCGCATCACAGACACAACAGGGGTCAAGCGATGCACCAGCCATCGTTCGGGCGCACATCAAGGGTATAGACCAGACCCCGCGCAAGGTAAGCATTGTTGCCAGCCTGGTGCGTGGCCGCAGTGTGGCCGATGCGCTGGTCATTCTTGACCACACCCCGCGCCGCGCTGCATTGCCCGTCAAGAAGGCAATCGCCAGCGCCCAAGCCAACGCCATCAACAACCATGGCCTTGACCCACGCAGCTTGCACATTCACAGCCTCAGTGTAACTGCTGGCCCACGCCTGCGCCGCTACAAGCCGGCCAGCCGCGGCCGAGCTCAGCCATTCCAGAAGCGTTCGAGCCATATCTTGGTTGAGGTGAGTGGCGTAGAGAAGCAGGTCAAGAAGGCACCCGCCAAAGCAACCGATACAGCCAAGAAAGGAGACAACTAAATGGGCCAAAAAGTAAACCCAGTCAGTTTCCGCCTCCAAGTCCACAAAAATTGGAGCTCGCGTTGGTTTGGCCAAAACAAGCGCGACTTTGCGGCTTGGTTGGCAGAAGACATCAAAATCCGTGAGCTGATCGAAGCTCGCTATGCAAGCCGGCCAACGATTGACCGGATCGAGATTGAGCGCAGCCCAAACCAGATTACCATCGCAATTCACACTGCCAAGGCTGGTGTGGTAATTGGCCGCGGTGGGGCTGGCGTGACAGAGCTCAAGCGACAGATCGAGAAGATCACCAGCTTGCCAGTACGCATCAACATTGAGGAGGTTCGTCGGCCAGAGCTCAGCGCCAAGCTGGTGTCGGAGAATATCGCTCGCCAGCTCGAGCGCCGCGCCAACTTCCGCCGCGCCGTCAAGATGGCTGCCCAAAACACCATGAATAGTGGTGCAAAGGGTATCCGCATCGAGGTAGCCGGCCGGCTCAACAACGCCGAGATGGCACGCCGCGAGAAGGTGATCGAGGGCTCGGTGCCACTGCACACCTTGCGGGCCGATATCGACTTCCACACCGCGCGGGCCAACTGCCCTGGCGTTGGTATTGTCGGCGTCAAGGTCTGGATCTATAAGGGTGAAAGGAGTGCGAAGTAATGTTACTACCAAAGAAAACGAAATTTCGCAAAGTCCGCATTGGCAAGAACCGAGGCAACGCCACACGGGGCAACTACATTGCCTTTGGTGACTATGGCCTGCAGAGCCTGAGCAACGAGCGCGTCACAAGCCGCCAGATTGAGGCAGCCCGCCAGGCAATGACCCGCTACGTCAAGCGTGGTGGTAAGATCTGGATCCGTATCTTCCCACATACCCCGGTGAGTCGCAAGCCACTGGGTCTGAAGATGGGTGGCGGCAAGGGCAACCCTGAGTTCTTTGTTGCGAAGGTCAAGAATGGCACCGTGATGTTTGAAATGAAGGGTGTGCCAGAGGATGTCGCCCGCGAGGCAATGCGCCTGGCGAGCCACAAGCTGCCTGTCAAGACACGCTTTATTAAGAAAGAGGAGGCCTAGCGATGGCAGAGAATGCAGTCCCTGCAACAGAGGTCAAGAGCCTCGAGACACTCCAGCAAGAGCTGGCTGCCAAGCGCGCCGACCTGCTTGAGGCCCAGCGTGGCCACCGGGCAGGTGAGCTCGCCAATCCGCGGATCCTTGGTGTATATCGCCGAGAGATTGCGCAGATACTAACGGAAATTAATCAGCGGAAAGGAACAAACTAATGGCCAAGACATTGACCGGCGTTGTTTCCTCGGCCGCGGGCAACAAGACCATCACGGTGACCGTGACCAGCCGCGAAACACACCCTATTTACGGCAAGCAATACACCGTCACCCGTAAGTATGCTGCTCACGACGAGACAAACGATGCTAATGTTGGTGATACGGTGCGGGTCATCGAGACACGTCCGATCAGCAAGCGCAAAGCATTTCGGCTCGATGCCGTGCTCAAGCGCTCGCAGGGCTCGATTGAGCTCAAAAACGATGACGCAGGCGAAGAGGAGGCAGCATGATCCAGCAAGAATCTCGCCTTAAGGTAACAGACAACAGTGGTGCAAAGTCTATTCTCTGCATCCGCGTGCTGGGTGGTACTCGGCGTCGCTACGCTCGGGTGGGCGATGTGATCGTCGCTAGCGTCAAAGACGCCAGCCCGACTGGCAACGTCAAGAAGAAGTCTATCGTTAAGGCAGTGGTGGTACGCACCCGCGACCAAATCCGCCGCAAAGATGGCAGCACCATCTGCTTCGACGATAACGCTGCCGTCATTATCAACGACGACAAGACACCCAAGGCAACTCGTGTCTTTGGCCCTGTGCCACGCGAATTGCGCGACCTTGGCTACAGCAAGATCATTAGCTTGGCACCGGAGGTACTCTAATGGCACAGCGCATCAAAAAAGACGATATCGTCAAGATCATCAGTGGTGACGACAAAGGCACGACGGGCAAGGTACTGGCCGTTAACCCCGCTCAGCAGACCGCATTGGTCGAGGGTGTGGGGCTGCGCCACCGCCACGTCAAGCCAAGCCAGCTTAACCCACGTGGTGGCACCAAGGAGATTCACGTGCCAGTGCCACTGAGCAAGCTCGCTCTGGTTGTCGACGAAGCAGCTGGCACGACGAGCCGCATTGGCTATACTATTAATGCTGAGGGCGCTAAGGTACGCGTTGCTCGGCAACTGAACAACAAGGAGGTCAACTAATGGCGAAGGCAACTGCATCCGCCGCTCCGACTCCTCGCTTGAAAGCCTTGTATCTGGATCAATACCGCAAGGAACTCCAGGCCGAATTAGCCTTGAGCAATGTGCACCAAGTGCCCAAGCTCGAGAAGATTGTGGTCAGCGCAGGAATCGGCAAGCACAAAGAAGACAAGCGCTACCACCAACTGGTACGCAATACCATTACCAAGATCACTGGGCAAGCACCGGTTGATCGCTTGGCCAAGAAGTCGATCGCCGGCTTTAAGATCCGTGCTGGCATGGGTGCGCCGATTGGCGTGAGTGTGACGCTGCGCGGCGCTCGGATGTACGAATTCCTCGACCGGCTGGTTAATGTTAGCCTGCCGCGGGTGCGCGACTTCCACGGCGTGGGGAGCAAGTTCGACAAGGGTGGCAACTACAACCTTGGCATCACCGACCAGAGTATTTTCCCCGAGCTCACCTTTGAGGAGACGCAGATCGTTCATGGCCTCCAGGTGACGATTGCCATCGAGCAGGGTAGCCCAGCCGCAAGCCGGGCACTGCTGGAGAAGTTTGGTCTGCCGTTTGAGAAGGAGGGGAAATAGCGTATGGCTAAGAAATCAATGATCGCACGCGATCGCAAACGCCAAAAGATGATCGAGAAATTCGCTGCCAAGCGCGCTGAGCTCAAGGCGGCGGGCGACCTCGATGGCCTGCAAAAGCTGCCGCGCAACTCCAGCCCAACCCGCTGGAAGAACCGCGACACCCTCAGCGGTCGGCCACGTGGTTATATGCGCCGCTTTGGCCTGAGCCGCATCAACTTCCGTGAGAAGGCATCGAAGGGCGAAATCCCAGGCATTACAAAGAGCAGTTGGTAACGGAAAGGAGATAGAGTTATGAGTTTACAATCAACTGACCCAATCGCGGATCTCCTCACCCGAATCCGCAACGCTGCGATGGTTGGCAAGACAGAAGTCCGTGTGCCCACCAGCAAGCTCAAGCAAGTTGTGGCCGAGCAATTGGTCAAGAATCACTACCTGGCAGGTGCTACCGTAGAGGATGGCAAGCCGCGCGGTACGTTAGTCGTCACCATCAACCGCGCTGGCGAGAGCCCAGCCTTTACCGAGCTGGCCCGGGTGTCTAAGCCAGGCCGCCGCGTGTACGTGGCTGCTGCCGACATCCCCAAGGTCAAGCAAGGCCGCGGCATCGTCCTCGTC
>CALHQH010000003.1 GCA_938036625.1 uncultured Candidatus Saccharibacteria bacterium | reverse complement strand
CCTTTGCCAGTCCACTGATTGCCACCATCGCGTAGCTCCAGTGCTTCGCCCGCACCGGTACTTGCTCCGCTCGGGACAGCCGCTCGGCCCAGCGTGCCATCAGCAAGGATGACGTCCGCTTCGACGGTGGGGTTGCCGCGGCTGTCTAAGATTTGTCGTGCTTTTATGGTTTGGATAGAGTAGTTGTTCATGTCTTCTAGTATACCATCGAATGAAAATTAGTCGCTATTACCGTTAAAATAGCATGAACCAACTGCGAAAATTTTCATGCCAGACAAGGATATTGACAAAAGGTCATTTTGTAGATTCAAGCATTGTATTTGCTGACACACATGGTACAATATAATTACGGCAACGGTTAATGAAGCGGAGGGTTGCAGCAACCCTGTGTTCTTCGTTTCGCACCTACACAGTAAGGAGGGCTATTCCCATGACATTCAAAAAGGTAGGTATCCTTAGCGTATTGGCAGTTGGCTCAATGGCGGCGGGATCTTTGCTGTTTAATACAGCACCAGCGTCGGCAGAGAGTTTCGGGCCGACCGCCAATGACAACGGTACATCCGTTGTCCAATACTACGATGGGACGAAACTGTTTTGCGTTTCTGATGCAAACTACCCCGATGGCACACCTGGCACGACAGCCTTTACAGTGGCGCCAACCCAAGGCAACGGCCCGAGCTATGGCCAAATTCTTGGCGCAGGCGAGACCGGCTGTGTCAGCCTTGAGGCGGCACCAGAGGGAGCAGCATATCGCTACTGGCTGTTGTCTCGTACTGACGGATCAGTATACCAAGGCGATTTCGTTCGCTAAATAACTACTCACTGAAACACCCGATATACCCAAAAACGAAAATGAAAACCCCGTTGTCGCAGCCCCCTCTCGGGGGCTTTTTGAATCTTGAGCGATTACACAGTTCTTGCGTTACTACTCTTAGTAGGTAAGTGTATGGCACTCACGCCAATAGTGCCGTATAATGGAGACATGACAGGAACACTTATCATCAGCCGGCACGGCGAAAGCGAATGGAATCTACAAGGCAAATGGACAGGCTGGACAGACGTGAGCCTCACCGAGAAGGGCAAGAGTGACACACGTCAGCTTGGTGAGTTCTTGCGTGGCCGCACCATTGATGCAGTGTATACCTCGGCGCTCAAACGGACACACGAGACGCTAGATGCACTAATGGAAGGTGCAGACAACCCAATCCGCTCGAGTGATGCTGCGGTGGTGCACGCGTCTGATCTGAACGAGCGTGACTATGGTGACCTAACTGGCAAGAACAAGTGGGAAGTCAAGGAAGAGATTGGCGAGAAGGCCTTTAATGGTATTCGGCGCGGTTGGGATTATCCCGTACCCAGTGGTGAGACACTGAAGGATGTGTATGAGCGCACGATTCCGTACTTTGAGTCAGAGATCTTGCCACGGCTCCAGGCGGGTGAGACGGTATTGATTGTGGCGCATGGCAACACGATTCGCGCGCTTATGAAGTATCTTGACCGAATCCCCGAGGAAGATATGGGTACAGTAGAGATGCCCTTTGGTCAATTGCTTGTCTACACATTTGAGTCCGATACAGTATATCCTACTGCGTGTGATGTGCTTAAAGCAGATATTGTACCGCCCAAGGCGTAAAGTGGTTCGTACCACATCATGAAATACCAGGGTATTCTGTAGTGATACTCGCTTAGTGGTTTATTTCTTGAATGAAGACCGAGAATGGCCTTATACTTGTTGGTGAGTGCTTCAGTTTTGGCAGTAAGGCAGTAGACAAGCCGCCATATTGTGTGGTATGATGGCAAAGTCTTGTATCGCGGGGTGTGGCGCAGCTTGGTAGCGCGCACCGTTCGGGACGGTGAGGTCGCTGGTTCAAATCCAGTCACCCCGACCATACTTTGCTCCGGCAAAGAGTGGTCGCCCGTGTGATATAAAGCGTATCGGGGTGTGGCGCAGTTGATAGCGCGCGCGGTTTGGGTCCGCGAGGTCGCTGGTTTGAGTCCAGTCACCCCGACCATATTTGTAAGCAATTGTGATCTGGCTCGTGTAGTCAGATTATTTTTTGATAGGTACACAATATTTAGTGCGAACAAGAGCACCGTGAAGAGAAGACTGGGATGAGTGAGTATGACGTGCTCGTTTTTGCAGCTCGAATCCTTAAATATGGTTACCCTGCCACAGAATACAGAACGCGGCACCCCGATACAGTTACCCCAGCTGAGATAGCAGCAATGGATCCGCATGAATTTTCAGACTTTGCAACTGCACAAAGTGTGATTGATGATTTTCGTACTATTCCTCCCGCTCATCAAAGGACCGATTGATCTAAGTCGCTTTTTCACCTGCTTTGCTAAGGGTGAATTTTATAACTATAGTAACAAATGGGTTGCCAGCAACCATTGCCGGTTAATTTAAAAAACAGTGGTAAAACCACACACCATAGCATCACTTTGTGCTGTCGTGTATAATGACCAGTAGTTATGGTAGCGCAGTCTTCTCAGCCAGCAAAGTCGAAGGAGCAGCCCAAGCAGCCACAGCCACGGCGGTTTGCGCTTTTGGTGACGCATTGCTGCGCGTCGGTAGGGTATCTCTTTTGCTTGCTGCTGTGGGTGTGGTGTGCAATGCAATTGCTCTACCCATACATCACGCGAGATAAGGCGCTTTGGGTTATACCGGAGCCGCACGACCAGCCAGAGATCACGCTTCCACAGGGTATGCCCTCAGGAGCGGACTTGCCGCAGCCAATAGCGATTGCACTCGTGGCGATCATTACCATTGTTATGATTGGGTGCGGTCTCTATATGCTAGTCATGTTACCGCGCAATATAGCTAAAACAGGCGAGCGCGTAGTAAAAAAGACAACGAAAGCAGTTGCACCCCTGGCAGCAAAAACCCACCAGCCAGTGAGCAAGAAGCAGCGCACCATCCTCAACGCACGCATTGCGGCAGGCATTAAGGTGCTGGCTTGTGTCGTGCCGGTGATTGTCCTAATGATCTGGCCCGGTGCGGCACCGCTATCGCAGCATGTGGTGCGGATCGTTGCAGTGCTTTGCGCTGGCGTTGCCTCCTTGAGTTTTTTGCTTCAGTATGCGCTAGCACGGATGCTTGGTGTGCCTGATACGCTCCTCAAGTAGTTATTATATTCTTCTGACATAACAATACCTCTGCCAAGAGCAGAGGTATTGTGAGGATGAGTGCTATCCTTGCGGTGGGAAGGGATCCTTCTTGGGTGGGACGGTATCGGCATCGCGATACTGGGCGCTACCGTCGGCGCGCTGGATCCTGAGCTCGCCACCACCGTGCTGGCGCATATAGCGCCTGGTTTGGTCGATGACCTCCTCCTGGGTGGTGCCCACAAAGTGGACGCGGCCAGTGCCGTCGGCGACTGCTTGGTAGCCTTTGAGTTTGTTACCGCTAATCGTAAAATTTTGTGCCATGGAGTACTCCTCGTGCGGCTTTAACGATATTGGTATGCAAGGTGCCAACCCTGCCTCCTCCTAGCCTAATACAAGATTGCCGAGAAGGCAAATTGGTGCTGTATAGAGTAATGAGTTGAAGTAAGCTTCAAGTGGAGAAATAATGATTTGATATATCACAGATGAGGTTGATGGTGATACACGAGTACTCTTGAGCTGGCCAAAGTATAGTGTATAGCGTTGGTGGCTCATAATTATGGATAAAATGGCTATGACATATATGCGATATAGCCAAAGTGTGCTATAAATATAAGCATAAGAGTATTTCGGAGGGGGAATAATGAAACGATGGGGATTGAGCGTCGTGCTGCTGTGCGGTGCACTCTATGGGCTGGCGATAGCTCCGCCAGTGCGGGCGAATACGTCGCTGTGTGGTACAAATGATCAGCTATTTCGAGCGGTGCGCCGGTCACTGGCGACTGATTCTGCGCCAACAGCGCGGGCGATGGCATGGCTCAAACAGATGATGGAGCCAAAGCGCAACCAGGGTGATGGCAGTACTATTACACCAGCACAAGCCTATGGCTTTGACTATCAAGCAAAGGTGAGCGGGCGCTTCACGCTTGCACACTCACGACAAACTGAAAGTGCGACGCCGCTCACAGTCCCTAATACTACACAAGCTGCCGAAGGTTACCGCGGCACAGTAAAAGGAACAGCACCAACTGGGGCTAATCCACGTGAAGTGCGGGCGTATCTCTACAGTGATGCTGAATATGAGCAGCCAGCTGCTATACCCGCAGCAGTGCAGCCTGATGGTACATGGACGCTTGACCTCTCACCCGTTAATCCGGCGTTTGCGGGGTCGTGGCACTTCCGGCTATACGACACAGTGACGGGGCAGCAAATTGGCGAGAGCTGGCCGCGACCTATTACATATAAGAATCTGGAGGTGCAGCTCTACGCGGTATCTGATAAAGAATACCTCCAAGCTACGCAGCCAGCCCAGGCAGATAATACTTTTAGTTTCGATGCAGTAGGTAAGGGGCATAAATTAATTCGCCTCTATGACACGGCAACTAAAACCATCATTGCTGAGTATTTCAAGCCAGAGCTGGTGGGGCTCATTCGCTCGTATGAGTATGCACC
>CALHQH010000002.1 GCA_938036625.1 uncultured Candidatus Saccharibacteria bacterium | reverse complement strand
TGATCGGACTGCGATATTTCGACCCAGCACTGAAATCTAATACTCTCGAAAAAACCGACTAGAGTGGTGCTCCCCGGAGGGTGTGGAGGGGATGTGATAATTAATAGCTAATAGCGATTTTTTACTATTGAGGCACCCTAGGCTGATCGTTCATCAATTACGAATGGATTTTTGAGCTATTTGCTTCGCGCACCACAAGCACCACCGCCAGGCCAAGTAAGCCCGTGAATACTACCGTCCACCAACCATTGAGCAGTGGTAAGGTCGCCCCAAAGAGGCCCGATTCGCTCATCGGCACAGCGAGAAAACACCACAGCGCCACACCAAACCACACTGCGCTCACGACAAGCAAACATGCCTGCGAAATACGACGTGACCCCCGCGACATATCCATCGAGAGCAAAAATGGCAAGCTGCCCAGCTCAAGCAGCGGCAACAAGCCAGCCAAGAGAGTAGCTACCACTCCCCCACCAGCCACATGCCACCCGCTGGTAATATCAGCAAACTTCTCAAAGGTGAACAGCTGCGTGATGACCAGAAACGTCACGACAATACCAAGCGCGAGACGCCGCCAATACGCAGGATCGCGCCGCACATGCTCTGGAAAAATCGCCTGAAATAACCCAAGCCAAAAATGAATCATACGCTGCTTCATAACCTTATCATATCAGATATTACCCTGTTTTACACGTATTTCCTTGCACTTGTGCCGCATGTTCGCTACTATAGAGGAAGCGAACGTTACAAACATAAACATTTTTATACATACTTGTATCAGTCGCTCTCCGATATATCCACCACAACAGAACACCCGAGTGCCTATGGTATGCTCGGGTGATTCTTTTGCATGGACAGGGCTAGTCATCTACTGGGAGCGAATGCTCTGCACGCCAGGCTGCAATCTTGCCGTGGTGACCACTGAGCAATACCTCGGGTACTGCCAACCCCTGCCACACCTCTGGGCGCGTGTATTGCGGAAACTCCAGTGTCTGGCCATCGCTAAAGCTCTCAATCGCTGCGCTCATCTCGCCACCAAGGACACCAGGGATCAGTCGGACAATCGAGTCGATAATCGTCATCGCGGGCAGCTCACCGCCAGTCAAAACATAATCGCCCACTCGGAGCGCTTGGTCTACCACCTGCATAATTCGCTCGTCGTACCCCTCGTAGCGCCCACAGATGAAGATGTAACCATGGTCGGTCTGGCTATACTGCTGCGCAAGCGCCTGATGCCACCGTTGGCCCCGCGGCGTCATGATGAGCACTTTGGCAGTTGGGTCACGCTCTTTGGCGTAGCGCACTGCCTCCCAGAGCGGCTCAACGCGTAGTAGCATACCATCGCCACCACCATATGGCGTGTCGTCGACCGTGCGGCGTGGGCCAAGCCCAAATTGGCGCAGATCAATCGTCGTCAGCTCCACCAGGCCTCGCTGCTGCGCCTTCCACAGCATCGAAGTCTCAAACACCCCAGCAAACATCTCCGGAAACAGGCTAATCACTTGGAATTTTTTCATCTCTCCCAGTGTAGCAAATTACTGCAAGACCGTCTAACATATTACGAGAGAGATTTTTAGGTCTTTACGCTTATGTTTTTTGTTTGTTATACTGGTTATGCTATGGACTTTGGATCAGAGACAGGCAATACTACCGCGCAGCGCCTCGAACTATCAAGCCGGCGCACGACCATCACACCGCTCAACGAGAATATTACCCTCGAGCAGTTCGACGGTGAGGCAGCGGTGTCTCGACACCTTGTGGAGCCAGCGATTGCCAATATCTCGATTGATACCGAAGCCACCCGCCACGATCCGCACCGCACTCACGGCTACAATCCACCGAGGTATCAACCCCATTATGGTTTGCTGATTGTAATCATCGGCATCTTACTTTTGCTTATTGCTGGCATTGCTGGCTTAACGAATATCTTGAGCCGGTTGCGGTAGTATATGAGAACCTTTTTGGCGTCACTCGCTCACTCACTACTTCATCCGGATAGCATATAAAACTCGTTGTTATATAAGCTCATACAGCTACCACTTTAGCCTCTGCTACGCTATACGTTCACTCAACAAAAAAACTGCCTCCACAGCAGTTTTCTTGCACAAATAAGGCTCTCAAACCTTGTTGGTTTGCTCGCAAAGAGCGTTTATTTTTCTCGCAGTTCGTTTCTGAACTGGTTGTATTATATATCAAGGTCGTCGAGTTCTGCAAGCTCTTGGCGAGACTTTTTTGCAAAATCCGATTCGCTCTCATCGTCGTTATCCACTGTATCAGTGGTTAAGTTATCCACAGACTGGGATGCTGCGGTGTGTGGCTCATCATTGTTCACCACCTTAAGGTTGTAGCGAGCACTGTTTTTCGTGCCAAGCGCGCGTAGCAAGGTGCGCAAACTCTGCGCCGTACTGCCCCGCCGGCCAATCACACGGCCGAGATCCTCCGGATTGACGGTGAGTGTCAGTAGCACACCCTTCTCGTCGATCACCCGATCGACCACCACGTCGTCTGGATGCTCTACCAGCGACTTTACGACATATTCGACAAACTGTTGATCAATTGTCGCCATAGCTTTCTTCTTTCCCTCCTTATGCTGTCATTCAGATTTATTGTGATTGTGCTTTCATTGTAGCATACCGGCTGGATTCTACCAACATACAGCGCGCGCAGCTATACGCTGAGCCTTCTCTTCTCTTGCGTTACCTCTTCCAGGGCTACATTCAGATAAAATAGATTGAGGCAGCCGATTTCTGGCTCTGGTTGGGGTAGCAGTGAGGAATATCAACTCTCGCAGCATTCCTAAGAAAAGTAGCGATAGGTAGAGACCAAGCGAATCGATATTTTTGCAATTCAGATTATAACAATACTAATAATTACAAAACTGCTCCACGATACGCGGAGCAGTTGCTATGCTTATATGAGAGAGTCGCTTTAAGCCTCCGCCTCTTCCTTCGGCTGATGCTTGCGCAGCTTCTCTGGGTTGCGGACTGCCTTGTGCTTGTCGCCAGCGGGCTGTTTAACCCACTTTGGCAGCGATACACCAGCAGCAGCCAACAGCTTGACCACACGTGGTGTCGGCTGGGCACCATTATCAAGATACTTCTGGGCAAGCTCGGTATTGATATGAGCCTCTTTGGTGTGCGGGTTGTAGTTGCCAACATAGGCCACTACACGGCCGCTTGATGGGTGGCGCTGAGCCTCTTGTACGGCGAGCCGGTACACTGGGTAGGCTTTGCGGCCAAGACGTTGCAAACGAATTGCGAGCATAAATAAAACTTCCTTTTCTTGACTTATATTTGCGTTAGTTCGTTCTGTACAAGTCTACACTGTTTGGCTGGCGATGTCAATTTGTTGCTTGTCTGTAGGTCAAAACTTGTCTGAGCTCTTGGCTGGCTCTTCTGCCTTCTCCGTCTGAGCCTCTTGCTGCTGGTAGGCTGCTAGAGCAGCGCGAGCGGCCTTTTGCTGGGCGGTCTGCTTGCTAGGGCCAGTGCCGCGGCCCATCAGCCGATCATTGACAAAGACACCAAGCGTGAAGGTTTTGTCGTGGTCAGGGCCATCCTCTGCCAAGACACGGTACACCGGCGTAGCACTGTCGATCCGTTGGCTCACCTCTTGTAAATGACTCTTGGGATCGCGCCACGAGCCATCGGCCAGGATAGCATCAAGCTTACTGATGGTATGCTTGGCAATAAACTCAGCTGCCGCCCCGTAGCCTCGCTCCAAATAGATTGAGCCAATCACGGCTTCATATGCATTAGCTAGAATCTGGCGGTGCGCTCGCTTGCTTCCATGCTTCTCACCTCGGCTCATCCGGATGAGTGAGCCATAACCGAGCGCTTCGCCCGAGTCGGCATTACTCTCAGTATTGACCAGCGCGGCGCGCCAGCTCGTCAAGATGCCCTCTGGCTCGGTATAGTGTTGATAGAGATAATCGGTTACCGCAAGCTCCAGCACAGCATCACCCAAGAACTCGAGGCGCTCGTTGTGCTCAGTAACAGATTTTTTGTGCTCATTGACATAGCTGCGGTGGGTGAGTGCAGTGACTAAGAGCTGAATATCGTGATATTCAAACCCAAGCGCTTGCTGCGCCCACGCTTGGTACGGGCCAGTTGGCATGCCAGACATAGTAACTCCTTTCGTTTCTGTCGTTATAGACGCTCCTCGCGGATGCGTTTCTTGGCTTTGAGCATCAGCTTAGCAATATCTTCGTACTCGATGAGATCAAGAGCCTTACTAAAGGGAAACCACTTGATACCATTCATCCATTCTTCTTTTTGGATCTCGTTGCCACTGGTGCGGACGCGGGCGAGGTAGATCTGTGTCGTCATCAGGACAAGCTTTTCCATCCGGCGGTAGCGAAAGTGAATTTTGCCCAGCCAGCCCAGCATATCAAGGTCGTGCAGCCCAGCCTCTTCGCCGATCTCGCGGCGAGCTGTCTGCACTGCAGTCTCCCCCTTCTCAATATGCCCTTTGGGGATCGTCCAGCGATCCTTAGCATCCTGGATTAGGAGGATTTCGAGTTTGTTGTCGCTATTGTAGCGGAATACAATGCCGCCAGCCGTCGGTTCACGAACAATTTCCTGAATAGACGGCTTGCGACGGCCAAAATATTTTTTAAACCGATTGAAGTGTCGGTCAAAGTGTGACGGTGTTGGCATCGTCTAGTGTCTCCCCAGGCAAGTTGCGATAGGCGGTGCCGAGCACACCGTTGATAAACTTGCTTGAATTATCCGAACCAAACGCTTTAGCAAGCTCCACTGCTTCATTAATCGCTACCTTGGGTGGAACAGTTGCACGGCAGTGCAGCAATTCGTAGAGGCCAAGCCGCAAGATATTGCGGTCGACACGAGCAATCTGATCAAGCGGCCACTCTGGCGCAATTGGTTGCAAGTGAGCGTCAAGCGCGGCCTGCGTCTCGATCACCCCGGCAACGAGCGTATCGACAAAGGCTCGATCGCCAATGATCGACTCATAACGCTCAAGATTGCGCGCCAGAATCTCTCGTGGCACGGCCTGCGGATCGTTCGCCTGCTGGCGGAATTCATATTCGTACAATGTTTGGAGTGCAACTATACGCCCAAGATGACGGTTCGAAGCCATTTGGTTGGTTCTTTCTTTTGTTAAAATTCTTTGCTATCGACGAAAAGCTAGCGAGCCGCCTTGGCAGCGCCAGTCTCGCGCTTGGTCGTCTTGACCTTGACTGGTGAGGTCTTATTGACCATGCGAGCTAGCTTGAGGCGTAGGTGGCTGCGACGCAGACCGGTTTTGCGTGGGCTACTCTGTTTTTTTGGTTGAGCCATAGTAAAAATCTCCTTCTCTTTAGGCTGACGTAAAACTTGTAGCTATTATACGCTAAAAGCGCAAAATTCTCTAGTGTTTGCGCCGTTTTGTATAGAAAAATATATTTGCGGCCAATTGCCAAGCGAGCTATTACGCCTTGTTACCCCATCAAGAACACGCTCGCTACGACGTCTAGGTCATAGCTTTAATATGACAGATATATGTTATATATTGTATGATATTGTACATACTATTAATCTCAGTAAGGAGTACCTATGGCGATAAAAATAGATGGAGATATCAATCAATATATCAAATTGATCGGACGAAGCGACGAATCAGTTAAGACTGAAGTGCAGCACATCATCGACAAGTTGGGCTGCACTCCTGTAATCCGGGAGATTGACAAGGAGTTTACTGGCTACGACTCGAGCGAATCATTCTGGTTACTACACGATGCCGGAGTGGAATTGCGCTGGAAAAACGATTTACTTAAGGGATTGTCACTATATACACAAAGGGGCGAATCATCTGTATCGGAATACAAGCCTTATGCAACTGCACTGTTTACAGGCTTCTCGAACACTGCAACACGTGATGAGATTATTCGCCATCTTGGAACTCCCGATAATGAAGCAAAGCAAAACGCAACGTGGGTGCGGTCAGCTTGGGTTCGCTATAATCACGAGAGTGGCAACTGGATACACTTGCAGTTTGACGATGAACTCCGTCTAAAAATTGTTACTATTTGTGTACCCATTCATTAGATCAATCATCTTTTTGCCCTTTAACCCATTCAAGCGATTACGTTGCCTATTTTGTAGGCTTATCAACATTCACTAAACACGACGATACCGTGGTCGCACAACCCAAAACAGGGCGCTGACGCCCTGTTTTGTTACGACAAGATTAATTAGTGAAGGTGACTATTTCTAGACAACGATACTGACGAGCTTACGCTTGACATAGATAACCTTCTTGGGTGGCCCAGTGAGGTATTTTGCAACGCGGTCGTCTGCCAGGGCTTGGGCAGTGATATCGGCTTCGCTGGCGTCTGGCGCGGTGGTGAGCTTAGCGCGGACTTTGCCATTGACTTGCACAACGATGGTTATCGTATCGCGGACGATCTTTGCTTCGTCCCACTCTGGCCAGGCGGCAAAATCAAGCTGGTCGCCATAGCCCAGCTGCTGCCATAGCTCAGCAGCCATGTGCGGCGCAAAGGGCTGCACCAGCTGGATCAGCGTCTTGAGCGCTGGCTGCCACTGTTCAGCAAAGCCAGCCGTCTTGAGCTTGTAGAGGTCATTAACGCACTCCATAAGCGCCGCGATGGCTGTATTGAAGCTCAGGCGGTAGATATCACTCGTGACCTTTTTCGTTGTGGCGTGGATAATCGACTCAAGCTGTGCGACATCGACCTGCCCAGGCGCCCCACCCTGCTGCTGCCAATCATCAAACCCTTGCACCAATGTCCAGAGGCGATTCAAGAAGCGATAGACGCCAGCAATTCCTCGGCTACTCCAGCTCGAGTTCTCGTCGATCGGCCCAAGAAAGAGCTCAAAGGTACGCAGTGCATCTGCCCCATACCCCGCATCGATCACCTCCAGCGGGTCGACGACATTACCAAGGCTCTTGCTCATCTTGCGGCCATCCTCAGCTTGAATGAGGCCATGATAGACGAGCTTCCGCACCGGTTCGGCAAAACTTGTGAGGCCAAGATCGTGGAAGACGTGCGTCCAGAAGCGCACATAGAGCAAGTGAGCCGTCGCATGGTCACCACCAACATACATATCAAGCGGCGCCCAGTGGTTGGCCAGCGCTGGGTCCCAGGCCTGCATAGCATTGTGTGGATCAGTGTAGCGCAGAAGATACCAGCTACTGCAAGCATAGCCATCCATCGTGTCAGTTTCGCGCTGAGCTGGGCCGCCACAAGTCGGGCAGGTTGTCTCCACCCATTCTTCTTGGGCAGCAAGGACGGATTTGCCATCACCACGCGGCTGGAAGTCTTGCACTGCTGGCAAAACTACCGGCAGATCTGCCGCTGGCACAGGTACAGCGCCATGCTCGGGGCAGTGGATGATCGGGATGGGTGCGCCCCAGTAACGCTGGCGGCTAATCAACCAGTCACGCATCTTGTAGGTTACCTTAGCATGGCCACGACCTTCCTGTTCGAGCCAGGCCATGATCTGCTCACGAGCATCCTCACTGCGCGTACCATCAAATGCGCCAGAGTTAACGAGCACCCCTTCGCCATGGTAACATTGGTCGGTGTCTGGATCGTCGTCGGGCCGCTCAATGACAGTGACGATTGGCAATTCATACTTTCTAGCAAAGGCAGCGTCGCGCTCATCATGAGCCGGCACAGCCATCACTGCACCGGTGCCATAGCCACCAAGGACATAATCAGCCACCCAGATGGGTATTCGCTCGCCCGTCGCTGGATTTATGGCATAACTTCCAGTAAAGACTCCTGTCTTATCCTTCGTGTCATTAGTGCGCTCAATCTCCGATTTTTTGACTGCCTCGGCAATATAGGCTAAGACTGTCTCTTGGGCATCACCGCGCGCGAGATGTTGCGCGAGAGGGTGTTCGGGTGCCAGCACCAAGAAGGTCGCACCAAACAGCGTATCGGGGCGCGTCGAAAAGACGGTAATATCGGCGGCGTCACTTTCCGCATCTGCCGTGGGCTTATCAAGGGCGAAGCGAATCTCTGCTCCCTCACTGCGGCCAATCCAGTTGGTCTGAGCTTGCTTAATCTTGTCTGGCCAGTCGAGCGCGGGGATGTCAGCCAGGAGCTGGTCGGCGTACTCAGTGATCTTGAAGAACCATTGCTTCATCGGCTTCTTTACCACCACTTCTTCACAGCGCCAGCACCGGCCATTGATCACCTGCTCATTCGCCAGCACGGTCTTGTCTTTCGGACACCACCACTGGAGTGAGTCCTTTTGGTATGCCAGGCCCCGCTCAAAGAGCTGCGTAAAGATCCACTGTGTCCAGCGATAATACTCCGGGTCGCTCGTGTTGATCTCGCGGCTCCAATCAATACTCGCGCCAACGCGGCGAAGCTGAGTAGTAAAGTTAGCAATATTAGTCGCGGTCGTCTCTTGCGGCGTTTTGCCTGTCTTGATGGCGTAATTCTCTGCGGGGAGGCCAAAGCTATCCCAGCCCATCGGGTAAAGCACCTCGTGACCAAGGCTGCGCCGGAAGCGCGCCACTGCATCGACAATGGAGTGCTCCATAAAGTGCCCTGCATGCATCCCTGCTCCACTTGGGTACGGGAACATGCCGGTCACATAATACTTTGGTTTGGGAGAGGCGTCATCCGCCCGGTAGCGCTGGTCGTCTGCCCAGTGCTGCTGCCATTTTGGCTCGATTTCTGCAGGATTGTATCGTTTCATATCTTTCATATTCTACCATAGTGGGCGAAGGCAAAGACAACCCCGCTTCTTTCCTCGAAAGCGGGGTTGGATTCATGTGCGGCGTTTTGTCTACGCTTCGCCAGTGGTTGTTGATGACGTATCGCTGTCGTTATCTTTGCTGCTGCCACTGCCCTGCATGAGCTCACTATACGGGATGCTGTCGCTTGGCTTGCGCAAGTCAACCTTTGTATCGTTGACGTTGATCGTCACTGGCTGCTGAGACGACTGGCTAGTTGGCTTCATGACGATGCGCTTCACATCGTGCGAGAATGGCGACACCCAGAGCTCAAGATCCGTCTGGCTCAAGTCTGGCCCTGAGATAGCAGAACGCCGCTCGGTCTTGATGGTCCGGCCATTTTGGCGTGTTGTCACACGGGTTGATGTCGCATCACTGCAGCGGCGAAGCAGCTCCCCAACACGGGTGTTGCCAAGGTCGCGGCTGAGCGAACGAGCTTCGTGGCTCGACGGGCTCGCTACCGTCACCTTGTAGCCCACTGCACCGTTATCGAGCGCTGGCTTATTGAGTTTCTCTACTGTAAAGACATCACCGTGCTTGCGAAGTACTGCAGCGATCTCATTGCGAGCCTTAGTGTCATACATAGCATTAATTGCGTCTGTACATTGCTGAGTCGTCGTACGATTTGGGCTCATTTTGCGCATATCATCTTGCGTCATCTTGACCCATTTGCCATCGATTTTTTCGATAATAGGCAGTGCTTGCTTGGTATACTGCTCGCGCATCTTACTCCGCGCAGTATCTTTCTCCTCATCGGTCATGCTCGAGCTGCTATAACGCTTCATCGACTGGTCGATCATGGTATCAATATATTTTTCATATATTTTCTTGATGCCATTGACGCGGAAGTAGGTTGCTTCGCGATCCGCATAGATCTCGGCCTTGACAGTAATCTGGCCAACCTGCGGGAGGTCCATCGTTACCTCACCATTACCACCAGCAACTTGGTTAGCATATTGCAGATTCACTCTGTAGGTGGTCTTCGATGGGCCTGAAGTGCTAGTACTGCTTGGCGTAACATCACCGCCCATGCTATACGACGCGTGCCGTGCGCTTACTAGATTCGCCACACCATCCGTCACCACCTTGTGTGGATTCTGATACCAGAAGAAGTACAATAGCACACCAGCAATAAGTGCCAGCAAAGCTACACCACCACCGACGAGACCAAGAATAAGTCCAAGATGAGACTTCTTGGCTGGTTGAGCACGCAAAGCTCCTGGAGCCATGTGTGGTTGATATTGAGGCTGAGCTGACTGCATGGCCGGAGTAGTTGGCTGCTCTGGCATCGGCTGAGTAGCCGGCTCGGCTACTGGAGCTGGCTCTGCAGCTGGGGTTGCTGACTCATTAGCCTTGGCCGGGGTTTGTACTGGCTCATTTTTTGGTGATGTCTTGCGCGTTGTGCTACGCTTGGTTGCCTTTGGTTTTTTCTCTGTTGGCATAGATAGTTCTCCGCTTAATGGACTAGTCTCACACGTACGAATATACCATAAATCGCGTATCAGCGCTACTGGCTTGGCCCATCAAAGAAGTTCTCATACTCCGAAAAATACGGTGCTTTGATAGCCTGCCAAGCAAGTGATTGACGCACCAGCTCGGTATCTTCGCTCAAGACGCAGAGGATCTTAACGGCCTCCTCAAGGAATATCCCACCTTGTGACCCCTTAGCAAGAATCACTGCCCCAGGCCGCGCCACCGAACGGACGAACTGCCCTGCCTCGATCGCATTGCGGCATACCTTCACCTGGCAGCCACGCCGGCGGGCAGCGGGCGCAAGGTACTTCTCTGTCTCACCACCAACCGTCACTACCCAATCAAGCAGATGCGAGTCGCAGGCCATGCCCAGCTTCTCGTGCTCGGCCTGGCTCGAGGCACCGAGCTCATTCATGTCACCAAGGATAGCGATCCGCTGCGGTGCCTGCGCAAAGCTATAGAGCGTCTGCAGAGCAGCCAGCGCAGCAGCTGGGCTGGAGTTGTATGTATCGTCGATAATTGTTGTATCACCAAGCCCCAGCAGTGGATTCATCCGCCCAGGGACAGGCTTGATGAGCGCAAGACCCTTCACTACTTCATCCGGTGTGCAGCCATAAAGTAAGGCCGCTGCGACGGCACCAACGATCGGCCTTAGGCTGTGCTCACCCACCACATTAATGGCTGCCGCGAATGGCTGAGCGATGTTTGGTGGCGCAATAATCCCCCCCCGATAGCCTACCTCAGCATCAAAGTTCTGCTGTTCGAAGCGATACTCAGCAAGGCCAGTCGTGCCATACGTACTAAAGTGTGGAGTAGCGATCAGGTCGGCAAAGCGCCCCTCAATATCATCGCGATTAATCAGTGCTCGGCGCGCATACTGCGTCACGGAGAGCTCCTCTTGCGCCACCGCCTCAATCGAGCCAAAGAACTCCATATGCTCTGGCGTTACTGCCGTCACCAAGGCGAGGTCGGGCCGGAGGTAGCGGCCAAAGTCGGCAATCTCTCCTGGCCGATCAGTGCCAAGCTCCTGGACAATCACATCGACGTCAGCTGGCTGAGTAACCCGCCGCCGAGCCGCTGCAAACACCTTAAGCCAAGCGCCAATACTGTGCACCTTACTGGGGTACGTCACACCAAGGATGCCACATGGCGCCGAGAGATTGGTATTGTGGTTATTATCTAGCATACGCACACGATAGCGCTGCGACAGCAAGGTAGCCACCGCTCGTTTAGTGCTCGTCTTGCCCACGCTCCCCACCACGACGATCAACTTAACCTCTGGGTGGGCTTGAAAATACCGGCTCACATACGTCTCGAGCCGCTTTTGGATAAACTTTTTGAACATATCCTTATTTTATCAGAAACAGGCGGGAATGCTACTGGTTGATTCTCCCGCTCGTTTGTGCTTGAATAGAGGGAGTCGTGGGGATATAGCTCAGTTGATAGAGCGCAGCATTCGCATTGCTGAGGTCGAGGGTTTGAATCCCTCTATCTCCACCAGGTGCTATTATATTTTTATAGCGACGAGCCATATTCCCGTCGCTATTTTTTATAATTCATGTTGGTGAAGCTAGTCGACTGTGTCTAGTGCCTCCACCACCGCCACTCCGGCGCCAAATCGTCTTGCTGAAAACTATCGAATTCAAGATCCCGTAATTTTGGCAAGAGCGGGCGGAGGCGTTCTTCGAATCCAGACATTCTGTCGCGATATGTTGAGATTTTACTGATGAAGTCTTTGTCGAGGATAGCACCACGTTCTATGGATCTTACGAGGAATGCGAGAACGCTTTGCCCTTCGTCGAAGCTTGTTGCATAGTTATCATGGTGCTCCCATTCGTAATCCTCGTCAAACCATTTAGCTGAGTACTTCGAGACGTTATCAGTTAACTTGACTAGCCAATCGCTAAACATGTAATCCATGTTCTTGCAGATTTTGTCTTGAGCAAATTGCGACTCAATTCTAGACTCGAGTGCCGTCGTGACGTTTTTTATAGCATCACGAAGTGATTCGTAGTCAAATGCTTTGGGGTTTCTAAAAGCGCAATTGGGATCTACTTTCTCAAACGCTTCAGTCATCATCTCTGCATGAATAAGTGCCTCAAAATAATGAGGGGCTGCTAACCGATACCCTACTCTCTGCTCTTCGGCGGCTATTGCCGAATAGACAAAAGCATCGTTTAATTCAACGACACATCGATGATATGCGTCGTTTGTCGCTACCGTGAGCGACTGATCCACTAAGTGATTCCACCATTGAGAATCTGGTGTTACATTTGGATCATTTTTCCATAGATCTGATAGTTTTGACATGATAGCTCCCTACTTCGTTATTATTAATAAAAAAATAAGCGAGATGTATCCTCGCTTACCTCAGGCCTTAACTAATGCTGATTATGGCTCAACACCAGAAGGGAATAATCTCAAAATGGTGGATCTTGCAGGATTCGAACCTGCGACCTCACGAATGTGAATCGTGCGCTCTAGCCAACTGAGCTAAAGATCCATGGTGGAGCATACCAGATTCGAACTGGTCACCTCTTCGCTGCCAGCGAAGCGCTCTAGCCAAATGAGCTAATGCCCCGTCTGGTATAGACTATAGCAAAAAATCACCTCTTTGACTAGAGGTGATTTGCCGGTAGCTGCTACGCGCCCACCCTGGGGCACAATGTTTGTTTTGGCACGATGTTTGTGTTTGGACGCAACGGTACCCCTTTTTGCGTACCAGCTTGTCTTTATTATGCACCACCGCTTTGCAAAACACAAGCAGTTCGCCGATTAATTATCGCACTTTTATGGTTCAAGCACTCTATGACTCTTACGCTTCATCTGGAGAAATGTCCAGTTAATGCAAGCGTCAAAGCATCCAAGCAAAGTGCTCGTACAAGTATCTTAATACAAGATCTCCCCCCTATTGTTATTTACAAAAGCAAAACACCACCTATCTTGGTGGTGTTCATGTGTCGCAAGGCATCATATCTGGTGCGGACGAGAAGACTTGAACTTCCACGAGCGCAATGCTCACCAGCCCCTCAAGCTGACGCGTCTACCAATTCCGCCACGTCCGCATATCTCGCGACACTGTTGATTATACCGCATGTTAGGGGGTTTTGTAAACATCTCGCGTGGTAACTGTCCAGCGAAGGATATCTGCATAGCGATCTGCGCTCGAGACAAGGGTGTCGCCCTGTTGAATGGCCTGCACACCAGGGCCTGTAGCATATACACTAGCCGACCGATAGAGACCAATCGCCGGCACATCGCTATACCACTGCTCAGCAAACGCCTTGTACTTGGCAGCACGCAGCTTTGGCTCGAGGCGCGTGCGGGCGCTGGCTAATGCGGCATCTGCGGTGCGGCTCGTGTAATTAACGAAGTTGTAGCCCTGGTAGCCCGTCTGTGAGGAGTGCCAGTAGGCATAGACATCGGGGTCGGCGCCAATTGCCAGCTCATAGAGCAAAACATCGTAGCTTCGTCCCTGTAATGTCCCTTGGACAAAGGTGGATGACGTTGCCGAGCGGTCGATCACTTGCTGCGTCACTGCGACGCCAAGCTGCTGCCACTGCTCCATTACCTTGGCGAGGACCGCTTCGTACTCTGCACCCTTAGTGGTGGTGATCATAATTTCCAGCTTTTGGCCATCTTTGCTGCGGACTTTGCTGCCATCGGCGAGCTTCCAGCCTGCTTCATCCAGCATTGCAGCAGCCTTTGCTTTGTCATGCTTATCTGCGGATGGTGTATTGATACCGCCAAGCTGACTGGGAATAAACGGCCCATCAAGGCGCTGCACACCATCACCCAGCGAGGTACGAATCGCAGCAGTGTTTGTGCCTAGTTGAAGGGCTTTGCGCACCGCGCGATCTTTCAGGATGGGGTTGGTATTGTTCATGAGCAAATACACCCCGCGGTCGGTCGGTACAGTGGTCGTGGTGTATTGGTTGCGCGGAATATCTTTGCGCATCACAACGGAGAGGTCGGTTGCGCCACTCAGTTCACCAGCTTGCAAAGCCGAGACGATATCTTGCTGCGTGCTATAAGCTTGGAGCTCGAAGCGATCAAGCTTGGGTCGGCCACCATAATAGCCATCAAAGGCAACGACATGCACTGTCTTTGGCCGGCGAGCATTGTTGGTCGATTGCAAAATCTGGAACTTAAACGGCCCACTACCAACTGGCGAATGATTAAACGGTGCCTGGCGCATTGAGCTTGGCGTTGCTGAGCTTAGCATATGTTCTGGTAAAATTGGGAAGGTCAATGCATGGGGGAAGGCAGCATACGTGGCAGGCAGCACGAACTGCACAGTGGTATCGTTGACTGCCTTGGCCTGGACGTCGACCCAATTGACGCGCAAGGGCGAGCGTACCGCCGGGTTCTTGATGAGGTTGATCGTGAAGACAACATCCTTGGCGGTCAGCTTGTGCCCATCGTGCCAGCGGACGTCATCACGCAATTGGGCGGTGTAGGTTTTGCTCGCTTCGTTATAGGCAAGGCTCGTTGCAACATCTGTGTGGAGCGAACCCTTGGCGTCATAATGATAGAGCGAGGAAAACATGAGTTGGCTAGCCGAGAGCTCGGCACTGCTGGTTGCAAAGAGTGGATTAAGCGTCTCAATCGGGCCGAGCGCCCCCTCGATATACGTCCCGCCAGTCCCACCAGTTGCCGTCGTCGCGTCGCGGCGGATAAAGATCTGAGCAATAATACCAAGCAAAATCACTGCAATGAGGACGAGCCACAACACAACCCGCCGCCGGGCGCGACGCAAACTCTCGAAGCGACTACTAAAGAACTTGCCAACATGGCGCGTCGCGCTATCTTCGAGCTGCTTGAGGTCGCGGCGTGGCTTCTTGCGGCGAGACGGCACCGATTTCGCTGCTTTGGCTGCTCGCAGCGATTCATCCTCCTGAGGCGCAACTGCCGACGAGGTCTCACGGCGCTGGAGGTGCTTCTCCTGCCGATTCGCCATACCCTACCCCGCAGACGGCAACAAGAGTGCCGCCAAAATAGACCCAACAAAGGTAACAGCCAGGAATATCGTCGCCTCAAAGAGGTTCTTGTCGAGGCCACGCCGCGTGGTATAGAGCTCACCCGAGGCACCAAAGCCTGCACCAAGCGTCGCCCCGCGCTGCTGGAGCAAAATAGCTAGGATCATTAAGATGGCCGAGCCAATCATTATTGTTTGTAGAATACTATCAAGACTCATGTTGTTCCTCCTGCGTGCGCCCATAATTTAGCTCGAGCGCGCTGCTTACTATATAGTTTACCAGACTCATGATCAGGCCTGTCAAGATGGAGTGAAGAAACGTCATCTTGAGACCTGGTGCCAGTATCAGTGAGATATAGACCATAAAGCCATTGACAACGACGGTGAAGAGACCGAGCGTGACGAGAATGGCAGGAAGTGATAGGATGATGGCAATCGGCTTAAAGACTGCATTGACGACTGAGAAGATGAGCCCAGCCAGCAAAAACACCGCAATGCTCATATCTGGTTGGACACCGATATAGCCTGTACCAAAGATACGTACGGCAATCCACAGCCCAAGTGAATTTAACACCCAGCGGATAATAAAGGCAAAAAATTGTCGTTTCATTTGCTCTAGTATAGCGGTTTTTTACCATTTTGTCGATAAGCTGGCGCTGAGATTATCGTGGCCGCTCGGCGTAATGAGAATGTCATCTTCGATCCTGACACCAATGCCCTCCTCTGGAATGTAAATTCCTGGCTCGACGGTAAGCACCATACCAGCGCGCAGTACCCGCGGCGCACCCAGGCTGTCGTGTGTATCGACGCCAAGCCCGTGGCTGGTAGCATGTGGATAGTAGCGCCGGAAGGTGGCTTGGTCGTGACGATCGCGTAGGAGGCCAAGCTGCTGCAGGGCATCGCGCATAATGTCGTCACTCTGCTGGATGTAATCAGCCACAGGGAGATTTGGCTCAAGTAGCTCTATGATGTGTTGCTGCGCCTGCACCACCGCAGCATAGACATCCCGCTGGCGCTGCGTCGGCTCAATGCCATAGGTACGAGTGATATCCGCGCAATACCCATTGACCCGCGCCCCAACGTCGATCAATACCATATTCTCAGCATTCAGCGGCCCTGCATTATAGCTGTAGTGCAATGTACAGGCATTGGCACCACTCGCGACAATCGGGCTATAGGCATGGCGAGCATTATGACGCCGGAATAGATAATCAAACTCCGCTTCACACTCGTACTCATACTGACAGTGCGGCAAGCGCTGCTTGGCTACCTCAAATGCTTCGATCGTCAGCGCAATTGCCTGGCGCAGCGCAGCAATCTCTTCTGGCTGCTTGATGGCCCGCAATTCACGCAGCTGACGGAGACACGACTGGACTGAGGGAAAGATCCGCTGCAGTACTTTGCTCAGGTCGCGTGAGGCGGGATTGAGCATAAAACCATAGTCAGCGCGGTCGTTTACTTCGTATACAACCGTATGGCGCTTGGCAAGCTGGCGCAGCTCTGCCTCAAAATCGTGGGCGTCAATCACTGCATCAGCACCACTGATCCGCTTGGCTTCCTCACTGCTGAGTTCACCAACGAAGGTCTGCTGCACCGCATCGAGATGAGGCCGCACGAGTGTTGTGCGGCCACGTAGTCCATCAATAATCAGCTTCCATCCTGGCCGCTCAATCCCACTGAGCCACCAAAAGTTCGACTCCTGCTGAAACGGCGCTGGCTCATCGCCACTGCCCTGCACTTCGTCATACGCAGTCAATACTGCCAGCCCACCCGCAAGCGCATCAATGCAACGCGCTCGATTCTGACGAAAGTCGATCATGACCGCTTGATACCTCGCAGTACCTCTGTCAATTCTGCTGGGAAGAGGATCATCGTCTTCTGGCTTGGCTCGGCACTAATGCGTTCAAGTGTGGTGAGCGTACGCAGGTTGATTGCGCCCGGGGTGTTAGCAAGAATCTGAGCAGCCTCTGCAAGGGTCTCTGCAGCGGCTTTTTCACCATCGGCATTAATGATGTTGGCCCTGCGCTCACGCTCGGCTTCGGCTTGCTTGGCCATAGCACGCTTCATATCGCCTGGCAGCTCGATGTTCTGAATCTTCACGTTCTCAACGTCAATCCCCCACTTGTCAGTCTCAGCATCGACAATCTCTTTGATCTGCTGGCTGAGCTCTTCTCGCTTGGCAAGCAGGTCGTCCATGTCAATGTTACCCGTCACATCACGTAGCGCAGCCTGAGCAAACTGGCTGGTAGCGTAGATGTAGTTCGTCGTCTCGAGGACGGCCTTTGGCGCATTAATGACACGAAAGTACACCACAGCGTCCACACCAACTGTCACGTTGTCTTTCGTAATAACCTCTTGCTTTGGCACATCGATCGGCGTCGAGCGAACATCGACCATCATAATCGTCTGAAAGATTGGCACTACCACACGTAGGCCCGGTGCGCGCTGGCCTGAGAAGCGCCCAAGCGTTAGCACCACGCCGCGCTGGTATTGATTCACCACCCGAATCCCGCTCAGCATGAAGACAATCGTCGCCACGATGATGCCGATAATGATATATTCCATATTCCTCCTTTGGACTAGCTTATTGCTTTTATCATACCACATTGTGGCAAAATAGCGAGATGGGGTCGTCTTACTATCTCGCAATAGGTAGCTAGGAAATCAGACATAGTTTGATTACCGAAACCGACAGTCCTTCGACGTGCCAGTCTATTTCCGGTATACTAGACGTAGCTATGCCTGAGCCAGATTCATCATCATCGCGTCAACCGCTGGCCGAGCGGCTGCGCCCACAGTCGCTCGATGCCGTGATAGGCCAGACACACTTACTGGGCGATGCCGAGATTTTGCGCCAGATTGTCGCCAAGAAGCAACCCGTGAGCCTCATCTTCTGGGGGCCACCAGGTACGGGTAAGACGACGCTGGCGCGGATTATTGCTCACGAAGTGGAGGCTGAGTTTATCGAGCTCAGTGCCGTTACCAGTGGCAAGAAGGATGTCGAGCGAGTTATCCAGCACGCCCGGCAAAATTGGAATCTTGGCCTGCGTACCATACTCTTTGTCGATGAAATTCATCGTTTTAATAAGGCGCAGCAGGATGCCTTTTTGCCTCATGTCGAGTCGGGGCTGATTACGTTGATCGGTGCCACCACTGAAAATCCAAGCTTTGAGGTTATCACACCACTGCTGAGCCGGATGCGCGTACTCGTCTTGCAACCACTGAGCAAAGACGAAATTCACGCTATTCTCCAGCGCGCCATCACTACTTTGGGCAAGACAGAGCACGTCACGCCAGAGGCGCTCGATTATCTCGCTGGGCTATCGGGCGGCGATGCTCGAGTGGCGCTCGGTAACCTTGAGCTTGCCCTGAGTCTCGCTGAGACAGTGACGCCCGATACCGTCACAGCTGCCGCCCAAAAGAAACTCCCGGGCTACGACAAGCAAGGCGAGATGCACTATGATGTGATCTCGGCCTTCATCAAGTCGATGCGGGGTAGCGATGTGCGCGCCACTCTTTATTATCTAAGCCGAATGATCGACGCCGGCGAAGACCCAAAGTTCATTGCCAGGCGCATGGTGGTATTCGCTAGTGAGGATATCGGGCTGGCGGGTAATGGTGCGTTATCTCTAGCGGTGGCGACCTTCCAAGCGGTGGAGCGGGTTGGCTTGCCTGAGGCCCGCTACAACCTCTACCACTGCGCCACAGCGCTTGCTCGCTCAGCTAAATCGCGCGAAATTACCAACCTCATGCACGAGGCAGAGGCCCTTGCCAAGCGCTATGCCGATACGCCAGTGCCACTCCATCTGCGCAACGCCCCCACTAAGCTCATGAAGGAGCTGGGCTATGGCAAAGGTTATCAGTGGCAGGCAAACTTCCAACATGAGAAGGGATTTTTGCCAGATGAGGTAGCCCAGCACGTGTCAAAGGATAACGTATAAGAAACTACAAGAGAATCTTTATCCGCTCCTGGCGCATTAGTCTCCTGCACTACACCTCTTGTCGAAGCTACTAGCTAAGAATGAGAAGTAATCGCCGAATATCAATCACGACATCGCAATCATCTAGTATTTTCCTCTCTTATGCACACCGTCTGGTTCACTGCAAAAGGTCGCTATCGCTGGCTCATTTTGCCAAGCAAAAAGTCTGGGTAGTCTAATAATAGACCGACTTAACTATTTGTCGTATTATATATCTCCCCAGGGTACCAGGCTACTGCTGCGCCACTCCAAGCTGCTCATCTTTGAGTGCTGCATACACCCCATTCGTCCAGCCAAAGCCATCTTGCAGGGGGTACTCCCCGCCGCCGCCTGCACTGGCGGTGACAACATCATACTTCTCGACCATTTTGCGCTTCTTGGCAAAGACAGCCTCATTGGTGGCAAGCCAGCGATCACGAATGGTTGCCGCCAGTGTGTCATAGCCGTAATTGCGCAGCCCCACAATGGCAAACCACTGCAGCGGCGCCCAGCCGTTGGGGGCATCCCACTGCTGGCCATTAGTGATGAGGGTTGAAAGGAGTCCACCTGGCTGCAAGAAGTCTTTCTCGAGCCGTTGCGCTACTGCTGCAGCTTGCTCATCGGTCGCAATTCCCACATATAGTGGCGTCACCGCGGCAAGCGTCAACCGCCCCGTGGTCTGACCAGTGGTGATGGCATAATCCTCAAAGAATTGCGTGGTAGGTTGCCAGCAGTAGCGGCGAATCGCCCGAGCTCGGCGCTCAGCTGCTGCCTCAAAACGCCGCGCCAAGCGACGTTGCTTGATGAGCCGATAAGCTTCGGCGATCGTCATCTCGAGCTGGTAGAGGAAGCAATTAAGGTCGACCGGCACATATTTTGTCGTCTCGATGGTCTGAATCTGACAGGGGTCGGCAAACCACCGGCTACTAAAGTCCCACCCGCTCTCGGCTGCCGCCCGCAGATCAAGGAATGTCCGCGTCGTATGCGCTGAGGCTGCGTGATGCGCCGTGTGGACATCTTCGCGATGCGACTCAGGGCGCGGTGTGGTGCGGTTGTCGTAGTAACGATTGAGCGGTGTGCCATCAGGCATAACAGCAACGCGGAGATACGCTGGGTACTCAACAGCCTTGGCTTTAGCGATCTGGCGACGACCCTTCATCCAAAAGCGATACTCAGCAAGAAGGCTTGGCAAAAACTCTGCATAGATCCGCTTGCCCCGGTGGCGCGCCAGCAGCCGTACCATCGCCGCAAACAGGGGTGGTTGCGACCGACTCAAGAAGTATGTCCGGTTAGCCGTGGGGATCATTCCAAACTTGCGCAGCATGTAGGTGTAGTTGCGCATCATGTGCTCGATAGAGCGCCAGCGCCCATCCGCCGCTAGGCCAAGCATAATGAAATACGTATCCCAATAAAACAACTCATCAAAGCGTCCACCTGGCGTCATATATGGATATGGTAGCGCAAGGAGGGAGCCCCGATTCTTGCGATTGCGCCGCTCGAGCTGCCGCCAGAGCTGACTCACATGTTGGCGCGCAGTAGTGGTGTCGGTCGGTTGATAGCTCGAAGCGGGGTATACTGTGGTAGAAAAATGCTGCCCAACGAAGGTCGCGAGATCGAAGCCGGGCTGGCGACGCTGTCGACGATACCGCGCCATAATTGTCCGGGCTGGCTTGGTGGGCGTCATATCGACAAACGCCTTGCCGTCACCATAAATCTGCTGCGTTTGCACCTCATCAAAGAGCTCACTGAGCGTCTTGTCAGGTGAGTTTGGCGTAGGACGCACTAACTCAACCGTCTGCACGGCAGCGGCTTTGGCGCTCTCTTTGGTGTCTTTGGTAAGAGCAATGATTTTCGCAGCAAAAGCGCGGCGGACGTTGTGCATGATAGGCGGGTTCTCCCTATGATGTTATGGTTGATGTTTGGCGGCGCGTTTGCGCTCGTTGGCGTCGAGGTATTTCTTGCGGAGGCGAAGGGCGTGCGGCGTGACCTCAAGCAGCTCGTCATCTTCAATAAAGTCGATCGATTGCTCAAGGCTCAGCTGAGTGTGCGGCGTCAGCTGGACGGTACCGTCGCTTGATTTGCTGCGCATATTGGTGAGATGTTTGGCTTTGCACACGTTGATCTCGAGATCATCTGGGCGATTATTGAGGCCAACGATCATCCCAGCATAGACATCAGTCCCCGCTCCGACGAAGAGCTCACCGCGCGCTTCGGCCGCTTGTAAGGCATATGGCGTGGTCGTACCTGGCTCAAAGGCGATCAAAACACCGTTGCGCGTCCGCGGTAATACACCACCAACTGGCTGGTAGCCATATGGCAAGCTATACATAATGACTGTCCCCTTCGTATCTGTCAGGAGACGGTTACGCAGGCCAATCAACGCTCGGGTTGTAATAGTATACGTCATCCGGGTTGCACCACTGGCGGTTTGCTCTTGTTTGCGGAGCTCGGCTTTGCGCTTGCCAAGCTCTTGGCTGACAACACCAACAAACTCAGGCCCGATCTCAACCAGCAGCTCTTCAACTGGCTCTTGCTCGCTGCCATCCTTGGTGATCGTCACAACCTCTGGCCGTCCAACCTCAAATTCGTAGCCTTCGCGGCGCATCGTCTCGATCAACACACTGAGGTGGAGCTCACCTCGCCCCGATACTACAAAGCCAATACCAGACTCCGCCACTCGCAGCGCCACATTAGTCTCGAGTTCGCGCTTGAGGCGATCACCAATCTGCCGGCTGGTAGTGAATTCACCCTCGCGGCCTTTCATCGGACTGGTGTTTGGCCCAAGATACATGCTAATGGTGGGAGCCTCGACTGCCATGACAGGTAGTGCCTCTGGTTGGTCGCGGCTAGCGAGCGTCTCACCAATGTGCGCCTCGGCTGCACCAACGATGTAGACTATGTCGCCTGCGCCTGCCTCGCTCACCTCTTCTTTGGCGAGGCCACGGCTAATGAAGAGCTTGTCGATCTTAGCATTGGTAGTTGTGCCATCCGTCTTGATAAGAGTCAGCGCTTGGCCACGCTGAGCCACCCCGCGATGGATTCGGCCAATCGCATATTTGCCAAGGAAGGTATCGTACTGGAGGGCCGTCACGAGCATCTGGAAAGGCCCATCTGCCACCTGCGGCGCTGGGATATGCGAGATAATCGCCTGGAAGATCGGTGCCAGGCTGGCTGGCTCACTGGCATCACTTGGCAGTGCCGCCCAGGCTTTGCCTTCGCGCGCTACGGCGTAGTACACCGGGTATTTGAGCTGCGCCTCGTCGGTGGCAAGCTCGAGGAAGAGGTCGGCCAGCTCGTCCTCCACCTCGGCAATGCGCCGCGCAGGCTTGTCGATCTTGTTGATAATCACGACCGGCGTTAGACCTAGCTCAAGTGCTTTGCTCAGGACAAACTTTGTCTGTGGCATTGGGCCTTCTTGCGCATCTACCACGAGGAGTACACCATCAGCCATGTTAAGCGTGCGCTCCACCTCGCCACTAAAGTCGGCGTGGCCGGGTGTGTCGATGATGTTGATCTTGTAGTCGACTGCTGACTCAGCATCGGTCGGCTGATAGTAGACTGTCGTTTGCTTGGCAGTGATGGTAATGCCACGCTCACGCTCCTGCTCGCCACTGTCCATAATGAGCGTCTGAGCCATTTCGGCTTGGTTGCTGCGGAATGTATTGCTCTGCTTGAGCAAGCCATCAAGCAGCGTTGTTTTGCCGTGGTCGACGTGGGCAATAATTGCAATATTACGAATATACTGTGGATCTGTCATGACATAAAATAACGGCCCGAATTATATCAGACCTTCCTTACTGCTTATAGTATCATACTGGCGGCTGGTTTGCCTAGGGTAATGTACATAATCGCGGTGCATATCATAGAGCCCCACCGCGTCGTATCTTATCACTGTGCAACCACTGTTATTGTCAGGCGATCGAGCAAATCATCCAACGTTTCTACCGTGGCAATTCGACGCCAGCCACGCGCCCCAACGACCATCCGTAGGTCGTCGATCATGTTAACGATGGAGGGTGCAGACTGCTCTCGATAATCAACCGTCTGCAAGCGCTCTAAGAGGCGCTGCCAGCCACCCTGGGCTCGAATCATCCGGATCATAAGCTCATACAAGTTGTAGACCTGAGCTGAATAATCCTCGCGGCCAGTTACGAGCAAATATTGCCGCTCGGTATAGTGTCCAGCCGTGCACTCTCTATCATATCCGTGGTTATAATACCCATACGTTCGCTGCAGCAGCGCAGCAGTATTGGCCTGGATCGCATGCGTAAGCTCAATGAAGACGGCCGCTCGCGGGTCGCCTGGCTCGAGATCGATCGATATATCAATCGTATACTCCATCACATCTGCTTCCCACTCCTCGCGCTGAGCAATGATGCCACGTGGCGCTGTCTCGCCCAAGCACTGCAATACGTCGATGTCCTGAGCATCATACCATGGCTCGGTATCAAGCTGGTGCAATGCATCGTGGAGAGCGAGCCGGTCATGGTACGTGAGCGGATAGCCCTTCTCGGCAATGATTTGCCGGAGCGCACAGTCGATCATCGCATCATCATACTCCGCCACTGGCTGGCGCAGCTGCGCCACAAAGCGCTCGGCCTGCATGGTGTAGAGCGTCACATCGATCCCCATCACCCCAGCGTCAGAATAGACGATTCCATAGGCTTGGTAGTCAATCGCCTGAAATAACCCTGCCTCAAACAGCTGTCGATGCAGCGTTTGCATCACCAAATGCTCGTAGAGGTGTGCCACGAGATGATCGCCACACGGCTTGAAGATATGAAATGACTCCATATCTGTATTATACCCTACTACTCCACATTTTGCTTGATTATGCTATACTAGCTATATGATGCTACAAAATGATACACAATGTTCGTCAAGTGATCGCCCCACGGTATCCCCACGGCCACTACGAGTGGCAGTTGTTGCCCCACCTTGGCTGGCCCTGCCCATCAAAGGCTATGGCGGCATCGAGCTCGTTGTCGAAGGTTTGGTGCGTGCACTGCAACAGCGCGATGATGTCGAGGTAGAGCTCTTTGCCAATGGTGCACGGCGGATGCGCAACGGCACACCAACCCACTCGTACTACAAGCGCGAGCTCTTCGATACCATCGACGACCCCTACTACGACGCACCACTCCAAGCTCTCCAGACTCATCTTAATTTTGCTCTCCACGCCATCGAAGCCGATGGCAATTTTGATATCATTCACGACCACAACCCCTACATTGGGCCAGCCTTTTTCTCACCAGTGAGCCGCATACCTGGGTTGCCACCAGTGTTACATACCTTTCATGGGCCACCATTTTCGACGCCGCAGACTATCGAGGCAGGGCAGATGGATAATCGCCCACAGCTCAAATATATGAATCCTGGCCGCCTCTACATGACGTGCATCTCGGAGGCAATGGCGCGTAAAGCCCCGCGCGAGATCCGTCCCCATTTGCTACCAGCTGTGCACAACGCCATCGATTGCAGTGCATTCCCCTTCGTCTCGCACAAGCAAAATTACTACATCACCCTCGCCCGCTTCACCCAAGACAAAGGCCAAGCTACTGCTGTAGCCTATGCTGCTCAGTATAAGAAGCGCCTCCGCATGGCGGGTACTGTGGCAGGAATCGGCAGCAACCGCAAGCTGCTCCTCGAGCTCTCTAACCCGCTCACCAACTACCGACGCAACGAAGAATTTCGCTACTATAGCGACCACATCCTCCCAGCCGTTCTCAAGCATCGGCGCATCACCTATGCAGGCAATCTCAGTGGCAAGAAAAAACTCGACTTCATGGCTAATGCCAAGGCATTGCTCTTTCCTATCGAGTGGGATGAGCCCTTTGGTATGGCAGTCATTGAGGCGCTGGCCTGCGGCACGCCCGTTGTGGCGATGAAGCGCGGTGCCATGCCCGAGATTATTACTCACGGTGTCAATGGCTTCCTTGCGAGCAACCAAGACGAGTTCTTTGCCTATGCCAACCGGGTAGACGAGATCGACCCAGCCGCATGCCGGGCTAGCATTGAGCAAAAATTCTCTGCTAATATTATGGCGCAAAATTATGTCGAGCGATATCAGGAGGTGATTGCTAGAGCGCGGTGGTGAGTGCACACTGATATTGCATAGTACATCACTTCTTCAAGCTCGTATCTTTATAACGGCAATATATAGCCGCCAGTATAAGTGCCATTACTACAAAGAATATGACGATATGAACCGCAACGTCTGGTGTCTTACCAGAAATACCATCACCAAATGCAGTATTGATGGAATTATAGATCAACAGCAGCGCTGCAAGTAAGCACACATTGTAGGCAATTTTATATCTGTATTCCATGAGCGTTGTTGCTTTCGTTGCATGTTGCATATTTAATATATACTCTTATTGTACATTATCAATAGAGCCATTTTTAGAGGTTACTTGTTGCTAACTGTGCCCGTTGTGAATTACTGGTAGCATAACAATTTACACAAGAAGAGTCCTGTTTTACATATTTTAACTTCACTATATGTGTACCCCACTAGACAAAACTATACCGAATAATAGTGCTAGTTCAGTGATACATGGAACAAAGTCATAGAGAGCCTTATGCCACAGTTTCTGTTATCCATGCGAGGTAGTCATGCGATCCATCTGTAATATCTAAACATATTATTTCAGGAACATCGTAGTCATGGAGGCGCTGCACTGCTTCTTCGATTTCTGGAAACTTGCTTTTTTCAGTTTTTATTAGTAAGAGAAACTCATTGTCCTCTTGGCATTCTCCGTCCCAGACATAAACGGAATTTATTTTCGTTATCTGAACGCAGGCTGCAAGTCGGTTTGCAACAAGGTGCTTGGAAATAGTGGATGCTTGCTCCTTGGTTGCGACCGATACCATTGTCATGCAGTACTTGTTGCTAGGCATGTAATACTCCTCTCTAGTCGGCTATTAGGTAAACACTATCTCAGCATAGCAGACTTCTCAGTTATACCAATACGAGCAATTCGTTCAGTGATATCGAATTCAAAGCGTATAGCAATGTGAGCGGCGTTGACATTATCGTAACGAATCCAGGTATGATTGAACCAATTTCCGGTTTTGCTGGGACTACCAAGATATTCTTCTACAGTATTCTTATGCGCCATATTAGAGAAAGTTGAGAATAGTTGGTCAGTGTAGGGTAGATACCCTTCTTTGTCTGATTGCTGGGTATATATTGCGATAGAACGTAGCCTACCTAGCCCCCACATCAGTTCTATCCCATCGTCGAAGTACTGCCAGTAATCTGAGAATTCATTTAGTTCATCGTCAGCTGCACTAATTTTGGGCTGGCGTGAACTATTTGTCAGTACTTTGTTAAGTTGTGCCTCAACCTTATCTTGTGATAGACCCAGGATACTGAGGAATTGATTGATGTTTCCTGGTATAAACAATGTCTTCTTCACCTTGTTCTATACTTCTTAATGTTTGTAGTTAAATATTACGGCCACGATGTATCATGACATAACCGACACTGTACTAATTATCGATAAGTATCTACCGTGCGTTCTTGCCTGCATCATCATTTTCCTGCTGTACTGCCTGAGTAGACTCTTCTTGGATTTGCGCCTTCCGCTTTGCTAAAATCCGAGCTTTGGCGTCGCCTTGCTTAAGCAAAATTACTGGCCCTGGCTCCACTGTTTGATAAGCAACTTCATTCAACAGTCCTTTAGCGCTCCGCATACCAGGTGGCATAAGACGCCATGCATACGGCTTGAGGCGTTCCTTACTCCACTCATCGCTTTCTTTTCCGTAGAGCAATTTTTTTAACTTCGCAGAGATTGGTGTCTTTGGTTCTTCCGACGTCTCGACCGACACCCTACCTAGTGTCCTGGCTATCATCTCTCCAGGGCCGTGCTCATACCATCTCTTTTTTTCATCAGAAGGCTTATCTATAGGTGGCTGTTCTGTCATATACTCTCTAAGAGAGCAAATTACTATATACAGCACAAGATGTTATACACTAATATCACGCATAAGCCTTATATTCCGTATCCTGCTAAGTCCTCAGAAGTGTATGTATAAGTAAGTACGCACCGCGAAAGTTTATTATC
>CALHQH010000001.1 GCA_938036625.1 uncultured Candidatus Saccharibacteria bacterium | reverse complement strand
ACTCGTCGTCAAGCTCGATAGGATCGAGATATTATTGTGGAGAATGCAACATAGCTCTCTGCGACGAGGATGATGTCAAAATATACAAGGTATTGTAAAAAAGACTGAAAAGAAACAGAGAATACTTGGCGAACGTTCGAAATACGAGCGTCGTAGGAAGTACAGCAATTGAGTAAAACGATGATACGAGCACAACATGAAGGAATTGGCATAGTGATGTACAAACAACAGCAGGGCAACCAAAGTGATATAGTGGACACAACAACGATGTGGCAAGCTCAACGAATGCTTTGCGTGATGTGCGGTAAGGGCGTGGGAGTTCACGTGCAGGGTAAATACAATAACCATAAGCACAAATGAACAAATTTTCGTTACAGATACACATTTATCTTTAGCAATATAATGACGCTTATGGCAATAGGGCATAATACAAAATATACCAAAGTAAGCATAAGTATTATATAAATAATGAACACACTTTTTTATTGTGTAGCTGCGAAGCTATGCGCTTTGCTTTCGCGTGCTACTGCAAAAAATTGCAGATGGTGAAATAACGCATGGGCTGTTGCTGCGAGATAAAAAATGTGATCATTGTCCAGCTTGTCTATTTTTTGAGTTTGGATATTTTTGACTTTTTGCTTTTTTGTGCACGCTTGTTGTGGCTGGCTGGAGAGTGTTTCATTTTTGGTTTTTGCATGCCAGGCGAATTATAGCAAGGCGATATGCTGTTGCGAAGTATAGGCTGCGCGAATGAGCGGTTGATGATAAAAATAATCATTGTTTGTAGATTTATGCAAAAATGGGTTGCTTATTATCGCAGCTAGAATTGCTTGCAGATGGTTCATGCAAATTTTGCAAAACGTGTATAAGCGCAAAATATTGCGTGATACATCTTGGCTTATCTATGTGCTGTGAAGCTGCGAAATATACCATGTGGCATACACAAATACTCACCCTTGGCTTGCAAAAATGTGATGCTGCCAAAAATCAATTTTTTGTTCAGGCGAGTGGGTTTGCTATGCGAAGCATCTGCTGTAGTGGCGTCGTGTTTTGCTATTCGTAGTGCCTGTATGGCAAGATAAATGTGCAGTTCGTTGGTGATGTGGCGCAGCCATACGAGCGAGATATTTTGCTATCACGATGTTCACTCAATTTTTGTTATATATACTATATGTCTGGCTGAGCTGTCTTGTGTCTTGAATATCCTGATCGCTTTCGGTAACGTGTGCGAATGAAGAATAGCATACTGCAGTGCGCGATAGTTTGAGTAAGTTGTTGGTATAAAGCTGCAGTAGCACGCAAAGAAAAAGCGGATTTTCTCTATCATCAAAATTTGAAACATGACAGAAGCAAGCAGTATACCCGCGCGCAGCAGTCTCATCCAATCTCATCATCATGCTCCATAGCCTCATGCATCGTGTAAAAAATGCAGCAGGTCTATTAGCTTCACACCAACTAACTATCTATCCACTCGTGCAGTATAATAAGGACATGCAAAAACAACGACTAGACAAAGCAATGGTGGCACGCGGCCACGCAGTAACGCGCTCGGCGGCCGAGAATTGGATTCGCCTCGGCAAGGTATTGGTGGATGGTGCGGTGGCGCACAAGCCGGGGATGTTTGTGGATGAGTCGACGCAGATAAAGCTGGTGGCGCACGAGCGCTATGTGTCGCGGGCGGGGCTCAAATTAGCCAGCGTCGCGCAGCGGCTGGCTATTTCGTTTGATAATACTATCGTGCTTGATGTTGGTAGCAGCACTGGCGGCTTTACCGACTATGCATTGCAGCATGGTGCGCGCATGGTGTATGCGGTGGATGTGGGGACGGAGCAGCTCCACCCCAGCCTGCGTGGCGACCCGCGCATTGAGCTGCACGAAAAAACCGACATTCGCGATTTTGTGCCGGCCACCACGCCAGACATTATCGTCATTGACGTATCGTTTATTAGCCTGCGCAAAATTTTGCCGCACCTCGTGCACATTAGTAGTCCGCGCACCAGCATCATCGCAATGGTCAAGCCGCAGTTTGAGGCGCAGCGTGCGCAGCTTACGCGCAGTGGCATCGTCAAAAATGACAGCGTGCGCCGCGCCATCCTGCGCGACTTCGAGCAGTGGGTGCGCACCCAGTGTGTGATTATCGACAAGGCCGACAGCAGCGTGAAGGGCGCGCATGGTAATCAAGAGCGGTTTTACCGATTGCAAAAAGCAAAAAGCGCAAAGCGTTAACGTCTCATTGAGAGCAAGCATCCTTGGTAAGCTTCTCTTGCTGCTCTCTCCAGCAAAGCAACATAAAGGCTGGCTACCTCCGGCCACACTCTTAGATTGATAAAAACCAGTTTCGCACTCCAACGAATGAAGCGGTGAGGACAGTGAATGCTTCGAATGGATACGATCTAGGCTTTATATACCGCCTGTTGGCGTGAATCGGTATATATAATAGACAAATACCTTGCATACTGCTTCGTATCGCACTCAATAGTTACTTATGTGAGATTCTGAAAAAGCAGAGAATAGGATAGTGCGAATAATATAGTAAATATAAATCCAAGTCACACATCATAGCACAACAAATAGCGCCATCACCACCGTCGGCCCATTGATGAGTATGCTTGCAATGGCATGTGCCGTCATTGGTACGTACACGTTGCGCGTCATACTATATGCCAAGCTAAATGGTAGAGCCCACACCATGCCCAGCAGCACACCCCACGGTGCGACGAAGTGCTCTGCTGCAAACAATATAGCACTCAGCAAAGTGGTGCAGATGATCGCTGTGCGACTGGCTAGGCAGATCATTTGCTTGCGAAAAATTGTTTCCTCTACAATGGCGGGGAGAACGATGGTTGAGAGCGCAAAGAGTAGCAATTCGCCTGCCGTCTTGACTGGCATTGTAATGGCACCAGTGGCGAGGTGAGGAAAGGCTTGCTCGAGCACGCTCATCGCACCAAACGCCCCTGTTGCGCAAACCAGCGTATTACTACCTGCCGCCAAAAGTGCCACCCACCAGCGAGCGCACGACACCACTGGTGCATACTCACACTTTTTGTCGCGATTATGTAGCCAAGCAGTGCCACGAAAAAATGTCATATTACTATAAACATGTCCGTGGTAGGATAAAACACGAGACGATGAAAATAACCTCGAGTATGACCGGTATGGCAACGCGCCGCACATAATGACACATGATATTGCCAGTGTACTCTCTGCTATACCTTCTGAGAAGATTATAGTAATAGTACATGCAAAAACTCGCCACAAGCTCATGGCGAGTTTGCTTATGTTTCCTAGCTAGGATCACTTGCTTACATTAAATCGAAATTCTACCACATCGCCTGGCTGCATGACATAGGCTTTGCCTTCGGTGCGGATTTTGCCTGCTTCGCGCGCTTTGGCCTCGGATCCTGCTGCCACGAGGTCGTCATAATCCACCACCTGCGCTGCAATGAAGCCTCGCTCGAAGTCGGTGTGAATGACCCCAGCCGCTTGGGGTGCTGTCCAGCCTTGGTGGATCGTCCACGCGTGCACTTCCTTGGGCCCAGCGGTGAGGTAGCTCTGTAGGCCGAGCGTATCGTACGCTGCCCGGATCAATTGTGTCAAGCCAGCCTCGGGCACATCATAGCTTGCCAGTAGCTCTAGCGCATCCTTCGCGTCGAGTCCCTTGAGTTCATCCTCTAGCGTGGCGCAAATGAAGAGCGCTGTACTGCCACGAGCTAGCGCCGCTAAGCGGGCTTTGGCCTCAGCGTTGGCAAGGGTGGCTTCGTCGACATTAAAGACGTAGATGACTGGCTTGGCAGTGAGGAGGTGGAGGTCGGCGATTGCCTCATGAATAATATTTTTGTTCAGATGAACAGGGGTACCGGCGGCAAGGTCGTCACGCAACTGCTGCAGGTACTCGAGTGTACTGCGCGCCTTGGGGTTGGCCTTGGCTTCTTTGCTGAGGCGGGTGAGGCGAGTCTCGATAGTCTGGATGTCTGCTAGCATGAGCTCGGTGTTGATGATATCGATATCGCGCTGCGGGTCGACGGTGGTATCGACATGGACGATGTCGTCATTTGCAAAGGCGCGGACAATGTGGACGATTGCATCGCACTGGCGGATATGAGCGAGGAACTTATTGCCCAACCCCTCGCCGCTGGCAGCACCAGCCACCAGCCCAGCGATATCGACAAAGGTCACAGTGGCCGGCACAACCTTCTCGGCATGGTACATATCAGCTAGTACGCTCAGGCGCTCATCAGGCACAGGCACAATGCCAGTGTTGGGCTCGATGGTAGCAAAGGGGTAGTTGGCTGCCAAAATATCATTGTTGGTGAGGGCGTTGAAAAGGGTCGACTTGCCAACATTGGGCAGGCCAACGATACCGATAGATAGACTCATATATATAGTATAGCAGCGCAAAGGGGAAATCGGCAGGGGAGAAGGGGAAAATGCGAGGAAGGTGAGCGTGCTGTGGTGTATATACTTATAAAGTAAGGCTCTTTCGCCATTGGTGTACTATTTTGCTTCATCACAAGATAAGCCCTGCGCTATCTCACGCTCACCCTCCCCACACTCCCTCCGATGGAACACTATAAGGGTCGATACTTCCCAAGTATCGACCTCTTGCGCTGGGCTGAAAACCGGTCATTACGACCGGTTTTCACACTCCATCGGATGAAGTGGTGGGGAGGGAGAGCTAGTGATACTTATGAGCTATATAAGGATATATGGCGATGTCTCTGCCTTGCGTCATGAACACGGTGCACAATTGCCCTAACTTTGCTATAATCATAAGCATGACATTTGTACACTTTTGCTGCCAATCACTGGTGCGTGCTGGCCTGCTGGGGCTGCTGTGCGCTGTGGGGGTGAGTGCGGCACTGGGCGGGCTGGCTGCGGCTCGGCCCAACAATGAGGTCGAGGCCAAGCTGCCCGAGCTGTGCCGCAGTGGCAGCCCCTGTGCGGTGGTGTGGTTTTCGCAGCCTGGTGAGCGGAATTATTATAAATCGGGTATATCGATTGACCACAACCAAACCGGCCTGGTCGATATCGTCATTCGTGGCTCGGGCTACTCGGGCAATCGCTCAGGCCCCTTCGACATTAGCTCGATGCACCTCGACCGCAACATGAACTGGAACTACAACCGCAACAGTCGCATCAAGAATGTTCAGTCGAGCGTGATGTACCGCGGGCGCGTCAGTGGCCAAAACCAATACACCAGCCAGGGTGGCGAGGTGCGGGCGCAGCTCGACATTGGCCAGTTCGACATTCCGGTGGGGCAGTCGCGTACGGTGGGAATTGGCCTGTATAGCTGTATCTCAACTGATGGCGGGCGCACCCTGGCCGCCAGCGAGAATATTGCCTGTGGTACGAGTGATGTGAAGGTGACGATCACGCGACGCATCCCACCCTGGACGATCAATGGCCAAAGCTATGTGGGCAAGCAGTGGCCTGGCACCCAAAATATGCAAAAATCCGTCCGGGCCTTCCCGGGTGAGCAAATCTACTGGGCGCATGATCTCCGCAACAATGGTCCCAACAGTGCAACCGTGTCCGTGGGGATGGATGGTACTGGCTTTGCTAATAATTACAGTGGTGGACATAGCCTGGCGCGCAATGTGACGAGCCAGTCTGGACAGCTCTTTTATACGGTGTATCCAAGCGGCGGCACGACCGACCGCTATACCAGCTACCGTATCCAAACGAGCGACGTTGGCCGCACACTCTGCCAACGGATATCGTGGTCACCTGGCATTGCTGGTGACCCAGCGTGGCGACGCAGCGATCCAGCGTGTGCTAGTGTGCACTCAGACTTTGAGCTCTATCCATCAGCGACAATTGATGGTAAGAAGCTTGCGACGCTGGAGGGTGGGAATATTGCGCCCAGTCGGATTGATGAATCCATCCATAACACTGGTGCAAGCCTCGACAAAGACCGGAGCGAGAGCGAAGCCGCAGCCTACCAGTTTATCGTGCGAGGGCAGCACCGCCAGCAGTTCCTTGGCAGCTTGAGCAGCATCTTTGACCGTGGGGCAGCAGTGGGCTATCCCTATGCCCTGGGTAGCTACAGTGGCAGTGACACAGCGTGCACCTGGCTGCGCGGCAAGCAGCCGATCGACTGTACCAACGAGCCCACCTTTCGTGAGAACAAAAAATATCTCGACAGTCACACGCGCCTGAATGACACCAAAGATATCAACGCTGCCGATGCCAAGGTAGGGGATATGATCTGCCGCATCGTTGCTATCAAAGATTATAATTATAAACACACCGATGGCAACGAGCGTCGTATTTCCTCGCCCGCCTGCGTAACGGTAACGAAGCTACCATGGGTGCAGATCTGGGGTGGTGACTTGCGCGTTGGCAACGGCATTGGCATAGCCAGTGGCAATGGCGATGCACAGATCGTCACCCTCAAGACGACTAAGGATGGTAACATGTATGGCAGCTGGGCTGAGTATGGCATGATGGCGCCGCAAAATGGCGGCAAAATCCTCTCTGCCACCGGTGGTGTGCTGTCTGGCCGGCGAGGGTATGGTGGTGATTATGACCGCGCTAAGGATAGCCTTGCCTTTGCCAACACCACCACGCCAGCTGGCCGCTGGGCACCACCGAGCAATGTGAAGGTGCCGAGCTTTGGCCGGGGCGCGGCGGCTGGTACGTCTATCGACGTGGGGAGCTTTGCTGGCCACAATGTGCGCACCGTCAATGGCGATGCCACCATTCACGGTACGCTGCCAGGTAGTAGCACACTGGTGGTGGAAGCAGGCGGCACAGTGACGATCGATGGTGACCTGAAGTACGGCGCGACCACTGTTGATGATGCCACCAAACTTTCGCAGCTCGTCATCAAGGCTAAGAATATCGTCGTCCGGCATAATGTCAAAGAGGTCAATGCTTGGCTGATTGCTCAGCCAACTGGTGGCAGTGGGGGAGTCATCTCCACCTGCGACGAGATCCGCCACGTTGGTGCGTACTTTAATGGCCTCACTGCTGAGACCTGCAAAGAAAAGCTCACCATCAACGGTACCATTATGGCCCGCCAGCTCCAGCTGCGTCGCACCTTTGGTGCTGAGAAGGATAACCTCGCCGAAGCTGCTGAGGTGCTCAACCAACGCGCCGACGTCTTTATGTGGGGCTCACGCTACAACAAAAACAACGACCTGCCCATCACCACCGCCACCACAACAGAGGCTGCACCGCGGTTTTAGCTGTGATGATTGGCTACAGGCTATAACAGGAGCAGGCTAGAAGCTGCTCCTATTATTGCGGTAGAAGATACCAGACTCAATATAGCAAAGCGTGAGTTATAGTTGCTCCAACTCCTGGCCAGGCCGGTTCTTGGCATCTTTTAGCTTTTGGCGCATCGCTGCTGGATCAAAGTTGCCAGTGAGACCCATAATCATGTCGGTTATATCGGCATAGGACTCGATGACGTCTGGGTCATTTGTTGAGGCGCGAAGGCCGGTTGGTGATGATCCATCGAGCTCTAAGGTGAGCAGCGTCGAATGGCCATACTCCCATCCCGGGCGCCTATCACCAGAAGTTGAGCGAGTGTCTAGCTTGACAAGGTCAGGTAGATACATAATAGTAAGTGATTGGGAGCCATAGCCTGGTGGGATAAAGTTTTTATCGCAGCTTTTCGTTGGTACCCAGACAACACGTTGGTCGTAATATGATATCTCTTCGTCCTCAAATACTGCACCACTTGGCCCAATCGAGGCAAGCGATTGCTGTGTAATAGTCTCGTCTCTCCTGAGCTGTCCGCGCGGGAAAGTATAATCTCTTGGATGAGTAATTTCGTTGCCTTGTTCTAGATAGGTATAGAGCCATAATGCGTATAGATCAGGCGGTGCAGGGTATGCCCCAGAACGCTCCAGGAATTGCCTGCGCATTTCCTGAGAGTGCTGAGCCTTGCGCTCATATTTGAGCATTTCTTCCTTGTGTCTACGTTGCTCCTCTGCAAGTAGATCTGCCGCAGCTGCAAGCGCTCGCCGTGTTCGGCCGCCGGGCGACTTATCGCTCAGCTCATTGGGGGGGGGTGATATTTGGTTCTCGAGAGAGTCGATCAAAGAATTTCATAATAACCTCATATATATCAGATAATGATGAAAAAGTCAATTGCTGATATTTCCTCCACTAACCCCCTTGCCTAAACCAATGTCGCTTATGTATAATAGATGAGTATGAAGTTTCAAAAAGGGTCGGGCGATTTCTTTGCACTCGATATCGGCACCAATGCCGTGCGGGTTTTGCAGCTAGCACCAGCTGGCGACGAGTGGGAGCTCGTAGCACATGGCTATGCGCCCGTTGACCGCCGTATTACTAGCAGTGATGCACCAGAGTCGCGCCGTCGCCTGGGCGAAGTTATTATGACTGCCGTGGGCCAGAGTGGTATCAAGACGAAGAATGTTGCGATTGGCCTGCCATCAAATAAGACCTTTACAACAGTGGTCGATGTGCCGCAAGTTTCCGATGCCGAGCTGCGTGCCACGATGAAATACCAGATAGACCAATATGTGCCGATGGCAGATGATGCCAAGGTAGACTGGGTGCTGCTGGGGCCATCGCTCCACGCAAGCGACCAGCAAGAGGTGCTGATTAGCAGTGTGTCCAAGGGGTATAGTGAAGACCAGCTAGAGTTTATCGAGGGCCTGGGACTGAATGTGATTGCTATCGAGCCCGACCCGATCGCCATGGTGCGGGCCTTTGCGCCGCCGCAGCAAGCGGCAAATGGTGCCGCAGTGATGTTGATCGACATTGGTGAACTCTCGACTGACCTCGCCATTATCTACGGTGGGGCACCACGCCTCGTTCGGACTATTCCGTCTGGTGTGAGCAGCCTCGTCAAGTCGGCAGTGCAAAACCTCAGCGTTCAGGAGGACCAAGCTCGGCAGTTCATTCTCAAGTTTGGCCTGGCGGAGGATAAGCTCGATGGGCAGGTGGTGCGCGCCATTGAGGGCGCGCTGGATAACTTTGCGAGCGAGCTTATTAAATCAATCAAATTCTTCCAGACGCGCTACGCCAGCGCCCAGGTGTCGAGTATCACACTGACGGGCTTTGGTGAGATGATCCCGCACCTCAGCGAGTACGTTGCGGCCAAGGTAGAGGTTCCGACCGCCCCTGGTAACCCCTGGCACGGTATCCATATGCCGCAGACGAGCCAAGAGCAATTGGCTAACGTCGCACCAGAGTTTGCCACAGCAGTCGGCCTCGCAAAACGGAGGAACGACGCATGATAGAGATTAACCTCATTCCTGATGTTAAGCGCGAATACCTGCATGCCCAGCGCATGCGCAATGGTGTGATATCGCTCTCCATTCTCGTGAGCATCATCGCTGGCGCAGCGGTGGCGCTGCTGGTGGTGTATGTTGGTACGCAGAGTGCCCGCGAGTGGCTGACCGACAACGAGATCAAAGACCAATACGGCAAGATTAGTAGTGTCAAAGATGCCAACCAGATCGTTACCATCCAAAACCAACTAGCCCAGCTCTCCTCAATGCACAAGGATAAGAGCATCGACTCGCGTATCTTCGATGTGCTGAGTGCCATCAATCCTGCTGCGCCCAATGATGTGAAGATGTCGACTGTCAGCCTCGATCCGTCTGAGACCAAGCTCTCCATTGAGGGGTCGGCAGCCAACAGCTTTGAGGCGACAGACAAGCTCAAGAAAATGATCCTCAACACCAAGCTGAGCTACACCGATGGCGATAACCGCGTCCAGACCGTCAAGCTGGCTGACGATGTGACGGTGAGCGATACCAGCTATGGCGAGGACGCCAGTGGAGCTAAGGTGCTGCGCTTCAAGCTGACCTTTACCTACCCCAAGGAGCTTCTCTCTAATAGCTCTAAGAATTTGCGCATCGAAGCCCCAACTGGTAGTACTAATGTGACCGACTCGCGCCTGCATGTGCCCGATAGCCTCTTTACGCCCAAGGCGACCAACAAGGAGAAGAACTAGATGAGTAAGAAAGACGCCGCCATTCACAAGCGCCAACAGATCGAGCAATCCAGCCGGGTGATGTTCCTCTGGGTGGCTGGAGCCTCAGTAATTGTGGGTTTCGCACTGGTGATATCGTGGTTTTTGGTGCAGCAAATTATCTTTAAAGAGCGGGTGCTTGGCGAGAAAAACAACACCGCTGCCGTGCTCAAGAACAACAACGACGCAGTCGAGAAGCTACGTGGCGAGCTGAAGGTACTGGAGACCAACTCACACCTCAATGCCAGCCGCATCAACAACGACGAGAAGGCGCTCCAGGTGGTGCTTGATGCTCTGCCGGCGGAGGATAATGCGCTCGCGTTGGGTGCTTCGCTCCAGTCTAAGCTGGTCAATGGCGTGGCAGGCGTGTCACTCGATTCGCTTAATATTGACCAAACGGACGATAGCGAGTCATCAAATAGCACTGGTGCCGCCGCCAGCAATGGCAACTTGCAGTCCATTCACTTCACTATGGAGGTATCGGCCAGCAACCCCAACGCTCTGCGCGAGCTTTTGCAGCGCTTCGAGCGCTCCATCCGCGTGATTGAGATCGACCGCATGACCATTGAGCGGACTGATAGCAAAGTCGCCATGAAGATCTCGGCCCACGCCTACTACTCACCAGCCAAAACCATCGAGCTAAAGAAAAAGGACATCAAACCATGAAGAAGACCGACATCGCAATGATTATCTTGATCGCTAGTATATCAGTAGTGGTGGCGTTTTTTGTGGCCAGTAGCATTCCATTCTTGCAAATGCCACAGCGTGGTACCAAGGTAGAGACAGTTGAGAAGCTCTCGGATACGATTGATGAGCCAGACAGTGCAGTGTTTAACAAGGAGGCGATCAACCCAGCGGTCGAAACGATCATTGGGCAATCGCAGCAGAAATAACAGAGGTAGCGTGTGGCACTGATGACAAGTGATATGCAAGAAAAACTCACCACACTCCTCGTTGACGAAGGGCTGATCACGCGCCAGCGCCTTGATGATGCTACTAAACTGGCACGCGAGAGTGGCCGGCCGCTGCTGACTGTGCTGACTGATGAGTCGGCGATCGATAACGAGTTGCTTACCCGGGCGATTGCCCATGTATCTGGTGTGCCGTATGTCAATCTCACTAATACAATTGTCGACCAAGACATCCTCACGCTTTTGCCATCGGATATTGCCGAGCGCTTCATGGCAGTGCCGCTGGCCGAGGTGCAGAACCGCTTGGCAGTGGCGATGATTGATGCCAACAACGTCCAAGCGGTCGACTACCTTGCCAATCGCGTCCAGCGCCCGCTCAAGGTCTTTATGGCGTCGGAGGCTGGAGTGCGCCATGTGCTGGAGCAGTACCGCACCGACCTCAGTAGCGTGAACGTGGCCGCCCAAGTATCGCAGGCCGAGGCAGCGGCCGAAGCGCGGGGCGATATCAAGACGATCGTCCAAGATTCGCCAATTAGCCGCGCTCTCAGTACCATTCTCGAATACGCCGTAAAGAGCCGCGCCAGCGATATCCACATTGAGCCGCTGGAGAAGTCGCTCAAGATCCGCTGCCGTGTCGATGGCGTGCTGCGCGAAGTCATGCAGCTGCCCAAGAGCATCGAGCCAGCACTGGTGAGCCGGATCAAGATCCTGTCTGAGCTGAAGATCGATGAGCACCGTATTCCACAGGATGGGCAGTTTGCCGTTAAGGTGGCAGATAAGGAGGTTGACCTCCGTATTGCTATTAGCCCAGTGGTGTGGGGTGAGCAGGTGGTGATCCGCTTGCTAGACAAGACTGGCACATCCTTCGAGCTTGAGCAGATGGGCTATGCTGGGCGTGCCCTTCGGCTTATTCGCCAGGGGATCCACCGCCCCAATGGGATGATCCTCACCAGTGGCCCGACCGGTAGTGGTAAGTCGACCAGCCTCTATGCACTGATTAAAGAAATTAAGGACGATACCATCAACATCGTCACACTCGAAGACCCGGTGGAGTACAAAATGGAGGGAGTCAACCAAATCCAGGTTAATAGTGACGTTGGTCTTACCTTTGCTAATGGTCTGCGCAGTATTCTCCGCCAAGACCCTGATGTGGTGATGGTGGGGGAAATCCGCGACAACGAGACGGCCAACCTCGCCGTTCAGGCAGCACTGACAGGCCACCTTGTCTTTAGTACGCTCCACACCAACTCGGCAGCGGGGGTGTTGCCGCGCTTGCTCGATATGCATATCGAGCCATTCCTCATTGCTAGCACCGTTAATACCATCATTGGCCAGCGTCTGGTGCGCCGCATTGGGCCCCAGCACGAGAATTATTGGTCTAACCCGCTTGAGACAGAGATGATCCTCAGCACTGTCGGGCATCTCTTGCCCAAGACCAAGGCAGAGGCGGCCAAAATCTCGGCCGACCTTGGCTATAGTGACTTGCCGCTAGCTGGCCAAAAATCCTACCGCCTGGTGCGGGGGCGCGACACGGCAAACACACCACGGGGCTACAGCGGCCGAGCTGGGCTCTTTGAGGTGATGGAAGTGACAGAGGAGATCCAGCAGCTCATTACCGCCCGAGCGTCGAGTACCGAGATCCAGAAGAAAGCCATCGAGCAAGGGATGATCACGATGCGCCAAGATGGCTACCTCAAGGCGCTGCAAGGGATTACCACCCTGGAGGAAGTCAACCGTGTCACATCAGACATAGCATAAGAAAGGAACCAACAACAACCATGGAAAATAGAGAATTACGCATAGAAGTCCTGCTCGAGGATGTGGTGCGCCGCCGCGCCTCAGACTTGCACATTCAGGTGGGGCTACCCCCCATGCTGCGCATCGATGGCGCGCTGACCCCTGTGGCGGGCTTTGGCCCACTGGACGAAGCGCAGGTGGAGCGGCTTGTCTTTGCCATTCTCGACCAAGACCAGCAGCAGGTGCTGATGAAGGACAAAGAGTTCGACTTTAGCTTTGCCTTTGGTAATCTTGGGCGCTTCCGGGTGAATGCCTTTCATGAGCGGGGCAACTTGGCGGCCGCGCTGCGTTTGATCCCGAACGAAATCAAGTCTGTGACCGAGCTCGGTATGCCGCCCGTCGTTATGACCTTTGCTGACTTCCCGCGCGGCCTGGTGCTGGTGACGGGGCCAACTGGTAGTGGTAAGTCGACCACACTAGCTGCTTTGATTGATAAGATCAACACTGAGAAGTCGCACCACATCATCACCATCGAAGACCCGATTGAGTTCACTCACAAGAGTAAGCGCTCGGTGGTTGTGCAGCGCGAAGTGCACTATGATACCTACTCCTTTAGCGCCGCGCTGCGTTCCAGCCTACGCCAAGACCCAGATGTCGTGCTGATTGGTGAGATGCGCGATCTCGAGACGATTAGTGCTGCTATCACCATTGCCGAGACAGGCCACTTGGTGTTTGCTACCTTGCACACCAATAGTGCAGCACAGAGTATCGACCGCATGATCGACGTCTTCCCGCCGCACCAGCAGCCACAGATTCGGGCTCAGCTGGCCAATATCTTGATGGCAATCTGTAGCCAGCGCCTCGTGCCAGCCATCGGTGGTGGGCGAGTGGTGGCCGCTGAGGTCTTGGTAGCCAACCCAGCGGTGCGTAACGTCATCCGCGAGGGCAAGAGTCACCAGCTTGATGCCATCATCCAGACTGGAGCAGACCAAGGTATGCAGACGATGGATCGCACACTGGTGAGCCTCGTCCAGAGTGGCACCGTGACATATGATAGCGCCCGCGAGTTTGCGGTTGACCTCACCGAATTCGAGCGCTTAATGAGAGGATAATCGATGCGAAAGTTCAACTACGAAGCACGCGACAAAGCGACCGACACCATCATCAAATCTATCGTCCAGGCCGAGTCTGAGATGGCGGCGGCGCGCGTTTTGACTGAGCAAGGCTTCGTTCCGCTCGACATCAAAGAAGTCGATGAGAGCGGTGGGCTCTTTGGCAGCCTGACGCGCCGCGTGACGACCAAAGACAAGGTGGTCTTTACGCGCCAGCTGGCGACGCTGATTGGTGCAGGACTACCTCTGTCGCAGAGCCTTCGTACGGTGCTTGAGCAGACAGAGAACAAGAAGCTGCAAGAGATCATCCAAGAGATCATTGCCGATGTTGAGGGTGGCCGGCAGCTGTCGGACTCCTTTGGCAAACACCCCGAGATCTTCGACAAAATCTACCTCTCGCTCGTCACCGCTGGTGAGGCCTCTGGTACGCTCGACCAAGCGCTCAAGCGGGTTGCCTCCCAGCAAGAAAAGGACGCCGCCATGGTGAGCAAGATTCGCGGTGCTATGACGTACCCCGCCATCGTCCTGGCGGTGATCATGGGAGTGATGCTCTTTATGCTGCTCGTGGTGGTGCCGCAGGTGGAGAAGCTATATAGCGACATGCACAAGACGCTGCCATTCCTCACTGCGGCGTTGATCGCTGTGGCGAAGTTTACTGCAAGCTTTTGGTGGGCGGAGCTGATTTTGCTGGTGGGTGCCATTTACTTCACCCGCCAATACGCCAAGACAGGCCCCGGCACGCGTACCTTCGACACACTTAAGCTTAATATGCCCTTCGTTGGTAGTATGTTTCGCAAGCTCTACATGGCGCGCTTTACCCGTACTGGCCAGACGCTGCTTGCGACCGGTGTGCCGATGCTCGACATGCTCGACATCACCGCAACAGGGGTCAATAATACGATTATCGAGGCTTCCATCCGCCGGACTGCCGAGAAGGTCAAGGGTGGGCGAGCACTGTCTGTCTCGCTGAGCCGTGAGGATTATATTTTGCCAATGGTGCCGCAGATGATCAAGATTGGTGAGCAGTCGGGCAAGATCGACGAAATGATGGGTAAGACTGCCCAGGTCTACGAAGACGAGCTAGACGAAGAGATCCGCAACATCTCCACCGCCATCGAGCCCGTGCTGATGGTCGTCCTCGCCATTGTGGCTGGCGGCATGGTGGCGGCCATTCTCTTCCCGATATATAGCTTGGTAGGGCAGCTGACGTAGTGCTTGTAGCCAGAATATCGAATACTTCGTTTTCTCTGTGCTAGCTCACTCTCCCACACTTCATCCGATGGAGTGTGAAAACCGGTCGTAATGACCGGTTTTCAGCCCAACGCAAGAGGTCGACATCCAGCGAATGTCGACCCTTACAGTGTTCCAGAGGAGGGAGTTGGGAGGGTGAGCGTGAGAAAAAGGTCAAGGTTTCATAATTCAGATTCTGCATAATATAACCCCTGCATCCACAGGGGTCATACGTGTTTTTACTTCGTCACCATCACTACGCAGCAAGCGCTACATCAGGGTCGGGGTGGCCACCCTCAAGCTCGTCTGGTGTATCACTGCTAACACCATCAACACTTTGAAATATACTTGTCAGACCTTCTTTTGTTAGGAATTTTTCTGGGTCTTGAGCCGCTAACTTCTTAAGGTTCTCAGCAGTCCGCGTAACGACATTTTCGTAATCTGGTCGATTTTTCTTTAACCATTTACCTTGTACATACTCAGAGAAGATTGCTAACTGACTAACTTCTTTGCCTTCTTGTCGAGCCTCTCTCTCTTGTTTCCTTCGCGCCTTGTGATAATCTTCATCATTCTCATAATCTAGTGCGTGGTCGTCAATCCATGCAGTGATAGCAGCAGCGTCATCCTCCATCAACGTCTCAAATTCTCTTAGTTGCGCTTCGCTTAAGCCATCACTCAGGATCGTTCCAACACACAGCTGTAGAACATTTACATAACCTTCGCGAAACCGTTGCTGCACCTCTAACGGCCAGTCTGCTACACCAATTTCTTGCAAAAAATCATCATCTAGAATCATTTCTTTCAATTCCTCCTGCCCCTAGTATACCAAACAATCTGCCCCTCATACAATAAAAATGGCAAAATATGGTGTAATTTCCCTCAGCGGTGTGATTGACCTCTGTTACACCGCCTCATCCTGAGTGATTTGCGCTATTGTGCGCTCAACAGCTGGCCAGGTGGGGCAGCTGATGATACGGCTATCACGCTCGTCTGGGCATGGCTGCCACGGATATTCACCAAAGAGAATGGTGTGCACAATGCGGCGCATCGCAGGGGCTGGGCATTCGTCATTCATCGCAAGAATGGTATTGAGATGCTTCGCGTGGTCATCAATCAGCACATTCGCACCAATACGTTCACAGATAACGCTTTTATCTTGCCGCTGCTGCTCGTTAAAATAACTGGTGTAGTGAATACCGTCGATACAGCCAGGAAGGTAGGTATCGACCATCTGCTGTGTGGTCGCCGCCAACTGATCTTCGCGCCGGCCAGTAACGATATGGATACTGTGCTGTGCTGCCAAGCGGCGAATTGCCGCTACTGCTGTCTCCTCTGGTGTGAGAGCTGCAAACTCATCAGACTGAGTATACGCCTCGACGCGTCGTGCTCCTTCTTGAGGGTCGTTAGCCACTCCCCAGTCATATGGCGTGCCATTATAATAATGCTTTGGTTCAAGCGGCGCGGGTAAGTCTGCCCCATATTGCTTGTTATAGTGGCGCAAGATCGGTCCCACTGTCTCGACAATTACTTCATCGCAGTCTATCGCGATAACTAGCCGATTACCACTATCTGGTCGTGTTGCATATTCCATACTAGGATTATATCATATCAGTTTAGCTATTCGTTGTATTTATTACGAAGGGATCTTCCATTTTACGCTATGCGGCTGCACACAATACTCACGCTGCATCGCTCAGCTCATCAGCCTTTTTGGCCAAGTCGCCGAGGATGAGGGTGCGCTCGTCGCTCAGGATCTCGTCGAGGTGCGCAACCCGCTGCGATAGCCAGGCAAATAGCGCTGCGCCATCGTCCGTCTCCTGGCGGCGCATTAGCTCATCAAGGTCATCGTCCGACAAGCGGCTAATGACCTCCAGCCCCACCCGCTCGTAGAGCGTGTTATTCACCTCCCGCAGCAGCGCTGCCGAGTCGCGCGTTGTAATCCCAAGGCGATCGAGATCGTGTTGGGTGATGAGAGATGAAAAGGGGTTGTCGTCATCTATTGGGAGGGGTGCTGCACTCATGATTTTCTACCGCTAGGCTGCGCTATCCTGTCGGCTCTCTCGTGCTTGCTTGGCTTTGAGATACGCCTGTTTAATCGACTCAAGGGCGCTATCCGCACTTTCCATTGTTCGTGCTTCTAGCGTGCTCAGGTATAGACCGCTTGCTTGGTGCTGCCGGCCTTCTTCTTGGAGCCAGCCTCGCACATTTTGCTGTATCGCTGTGCGGGTGTTTTTGATGAGCCCGTCAATATCTACCTCTACACCATTGAGGTCAGCCTTTCTCATCTCTGCCCACAAATCATATTCACCAAGCTGTATCTTGCTTCTTGCTATTTGCTCCATCTGGCGCATTTCATCGCGCGAAAGCGGGGCATCCTCTTGCGTGTTGATTGCCTCGGCGACAGTTTCGAGTTCTTCGGTGGGTGCTTCATCGTTAGCGGGAGGCTGCTCTGCACCAGCTGGGAAATTGATAACCTCAGCTAGCTCAGCTTCTGGCTCGCCTTCACCACGATGAGCAGCTTCATCGTGGCTCGTCACGACTGGTTCACCAGGGTCGCTATTCCCCCTAAGAACCCCTGCTGCCCGTGCAAGTGCAAAGGGATCTCCTGTATTAGCAACTGGCCTCTCTTGTGATGGCGTGTGCGGCTGAGTAGCTTGGGCCTCGGTATCAACTGCTACTGGTTGTTCTTGCGCTTCACCATTAGACGCTTTGGTAAAGGAATGGTCTTTGAGAGGAAGGTTGGGCGTTGGTTTTGGATCTGGCACTTTCTGGCTAAACCAATCTTTCACAGCCCATATTGCTTTTTGGGCCATATGCAGAGCAGTCTGTGCCCGATGTATCAATCGGTCTTTTTTCTCCCCCTCTACTTCTGTAGCCGCTTTAATAGCTGCTGCGCGATTCTCCTCAACACTGCCATCAACTTCCTCGTGTGTTGGCTCTGTTGTGGTTGCTTCGGGGGCTTGTGCTGCTTCTGCGAGAGGCTGGCCCTCTGTCGCTACAGAGGTGGCTTGGTGAGAGTCTGGCGACTCCAGCCGCACGTCAAGTGCTGCCTGGAGTGCTGCGAGTGCCCGGTCGCGCGTGTCTTTGAGCTGCGCTGCATCTTCGTGCGAGAGGTGTAGCTGCATCAGCTCACGCGCCGTCATGCTCAGCACTGCGCTTGCCGCCTCACCCTTCATGCGGATCGCATCCATAGTTGAGTGGCTCGCCATAATCTCCTGGGCAGTACGGTCCGTTAGCTCGCTCACCTGCGCTTCGAAGCCGGTTGGTTGTGGCGTTTGCTCACTCGTCGAGACTGGTGCGGGAGCAAGCTCTGCCTGAGCTCCGCTTGGGGCTAGTTCTTGGCTTGGAGTAGCGGCAGGCTGTGCGCCTTGGTTGCGTGCGTCGAGGGCTTGCTGCAAGGTAGCAAGTGCGTTGCTGCGCATCGTCTCCAGCCGGGCAATCCCCTCCGCCGAATATGGCAAGATTACCTCATGCGCAATTTTGCTCTGCACCGCAATATCTGCCATACCCTTGGCAAATGCCGCGTCTGTAGTCGACTCTGCTGTGTTAATCTCCTGAACCTTCTCGTCAGTCAGTGCTGTAATTTCTGTTTGTAGGCGAGCAAGAGTTGCTTCCTCGCCAGTATATTGCTCTTGCTCAGCTGGTGGTGTTTGCTCAGGAGTTGATAGTTGGTTTTGCTGTGCTTCGGCTTTATTTCGTGCAGGATTTTCTACCGCTGGTAGAACAGAAGCTGCTTCTTGTGCTTGCACAGTCAGCTCCTCTGATTCTGCAGATAATACTTCCTGCTTTCTGCTCTCTGTAGTAAGTATTATATTCGGTATCTCCACTGCAAGATCTTTTGTTTCTGGTATCACAGCCTCAGGAAGAGTGAGCGTATGGCGTTTCTGTTCTTTCTCTAACTCTCTTGGATCTATTGGTCGAGGAATCTTTGTTGCCATGTCAAAAGCAAAGACTGGCGCTGCTACAGAGGCTACAAAATGATTAATAGCCTGTTTGCGCCTTTGAATCTTTGCGTGCTCATACGCCTTAGAGAGCTTGCCTTTTTCAATATCATCTTGCTCTATTATTTGTAATCCTTTTATCTCTCTCCTACGCCTATCTAGAGACTCGACTATCCGATCGCTTTGACGATCATAGAAACTCTTCAGTCGAGAAGGACCTGTTTCTTGCTTCGATGACTGTGAATACTCAAATGTTCCATGCGTCATATTTTTGATCGTCTCATCGATCGGCAACAGTATAACGCTGTCATGCATGGTATGTTGATCTTTTTTTGCTGGTTTTTTAGTTCTTTCAACAGGAAGTGTGTCGCCACTTGGTGACTCAAGTTGCAGCTTAGCATCTTCTGCGAGCGATACACTATACTCATATCTCTGTGCCATACTACCCGTCCTAATTTCTTTCCTTATATATTCTGCCCACATCCTACCACAACAGAGGTGATGTGTCAATGAGGGAGATACTCCAATCTCAAAAACTCGCCATTACCACAGCGAGTTTTATACACCATTAGCAAAAACAGAGTTACCACTCAATATAAATATACTAAGATTCTACAGGACAAAGCACCGCCAAACCTATTACCGCAGCGTACGCTTCACCAGCTCGCGGGTGAAGAACTCGAGGGTGTCGCCAATCTCGAGCTGGAGCTTCTTGCTGGTCGTGAGGTTGAGACCGCAGAGCTCACCCTCAAAGACTTCCTTGGCTTCTTGCTGCTGGCGCTGCACGCTGGCCACGGTGACTTCGGCGATTTGCTCCTCGCCGCGCATCACACGAGCGAGCAGCCCTGCCGTCACCTTGCCCTTTGTCACTTGCCCGCCGGCGATAACCGCATCGCGCATCGTCCGGAAGACGCCCTTAATCTCTAGCTGGCCAATCTCCGTCTCCACTACCTCTGGTGCAAGCAGTGCTTCCATGCTGCTGCGTGCATCGTCGAGCAGCTCGTAGATCACTTGGTAGCGGCGCACCGTCACTTTGTCGCGCATTGCCAGGCGCTTGACAGCTGGTGGCAAGTCGACGTTAAAGCCGTATATAATTGCATTACTACTACCAGCCAGGCGCACATCATTCTCGGTAATATTGCCCACGCCATGGCCAATGATCCGCAGCGTGATCGCCCCGCCCGTCTCCACCAGGCGCAAGCTATCCATCACCGAGGTAAGTGACCCCTGTACATCGGCCTTGACGATGACGTCGAATTCCTGAGCGTCGTGCTTCTGCGTCATCAGCTTGAGCAGGTCGGCACCAGTCACATTGGTGGTAGCGGCATTGCGCGCTTGGTCGAGCTTGGCCTTTTGCACCGCCAGGCGAGCTTCTTTCTCATTTTTGACCACTGTGAAGATATCACCAAACTGTGGTAATTCTTTAAAGCCCGTCACCGTCACTGGCGTAGCGGGCGTGGCTGCCTTGATGGCCGCGCCAGTGTAATCGAGCAAAGTACGCACCTTGCCATAGGCCTGCCCTGCCACGAGGAAATGCCCTGGCGCCAAGCGGCCCTGCTCGATGAGCAAGTTCACTACCGAGCCACGACCCTTCTCCATATGCGCCTCAATAACGAGCCCCTCAGCCGGCACGTCCGTATCGGCACGGAGCTCTTCCATGTCGGCCACAAGCAGGATGGTATCGAGCAACTTATCAATATTCTGGCCAGTCTTAGCGCTAATTGGTACCATAATGGTATCGCCACCCCACTCCTCAGGGTTGAGGTGATGCTCACTAGCAAGCTGAGCTTTAACCATATCAGGATTGGCCGTGTCTTTGTCAATCTTGTTGATAGCAACGATGATCTTGGCATTAGCATCGCGTGCAAAGCGGATTGCCTCTACCGTCTGTGGCTTAACACCATCATCGGCTGCCACAACAATCACCACCACATCGGTCAGTGCTGCACCGTGCTGGCGTAGCGCCGCAAAGGCCTCGTGACCAGGGGTGTCGAGTAACGTCATCGTGCGGCCACCCTTTTGGGCTTGATAGGCACTGATGTGCTGGGTAATGCCACCAGCCTCGCCAGCAACTGTCTTCATCTTGAGGATGGTGTCGAGCAGCGTTGTCTTGCCGTGGTCGACATGCCCCATCACCGCCACAATTGGCGGGCGCGGTACAGCATTGCTCGACGGTTTATGCAGGTGCTGCACAGTATGCTGCTCGGCGGCTTTGCGCTGCAGCGTCACTGCCAGGCCCAGCTCCTCCACGATAATCTCAGCAATCTCAAAATCAATCCGCTGATTGATCGTTACGGTAAAGCCATTCTTGAAGAGCTCGCCAATCAGCTTTGTGACCGGCAGATTCAGGGTTTGGGCCAGCTCACCAACAGTGATCGAATCGGCAATGACCAACACTTTTTCAGACTGACTCATATACACACTCCTTTCTGCCGGCCACAGCCGGTCATCTTTTGTAATTTACTGGTTATTTTTTCTTGTCGGCGAGGCTCAGGCTCACTTTATGCGCATCTTTGTCGATGTCGAGAATGACAAAGCTCTTGCGCTCATTGAGAGTAAAGACCTTCTCTGGGTCGGCACCGCCGCTGCCCAGCTCGCTCACGTGCACCAGCGCTTCGACCGCTGGGCTAATCTGGACAAAGGCACCATATGGGGTAATGCGCGTGACTGTACCCTCGATGGTCTGGCCCTTGGTGAATTGATCCACCTCATCAAGCCATGGATCCTTGGTGAGCTGCTTCATACTCAGGCTCAGGCGATCTTTGTCGATGCTGATGATCTTCGCCTCAACGCTCTGGCCGACCTTCACATAGTCGGCTGGGTTGTTGACGCGCTCCCAGCTAATCTCTGAGATGTGGATGAGCCCCTCGATCCCTTCGACATTCACGAAGACACCAAAGTCCACCACACCAGTCACCACACCCTTGACGGTGTCGCCAACCTTGAGCTTCTCAAAGTGAGCAGCTAGGCCATCCTTGATGGCTTCTTTTTCGCTAAAGATCAGCTTGTTGGCCTTGCGGTCGCAGTCGAGGATGCGCACCTTGAGCGTCTGGCCCACCAGGGTGTTGAGCCGTGCCAAGATCTCATCCTTATCGGCACCGCCCACCCGTGGGTAGTGCTCGGCCGACAGTTGAGACACTGGCAAAAAGCCTCGCACGCCTTCGTACTCAACCAGCATACCACCGCGGTTAGCGTCGTATGGCGCTACCTCGATGATCTCGCCAGCATCCAGCTTGGCCATTGCTTCTTCCCAGCCGCGGTCCTTGGCTGCTTTGCGTAGGCTCAATAGGCTATAGCCATTCTCGAGCTCGCTATCTACCACACTGGCTGTTACTTCATCACCAACCGCTAGCGTCTTAGCCGGGCCAATCTCGCGCCGTGGCACATAGCCAACCCCTTGCGGGCCTAGATCTATTAATACATCTCGTTTGCGCACCGATAATACGCGGCCAGTTACGACCTCGCCGGTTACTAGTTGCTTGACGCCGTCGCCAGCGAGCAAATCATCCATTGTTAAGGCTTGTGTTGCCATAAGTCTTGGTACAGACTCCTCTTATTAATTATATTATGAGACACGCCGGCCGAGCGGCGCACCAGTCCTCTGTATTATACACAAAGTCGCTGCGAGCGTCAAAACCCATACATTTAGGTCTCATCTCTATGAATAGTTGGCTTAAGCGGATAATTGGCACAGCCAACCCATCACTCTAAAAATGTTCTGGCCCGATGAATCACAAAGCCTACTCGCTCTCACAATCGCTAACCTTCAGATATTTTCTTGTGAGATGGTACTCAAAACTATTACACCGTCATATACACAACGATGCTATAATCACAACACATATATTGCTCCACAAAGCAACTACCCCTGCATCGCACAGGGGTAGGCATAGCGTTGTCAATGAAACAATGAATATATTGTATACTTTACAGCGCGGGTGTGCGCGACTTGCGGTAGGCTAGCGCCACGCCAGCCAGGCTGCTTACCGCCACAACGGCTGCCAGACTCTCGGCTGGGCCAGTTTGCGGCAAGGCGCTCACTTGCTGGGTAGATTGAGTTTGCGAAGGAGTGCTGGAGCTAGTCGAAGGCGTTGCGGCAGGCGTGCTTGAGGTTTGAGATTGAGTAGATTGGCTTTGGCTTTGCGTAGTGGTGCTTGATGAGCCGCTAGTTGCGCCATTCGTTGCAGTTGATGTAGTATTTTTCTTATCTTGCGACTGAGTTTCTTTCGTCTCTTTGCTCTTGCTGGCCTCTGTTGATTTGCTGTTAAGGCTATCGACTAGCTTGTCGTTAGCGCTCTTATTGCTCTGGGTTGATTCCTTTTTCTTAGCGTCAGTGGTGGTAGTGCTTGCCACTTGCCGGGCGCTGCTGTTGTGGCTATTCTTGACGATTAAGACCCCGCCAACCAGTGCGAGCGTTAGCACTGTCCCGACGACGACGTATCCGATAATTGATCCTTGCTGCTTCATTGCCAAACCTTCGTTTACGTTACTCTTTTTATTATACCGTAATCGATCGCAAAACGCAACGCACGAGCTATACAAATCACCCATTACGCCGTGCCTCTCGCTCCACCCTTCTCAAAGCCCACCACGCATCGATACTTCGCACAGCCTACTAGGCATCGCGAGCGCGCTGTGCTACACTAATCATGGCACGTACAATATACGAACAAATCATAATCTCTACCTCTGTCAAATTATGCGAAGTAATCATTGTTTCGCTCGCTGGTTCGCATGCCAATAAACGTGTCTATATCGCTACCACGTATGCCACTCGATCAGCTCATCCCCTACCTCACTCAGCATGCCCATGCGTCGGGCCTTGCGCCACTTTCTTTTCGCTCAAGCAGCCATTTTCATTGGCACTACCCAAGCCGCACGGTTTATTATGATCCGCACGATGCCCAGGCCACTGCCTACCTCCTCCACGAGTATGGCCATGCGCTCCTTGGGCACTGCGGCTATGCGCGCGATGTGCAGCTTGTTGCTATGGAGCGCGCAGCGTGGAATGCCGGCTGCCGAGTTGGAGCCGGCTGGCAAGTGACGGTCGATGATGACCTCATCGAATCTGCGCTCGACACCTATCGCGACTGGCTCCACGCCCGCTCGCGCTGCCCACACTGCAACGCGACTGGCCTGCAGCGCAGCGACGGCACATACACCTGCCTCGCCTGCTTCACCCACTGGCGCGCCAACAGCGCCACTACCTGCCAACTTCGGCGTTATGTTGTAAAAGACACGATGATATAACTCGGGCTCATTGTCGCAGTAATTCTCACACAATGCGAGAGAATGTCTCCCAAAAACAAATCTCTCATGCTTACATTGAAAGCTCGCTGTAGCAACTGGTTTTCACGCGCGACTAGACAGAGTGACACCCGCCTACCTCGTTTGGCGTCCAGCCTTCACTCTCAATCTTCACATTAGCCCCTTTCTCTGTGTCAAGGCTAACCCTTTCACACCCACCGCACCAAGCTTAAGGGTCAATTCATTATGACCAAACACACTCTACAGCCATAGCAGCAGCGCAAAACCACCATAAAAAAGCCGCAAATCCCCAACACAATATTCCAAAAACACCTCCCGGATCAGTGGGAGGTGTTTTAAGCGATACCTGCGTTACCTTTAGGCGGCAAGCGCAACGTCCGCTTGTGGAGCAGCCGCAGCAGCAGTATCGTCGGTCTTTTTGGTGCGGCGAGAGATCCGGCCGCCCTTAGCGCCAGCCACACGAGCAAGTTGTGGATTGGCCGCAAAGCCGCCAGTACGGCCATTCTTGCCGCCCTTGGCACCAATCTTGGCGTAGAAGTTAGGGTCTTTAGAGATGTTTTTTTGCGCAGCCTTCAGGCCGCCAGCTTTTGTTCCCGCCATAGGGTTACTCCTTATTTATATATTTACCAGAGGTACGTTGCCAGTATAGGCCAGCAAATCCTCGCTACATACCATATATGATATGTATCATGATTTAAATATAGCATACTGTATATGTTTTGTCAACGTTTACATGAGCATTTTCAGATTGCATTATTGGTATTGCATTTAAGACGCCTATGCTATATACTAAGTATTAGCTTTGGTTTGGGTCGTTTCCACCAAGGTCCACCACAACAATTCTCGTTTGCTGCGAGATTCGAGAATGAAAAAACAACCCTGCGCATACAGGGTTGTTTTTGATATTGAAAACGCTTTGCTATTTGTTGGGGTTTAGAACCAACTATACCCGCCGCTTTGGACTGCTCGACGACCAATACCATTTCGAGGGTGCGGTCGTTCGCCGCTATGGCGCTGCTGGAGGGCCTCATACCCTTTTACAAGTTGTGGGTATAGTGCATTCATGACGTTCTTCACATCAGGTGACACATCATCTTGAATCATACCCATCTTACTCCCAACACCTCCTTCCGTACCAACACCAAAGACACCTACTTTCTCTGGCACAATGCTCAGCGCAGCATGGTGGTGCTGTGGGTCTGGGAGAGAGATATACGGCTCTCCAAGCGTAATAAACCGTGCATCGGGCAGATGAGTCATATCAACTATATGGGTTTTTATCGCATTGCTCACCATCCTCTGAGCAACTGGCTGGCCATTCTCATCTGAAGTACAGGGGTAAAGCAAGCCAATACCGCGCTCATGGCTAATCGTCAGCGCCGCCCCAACCTTCGGTGCGTAGAGCGTGTAGAGCACATCACTGCCATCTTGTGGCAACAGTCGGGCTTCTCGCTCTATATCAATTTGCATTCCATCTGGGCCAGTAACAAGCGCCTCTTGGCCATATGGGTTACTACCAGCCGGCACAGCAAACACTCTCAGCTGCCGAGTGATCTCCTTGTCGTAATACAATAGATCGCCCGCCGAATGAATTGGTGGCTCACCATAGCGGTAGTTGATTGATGGTGGTCGTTGCTCTGTCATAAGAACACTCCTTTTTGGTTATGGTTATCACATCGTCACTGCATCGCTATCAAGATACGAATTACCTACCCGCGGCGGTGCTTCACTCGCCCAAGCCACGCCAAGTCGCAGAGTAAGCACCCCTCTCTAGCGATTATACAATAGAATGGTACATTTGTACGAAAAACGTTCTGAATTTTATAGAAAATGCACCTACTTTGGCAATTTATACAGCAAAAAACCAGCCTCATCTCTGTGATAAGCTGGTTTGTGCTCATTTTAATTAAAATAACGCTATTCTTGCTCGACTTCTTCTGCCGACTTCAGTGCCTCAAGCCCTTCTAGCGTCCAGCCAATGTAACCAAGCGTTCGTGCCGCTTCTTCTGTCTTACCGCTCTCATAGCTCTGACTGGCTTGCTCCATCAAGTATTCTGGGTTACACTTCGCATTGTATTCGCTAAGAGCTTCTGACTAGCATGTTGCTGCTCCTAGTTTCTGTTGCTTAGGTGCTCCATATAAATCTCTCTGGATTTTGCAAGCAAGTAGCAAACTTCGCACCTATGACCACTGTCGAATCCGTTACTTCTCAACCTCTGTTACGTCTCACCGACAAAAGACACCAGCATGTTGATGAAAGTAGCAATGCGCGGCCAAAGTATCGTCTGAAATATATTAGTATCACATTTCAGCAAACCATACTGGCAAGCATCAAGTCATTGATAAAAATCATTTCCAAAGATAAAAGCCACCCTATTCGGATGGCTTTTATATAATTCGGCACCGTGCTAGTTTCCCACTAAAAGCAGTATAATCGCCGCTGGGGAGCTTAACTTCTGTGTTCGGAATGGGAACAGGTGTTTCCTCCTCGCCATGGGCACCGAAGTGGGGGTTTAGACGCTTGGTTCCGATATATTTCCTCGGTGGGCCAAACCCCTGCTTCGATGTCCATCTGCACGGTATGGTAATGTACGTGTCAACGATTGACAGTGGTGATATACACCAATCACTAGTTAAGTCTACCTCATCCACGCTACCAATGCAAGCATTAGCGTCGTAGACAAGGACATAAAAAGGCAATGGGGCGATTAGTATGCTTCGGCTCCATGCATTACTGCACTTCCACCTTGCACCTATCAACGTGATCGTCTTTCACGGCCCTCATAGGGAAATCTAATCTTGAGGTCAGTTTCGCGCTTAATATGCTTTCAGCGCTTATCTGGTCCGCACATAGCTACCGGACAATGCAGCAGGTGGCCACAATCCGTACACCAGCGGTGCGTTCACCCCGGTCCTCTCGTACTAGGGGCAAATCCTCGCAAATTTCCTGACGTCCATACCGGATATAAACCGAACTGTCTCACGACGTTCTGAACCCAGCTCGC